>JANRLS010000101.1:0-6518 GCA_033762315.1 Pirellulaceae bacterium
GAAACGGATAGCTACAAGGATGTCCGGGAGATCGACATCCTCGAAGACAAAAAGGGGGAAGACCCCACCCGCCGCGTCCAAAAGAACGACCTGATGCGCTTGGTGACGAAAGGCCTCAACCGCAACGAGCGGCTGATCATCATTCTGTATTACTACGAAGAGCTGACGATGAAGGAGATCGGCGCGACGCTTGATCTTTCCGAAAGCCGCGTCAGCCAGATGCACAGCTCGATCGTCGCCCGGCTGCAATCGCAGCTTGGCCGTCGCCGGCCGGAATTTGGAACCTAACCAAGCGGCATGTTGTTCACCGTCATTGCCGTCGCTCTGTCGATCGTGCTGTTGGCCGGCATGATCGCCTTTCAGGAACTGGGGCGATGGCATGGCCGGCGGCGCATCGCGGCCGATCCCGAAGGAGCCCGGATCGGCGCGGGAGCGATCGAAGGGGCGATGTTCGCCCTCTTCGGCCTGCTGATCGCTTTCACCTTCTATGGCGCGGCGGGCCGCTTCGACCAGCGCCGCCAGCTTGTCATTCTCGAAGCCAACGCCATCGGCACCGCCTGGCTGCGGATTGACTTGCTCTCCGCTCCCCAGCAACCCAAGCTACGGGTCCTCTTTCGCGACTATGTCGCTGCCCGGCTGGCCGCCTATCACCGCTTGCCCGACCTGAGCGCCGCCTTTGCCGAACTCGAGCATTGCAACGAGTTGCAAGAGCAGATTTGGAACGAAGCTCTCGTGGCGACCGCCGCCGAACAATCGCCCACGGCCAGGATGCTCTTGCTGCCGGCGCTCAACGAGATGTTCGATATCTCGGCCGAACGAACCGCCAACTCGCAGATTCACCCCCCCTATGTCATTTTCGCGTTGCTGTTTGTCGTCGGCTGGGGGTGCGCGGCACTCGCCGGCGTTTCGATGGCCGGCGGCAAGTGCCGTAGTCATTTGCACGTGGTTTTGCTGGCGGCGATCACGGCGGTCACGGTTTTCGTTATCCTCGACATGGAGTATCCGCGTCTGGGCGTGATCCGCCTCGATGCGATCGACCAGCTCCTGATTCAATTACAGCAAGGTATGGACGAGCAACTGCGGCAGGGATAGGCCGCGCCGAATGGGAGAAACGCTCATGGAGGAAATCCTCCAACAGGTTTTTGGCGGAGACTATCCCCCCCAACAGCTCGCCCTGCACCAAATCGCGGCGCGGTCGGTCGTGCTCTATCTGGCCGGGCTCGTGATCGTCCGCGTTGGCAAAAGCCGCCTGCTGAGCAGGCTGACTCCACTCGATGTCATCTTGGGTTTTATCCTCGGCTCGATTCTTGCCCGCGGCATGACGGGGGATGCCTCGCTGTCGGGGAGCGCGCTGGCGGCCGCCGTGCTGGTGGCCAGCCACTATGTGCTCACGTCGATCACCTATCGCTGGCCGTGGTTTGGCACTTTCCTCAAGGGAAGCGTCAAAGAGATCGTGCGCGATGGCGAGCCGCTCAGGGACGTGCTGCGCCAGTCGCACCTCTCGGAAAACGACTTGCGGGAGCAGTTGCGGCTGAAAGGCATCGGTTCGCTCGCCGATGTGCAGGCGGCCTACAAGGAGCCTAATGGCGAAATCAGCGTCATTCCGCGCTCCCAAGAGCCGCGGATTCTGGAAGTTGCCGTCGCGCCCGGCGTGCAAACGATCCGCATTCGGATCGAATAGCGCGTGCGGTTGCTGGCCCACGCTTGCCGCGAGCCGCGCGGGTATAATGCGGAGATGGCTGCCGCGTCTCGCTCGATCACCGATTCCCCGTGGTTTTGGGCCTATCTGTTTGGCACGGCGGCCCTCGTGGCGCTCGCGCTAGCGGGGCCGAAATTCGCGGCGCGGCAAGCGCAAATCGAGCGCGAGTTTCAAGGCCGCGAGCGAGCTGCTCAGAATCTTGGGGGCCAAGAGCCCAGCCTGCCAATGTCCACCACCGGCCAGACGCTCATCACCCTGCGGCCCCTGTTTATCGGCATGGCGATTCTGACCACCGCCGCATGGTGCCTGTATTGGTGGTCCTGGCGACGGTCACAACCAGCCACTTCAGAACCGGCAACTCCATGAACTGGCTTTTCGATCAGCCGATCTACATCGCCCTGGGGGGGATCGTATTTGGCTTTTTGGCGGGAGTGCTGTGGTCTTCGACCGGCAGCAAAGCGTGGCTCGCGGCGCTAGGGGTGGTGATTGCTATCACGGCGGGACTGCTAATCACCGAGCGCCTGGTGGTGACCGATCGCGAGGCGATTCGGCAAACCCTGGCGGAAATCGCCCGTGACGTGCAGTCGAACGACGTCGCGAAGGTCGTGCGGCACATCGCCCCGGACCGGCCCGACATGGCGATCCGGGCCCGCACCGAAATGCCCAACTATCGCTTCACCGAGTGCCGCGTGACGAAAGTGCATGGGATCGACGTGAACGAGCGGGCCAACCCGCGGACCGCCTTGGTCGAGTTCAACGTCGTCGTTGCTGGCAGCTTTCGACAAGGAGGCATGGAAGCCAGCGGCAACTATCCGCGGTGGGTCCGGCTGCATTTGGTCAAAGACAAGGCCGGCCAATGGCTGGTGTACGACTACGAGCACGCCGAACCCCACCGGATGCTTCTCGCCGAGCCTGGCTCGAGCGAAATGCGGCCGTAGTTGTCTTGCGCCCGTCCGGGCACAAAATGTGCAGTTTATGCCACGGTTACCGGTTGGGCTGCCACCGTGGCAGAGCGAACCAATCGCCGCAAGTGGTTGTCCTGCAATAAGTTAAAGCCGCCGCTCGCCAGTTGCTGGCGGTTTTGGTGGGCAGTCGGGTATATTACACAAGGGCAATCTTGCCGGCATGGTTACGCAGTGACTTGGTTACGCAGCGGCAAGGGTACACATTGGCAATGTTGCCGGCTTGGCCTGGGTAGCGGCGGGGATTCCGCCGAAAGATATGTCCGAAACGACAATTCCGCTGGTTGATCCCCATCGGGTGCTGACTCTGTTCGGAGCACGCGACCAGCATCTGCGGGCCATTCGCGATTCCCTGGGCGTTTCGATTCTCCACCGCGACGGCGAAATTCACGTCGCCGGCGAGGAATCGGCGGTTGCCCGCGCGACCGCCGCCCTCACCCAGCTCAACAGCCAAATCGACACCGGCACCGAGATCAGCGGCGACCATGTGGCCGATATCCTGGCCAAAGTGACCGGCAAGCGGGTCGTCACCACCCCCCCAATCGACGTAGTCAACGCGGCCAAGCGGATTGTGCCCCGGACCGGCGGCCAGGCCCGCTATGTGCAGGCGATTCGCGAGCACGACATCACGTTCGCCGTCGGCCCCGCCGGCACGGGCAAGACCTACCTCGCCGTCGCGGTTGCGGTCGAGGCTCTGAAGCACCACCAGATTCGCAAGATCGTGCTGGTGCGCCCGGCCGTCGAAGCCGGCGAAAGCCTCGGCTTTTTGCCCGGCGATTTGCACGCCAAGATCAATCCGTATCTCCGCCCACTGCTCGACGCCCTGCACGAGATGGTCGATTACGACCAGATGAAACGCTACATGGAGCAGGACGTGATCGAGGTGGTGCCGCTGGCCTACATGCGCGGCCGGACGCTCAACGAGGCGTTCATCATTCTGGACGAGGCCCAAAACACCACCGTCTCGCAGATGAAGATGTTTCTGACCCGCATGGGGCAGGGCTCGAAGATCGTCATCTCCGGCGACACCACGCAAATTGACCTGCCGCGCCCCAGCGCCAGCGGCCTGATCGACGCCCTCTCGCGGTTGCGCGACATCGAGGGAATTCAGATCGTCCAGCTCAGCAAGTCCGACATCGTCCGGCACCGCCTGGTGCAAGAGATTGTCCGGGCTTACGAGGAAGAAACCAAAACCGCCGTGGCCCGCAAGTCGCGGTAGTAGATCCAATTCTGGTACTCAAGCTCCGCTTCACTCCGCGAAGCAGAGCTTCGCGACCAGGCGTTCCCAAGGAAACGTTGGGAACGAGAATAAATCAACTCAGAACCATTCGAGAACTCCCCGCGTCGGCCGGGACCCACGCCGACGCGGCCAACCATGTCCTACGCATCGATTCGTCGCCCCCGCAACCGGGCCGCCGGGCTTGGCTTGCCACCCAACCTTTTCGCGCGAGGTTGGGAAACGCTGCGCCGTCCCGATGTGCTGCTGCGCCTGGGAGTGCTGCTCGTCGCGTGGCTCTTGCTGTGGGCCGTCACCGGGGCGGGAATCGCGCCGTTTGCCTACCGCACCGGAGACGTCCCCCCGCGAAAGATCGTCGCGCGCGTTGATTTCTCGCGCGAGGACGAAGCCGAAACGCTCAAGCGCCGCGAAGAGGCCCGCCGCACGGCCGAGGCGGTTTACATCAACAACCCCCGCCTGCTCGAAGAGCGCCGCCAAGAGCTGACCAACAAAGTCGCCCGTCTCGTGCAGGGGGAATCTTTCGAAGCGGTCGAAAAAGACCCCGAACTCATCGCCATCTGGCGCGAATTCTTGCCCCCCGATGCCGCCCTCCCGGCAGCCGAGGACAAACGCCAGTTCGAGGCTCTCAAAACCTTCTTCACCGCCGGCATGGACAACAACCGCTACGACGAAGCAGTCAAGCGGGCGATTGGCGAAGTCGAAAAGTTCGGCCTGCTCAAGGAACTGAAGCACGCGCCCGAGGAGGGGAGCCAGGTCTCGATTCTCGTCCTCACCGGCAATAACGCCGTCCCCACGCGGGCCAGCGTCGAGGATGTCCGCATCGATAAGGCCAAGCCCGCCCTGCGGCAGCGACTCGAAGCGGAGCTGAAGGTGCAAGGAAGCATGGTGGAAAACGCCACCACCGTCGCCGATTTGACCAACCATTGGCTCGCCTCGCGCCTGCCGGAAACGCTCTCCTACGACAAGAACGCCTCGCAGCTCGAACGCGACCGCGCGATTGCCGCGGTTCCGCCCGTGCTGGTCGATTATCGGGCCGGCATCGCCGATCTGGCTCCCGGCGGCAAACCACTCACCGCCCCCGAAATCGCGCTCTTGCGCGAGGAATACGACGCCTGGCGGGCGAATCTCACCTGGCAAGACCGCCTCGGCCGCAGCCTGGCCCTCGCCGGCATGTACTGCGCGATGTCGGTCCTCTGCGGCTATTACATCTATCACCGCCGCCATCAGCTGCTCAGCGATCTGCGCCGTCTGATGACGCTGCTCGCCGCGATCGTCGTCACCATCACCTTCGGCTGGATCGCGGCCGCCGACCAGTGGCGGGCCGAGATCATTCCGCTGCTTATTTTCGGCATGACGGCGGCGATTGCCTACGAAAAAGAGCTGGCGCTGCTATTGACCGCCGCCGCCGCCCTCATTTTGTCGTTCTCGCTGGAGCAGGGTCTGGCCGAGTTCGTGATTTTGCTCTCCTCGGTCGCCGCGGCTATTTTGCTCTTGCGCCGCATCCGCAGTCGCACCAAGTTGATCTATGTCGGGGCGATCACCGGGCTCGTCGTCATGCTGACGACCATCGGCGTCGGCACCTTGGTCGGCCAGGCCTTCGGGGCGACGAGCCTGGCCCTTTCGTGGACCACGCAGCAGTTATCGACCACTTATCGCGATTCGTTCCTCGTCGCGCTGTTTGTCGGGGCCGCCTGGTTTGGCTTTTGTTCGCTGTTGGCCGGCGTGCTGATGACGGGCCTCTTGCCGTTCATCGAGCGGATGTTCGACGTGCAGACCGACATCAGCCTGCTGGAACTGGGGGACGTGCAACATCCGCTGCTGCAAGAACTCGTCCGCCGCGCGCCGGGAACTTATAACCACTCGATCAACGTCGCCTCGATCGCCGAAACGGCTGCCGAGTCGATCGGAGCGAACGGCCTGCTCGTGCGCGTCGGGGCCTATTTTCACGACATCGGCAAGATGCTGAAGCCGTCGTATTTCGTCGAAAATCAAGGCCCGGACGGCAACCGGCACGAATCGCTGCAACCGGCGATGAGCACGCTCGTGATTATCGCCCATGTCAAGGATGGGGCCGACCTGGCCCGCCGCCACCACTTGCCGCAATCGCTGATCGATTTCATCGAGCAGCACCACGGCACGACGCTGGTCGAGTTTTTCTATCGCCGCGAGGCGGCCCGCCTGGAACGCGATCCCGATGCCGGCGAGCTGGATGAAACCACCTTCCGCTATCCCGGCCCCAAGCCGCAAACCAAGGAAGCGGGCGTTTTAATGCTGGCCGACGTGGTCGAAAGCGCGAGCCGAGCCCTTGTCGATCCCACACCCGCCCGCATCGAAAGCCTCGTTCACGACCTCGCCATGAAGCGCCTGCTCGATGGCCAATTCGACGAATGCGGGCTCACCCTTTCCGAGCTGCGTTTGATCGAAGACTCGCTCGTTAAATCTCTCACCGCCGTCTATCACGGCCGCGTGAAATATCCCGAGCACCAGACGGTCTGATCGTCGGTCAGGTTTCCTAACCTGCCGAGTCAGCCTCACACCCAGCTATTTCCGCCCCTCAAGCAAAATCAGCGACTGGGCGGCTCGGATGCGGGTGTCGAGATTTTCATCCGCCAAGAGCTCT
>JANRLS010000102.1:0-22207 GCA_033762315.1 Pirellulaceae bacterium
CTGGTCGCCGTCGGCATTGCGGGGGAAAGCGACGAGATCATCATGTCGTCCGCCAAAGGGCAGGCGGTTCGCTTCCGTCAGGGGACGGTCCGTTCGTCCGGCCGCAACGCCCAAGGGGTTCGCGGCATCAAGCTGCGCAGCGGCGATTATCTCGTTGGCATGGTGGTGGCCGATCCGGAGGCGACGCTGCTCACCGTTTGCCTGCATGGCTATGGCAAGCGGACGCCAATCGGGCCCAATGCCCCGGCAGGAGACGTGGCCGACGAGGAGGGAGCCGAGGAGATCACCACGCCCGAGCCCGAAGCCGCCGCCGAGGAGGACGAGGGGGATTCGTCGAGCAGCCGGTATCCGACCAAAGGTCGCGGCACGATGGGAGTGCGGGACATCAAGACGACCGAGCGCAACGGCCCCGCCATCGGCATCGAGGTCATTCGCGACAGCGACGAGCTATTGATGATGACCGCCCGCGGCAAACTGCAGCGGATTGCCGCCAAGGACATCAGCGTCATTGGCCGCAACACGCAAGGAGTCCGGATCATGTCGCTCGACGAGGGAGACACCCTCGTGGCGGTTGTCCGCGTCCCACCCGAAGAAGTCGAAGGAGCGGCGGAAGCAGCCCCAGCGCCGGCTCCGTAATTGAAAGTAGGCCAGCGAGGCCCTCGCTGGCTTGTCCTGCTACCTAACGCGGATATTCTCTTTTCCGCCTCGGTTATCACCGTCACCCACATCCCGCTCCGATCCCGCCAGGGCCGGGCGGGAATACTCTGTGACACGCCGAAGTCCCAAATTCTGGTAAAATTCGCGCTCCTCTCGCGGCATAGGATGTCTCATGAAAATCGCGATGATCGGCACCGGCTACGTGGGCCTGGTGACGGGTACCTGCCTCGCCGATAGCGGCAACGAAGTGACGTGCGTCGATATCGACCAGGCCAAGGTCGAGCGGCTGGAGCGGGGAGACCTGCCGATCTACGAGCCGGGATTGTCGGAGCTGGTCGTCCGCAATGCCGCCGCCGGCCGGCTGCGATTCACCATCCATGCGGCGGCTGCCGTGGCGAGCGCCCGGCTGGTCTTCATCGCCGTCGGCACGCCCACCTCCGAGCGCGAAGAGGACAAGGGGGCCGCCGACCTGAAGTACGTCTGGAAAGCGGTCGAAGGCTTTGCCCCGCACTTGCGGCCAGACGCCATCGTCGTCGTCAAAAGCACCGTTCCCGTCGGCACGAACACGCAAATTTTCGAACGGCTGAAAACGCTGACCGGCCGCACGTGCGAAGTCGCCAGCAATCCCGAGTTTCTCAAGGAAGGGGCCGCCGTCAACGATTTCACCTATCCCGATCGCGTCGTGGTCGGCGTCCGCTCGGAATACGCCGAAGAGACCCTCCGCGAGCTGTATGCCCCGTTCCTGCGGACCGACAAGCCGTTCCTGACGATGACCCCCGAAAGCGCCGAGCTGACGAAATACGTCGCCAACGCCCTGCTTTCGACCAAGATCAGCTTCATCAACGAAATGGCCAACCTGTGCGAGCGGCTCGGCGGCGACATCAACGACGTTCGCCGCGGCATTGGGCACGACCGCCGCATCGGCTTCGCGTTTCTCTTTCCGGGGGTCGGCTATGGCGGCAGTTGCTTTCCGAAAGACGTGCGGGCCCTCGCCCACCTCGCCCGGCAGGTGAAGCTGGAGCCGCGAATGCTGGACGCGGTCGATGAGGTCAATAGCCGCCAAAAGCATGTGCTGATCGAAAAGATCCGGGCGCACTTCGGCGGCGATCTGGCCGGCAAGCTCATTGCCGTCTGGGGAATCGCGTTCAAGCCGAAAACCGACGACATTCGCGAAGCCCCCGCCCTGACGCTGATCGAGCATTTGCTGGCCGCCGGAGCCAAGATTGCCGTACACGACCCGGAAGCGATGGAGAATCTGAAGGCCGAGCCGCTGGGGAAGGACCTCGTCTATTGCCAGACGCCGATGGAAGTGCTCGAAGGGGCGCACGCCCTGGCGATCAACACCGAATGGGGGGAATTTCGGAATCCCGACTTCGACGAAATCCGCCGCCGGATGGCCCAGCCGGTGATTTTCGACGGCCGCAACCTGTATGAACCGGCCGACATGCGCGAGCGGGGATTTGCCTACTATTCGATTGGCCGGGTTCCGGTACTGCCGGCATGACGAGGCGATCTGGAGGTCCCCTGAAGAGGGGTGGCCGGCGTTTTGCCTTGGAAAACCGGGCGGTTCGCTGCCGACGGACCATCGCACAAGAATTGCCACAAAAAGAGTGGCTTTTTGGGAGAATCGGGAATTATTTGCGAATTCCCCTGTATTGTGGGTGGCGAACTGGTATATTTCCGGACGGTTGGCAGGACGATGCGATCCGGAGCGTTGGTTCTTAGTAGGAATCTGGCCGCTGCCCTTCTCACGCCTCTTCCCACCGGGGTGGGCTCCCTGTTTTGGCCCCTTTCAATTCGATCCGGAAAGTCACAGCGGGTCGGCAGTTTTGTCCAGGAGTTGTACGGTGGGTACGCGCTTGTATGTCGGTAATTTGAGCTACAGTGTCACCAGCGAGAGCCTCGAGCAATTGTTTGCTCAGTTCGGCGAGGTCCGCAGCGCCCAAGTGGTGCAAGATCGTGACACGGGTCGCAGCAAGGGCTTTGGGTTCGTCGAAATGGCCGACGAAGCCGGGGCCAAGGCGGCGATTCAAGGTCTGAACGAGCAGCAGCACGAAGGCCGTCCGCTGACGGTCAACGAAGCCCGCCCGCGCGAAGAGCGTGGTGGCGGTGGTGGTGGTGGTGGCGGCTATCGTGGTGGCGGCGGTGGCGGCCGCGGCGGCGGTGGCGGCTATGGTGGTGGTGGTGGCGGCTACGGCGGCGGTGGCGGCGGTCGCCGTTACTAGGCCCTAGCACCACGCGACAAAAAGCCCAAGGCGGGCCGAAGCATCCCTTCGGCCCGCTGTTTTTTTGCGCCGTCGTTCGCGTTGCCCTTGGAGCGAAACGGATCCCGGCGTAACTTCCCGCGAAGTTTCAGCCCGCGGAGAAGCGAACCATGCGGCAGCTTACGATCGGCACATTCCCTCGCGCGGCCCTGCTCCTTGCCCTGCTAGCAATGGCCCCCCCGCTCTCAGCCGGCGAGCCAACCCCCGCACCCGTCCCGGATGAGAGTTCGTTTGTCCCCTCGCCGGCCTTTCAAGATTGGCTGACGGAGCTGGCCCGCGAGCAGATGCCGCACCAGTACGAAAAGCGCCGCAACTGGGGCCACACGCGGCGCGTGGCGAGCGGGCTCTCGATTCAACTCGACGACGGCCAGCTAAAAACACACCGGCAGTTTCGCGAGGCCAACGACGGCCGCTGGACGATGTATCGCGTGGAGCTGATCGACCCGGACGAGCGGTTCGCCGTCCGCGTGCTCCGGGTCGAAGAGCGGATGGACGGCCTGGTGGGGCTCGATGTCGAGGCGGTGGCCCGCGTGCATGTGCTGGGGAAGCAAGCCTTGTGGGAGCGGGGAGTGCAAATCTTCAGCCTTTCGGCCGAGGCGGATGCCAGCGTCCGCCTTTCGGCCCATGCCGACGTGGCGCTGCAACTGAACCCGACGAAGTTTCCCCCCGATGTCTCGCTCAAGCCGACGATTACCGCCGCCCAGCTCGATATTCTCGATTTCGATCTCCGCCGCGTCGGCCTGGCCGATGGGCCGGTCGTCCGGAGCTTCAGCGACTCGGCCCGCGAGATGCTGGAAGACAAGCTGACCGAAGACAACGCCCAGCTCGTCGAGAAGCTCAATAAGTCGCTCGCCAAGCACGAGGGGAAGCTGAAGCTGTCGCTCGCGGAACTGCTGCAAACCGGCGTCCTGAAGCAGGGGCTACGCTAGCACGAAGCCTCGGCTCGCTTCACCTTTGGCTGGCGCGGCTATACTACCTCGCTGCCCTTTTGCCGAGGTGACTCATGAATCGCTGGGTTGAAATCACGTTCGATTGCCTGCCGCTGCGGAGCGTGGGGCGGCTTGATATTCCGCTCGACGCCTCCCCCAAATTTCGCCAGCGGTGCGAGCGAATATTGGAAGTGCTAGCCAAGCACGGCTCGTTCAATTCGTATTACCTCTACAACGCCGAGTGCAAATTCCACCTGACCAACCGCGAAGAAGAGGGGATGATCGAGTTTCGCTTTGACGGCACCGTGCTGACCGACGAGGCGGACCTGCGGACGAAACTGTGCGACCTCTCGGTCGAACTGGTCCGCGAGACGTGCGACTGGCTCACCGCCCCGGTCGTCGATTGGTTCCATCAGGCCGTTTCCCATGCCGTGCGGGTCGAGTTCGACCGCTACATCGAAGCCGGCGACCTGCAAAAGACGAAAGAACGGCTGGCCAAGCTGCAAGCGCAGGTCGAGCAAAGCGGCGGGCATGTGGGGATGTATTTGTAGGGGAGTGAGGGGTGGGGAAGAGTGAGTGGTGAGTGGTGGGTGCGGCCCGCTAGCAGGTTCTGGGCACTCTGCCCGCTCTAGGCAAGGAAGCCGGCCCCGAAAATCTTTGGGGAAGAAATCGTTTCCCCAAAGTTTGCGGGTGGGGCGGACGATAACATGCCTACCGATTTCCAGGTTTGGAGGTTTGCGCCGAGCGCAACCGCCAAGCAGGGTTCGGTCAGGGGGGCCTGACCAATTCGGCCAGTGCGGGCAGCCATGCGGCATTATTCGCCGCTAGCAGCCAGCACCGGCGCGCGACCCTGACCGCGGCTGCCCAGGCAGCCACTCCAAGGATGGAAATCGCATGAGCCGGCCAGCATCTACTTGGCGCATCCTGCTTGTTTTGGCATTGGTCGTCGCCACGGGCTGCCACCCCACGCAGCCGTTCTATTTGCAGGAAGACGGCGACCTCTCGCACTATCTCGGCAAGGCCACGCAGCCGGAGGTTCCGGACGTGCATCAGGCCCCACTGGCCGATGTCGAGCACGCCGACAAGCCCCTGACGCTGAGCAATCCCGAGTTCAAGGAATTCTGGGATTTGACGCTCGAAGACTGCATGTCGATCGCGCTCAACAACACCAAGATCATTCGCGGTGGCGTCGCCGCCCGCTTGCAGCAAGGGCAACTCTTCGCGGGGATGCAAGAAAGCTCGCTGGTGCTCGGCCCACGACAGTTCTCCAGCATTTACAACCCGGCGATCGTCGAAAGCAATCCCGGGCAAACCATCGGCTCGATCAGCAACTTTGTGCAGTCTCCCGGCGGCTCGGCCTTTGCCGGACCGACGGTCGATGGGGGCCTGCAAGGGAACGTGCGGCAAGGCGTCGAAGCGGCCCTCTCCGATTTCGACGCGCAGCTCTCCGTCACCGGCAGCCCGAACGGCGCGCTGTGGAACATCACCGACCGGCCGCAAAACGTCGTCACTTCCCAAAACTTCACAGGCTTCCCGCAAACGCTGAACCTGCGCGATGGCGGCATGCAGGCGCAAATCGCCAAGCGGACCGCGGAAGGCACGGTCTATTTCTTCCGCAGCATCACGAACTACGACCGGGGTAATCAGCGCGGTTCGTTCCAAGCCCTCAACAGCTTCTACACTCAGCTGCTCGAAGTCGAAGCCCGCCAGCCTTTGCTCCGCGGCCGCGGGGCGCAGGTCAACCGGATGCCGATCATCCTGGCCCGCATTGGGGCCGACCAGGAAATCCTGGGGGTGCAAGAGCAGCTGATGTACATGCTCAACAACGTGGAAATCCGCTACTGGGACTTGTTCCTCGCCTATCGCAACCTGGAAACGGCCAAGGTGGGGCGCGACAGCGCTCTCGTAACCTGGCGGATCGTTTACGACAAGTACGTCAACGATGTCGAGCCGGTGCAGGCCGAGGCCCAGGCTCGCGAGCAATACTTCGCCTTCCGGGCGCAGGTCGAAGCAGCTTTGCGCAACCTGTATGACACCGAGAACGAGCTCCGCTTTCTGCTGGGTCTGGCACCGACCGACGGCCGCCTGATCCGTCCGAAAGACGACCCGACGATGGCTCGCGTCAACTTTGAATGGTGCGACGTGCTGGCCGAAGCGATTGCCCGCCGCCCCGAGCTCATCATGCAGCGATGGGCGATCAAGGCCCGCGAAATGGAGCTGATTCTGTTCCGCAACCAATTGCTGCCGCAGCTCGATGTCGGGGCCCTCTATCGCTGGGTCGGCTTGGGCGATGACCTGATCGAAGCCGACCGCAACGGCATCAACTTCCCTGGTGCGGGCTCGACTGCCTGGGAGAATCTGACCGACGGCAACAACCAGGAAGCGACCATCTTCCTGCAGGCCACCATGCCCATCGGCTTCCGGCGGGAATTGGCCGGCGTTCGCCACGGGCAATTGCGGCTGGCTCGCGAGCAGGCCCTGCTCGAAGACATGGAGCTCGACGTGGCCCACGGCCTGACGAAGTCGATCCGCCACCTCGACACCAACTTCCAACTGGCCCAGACCAACGCCAACCGCTGGGCCGCCTCGCAGAAGGAAGTCGAAGCGATGGAAGCTCTGTACCGCGGTGGTCGCGTGCCGCTGAACGATGTGCTGGAAGCTCAGCGCCGCCGGGCCCAGGGCCAGGCCGCCTTCTGGAATGCGGTCGCCGAATACAACAAGGCGATTGCCGACTTCCACACCCGCAAGGGCTCGATTCTCGAATACAACGGTATCTGCTTCGAGGAAGGCCCCTGGCCGCAGAAGGCCTACTGGGACGCCCTCGGCCGCGCTCGCGAACGGGATGCCGGCACCTACATCGACTACGGCTGGACTCGGCCGAAGGTCATCAGCCGTGGAGCGGTGCCGCAGCACGGGGGTGTGATTACCGACATGCCGCTGGAAACGCTGCCTGAAGGGACTGAAGTGATTGGCACACCCCAGCCGACCCCCGCCGCTCCGCCGGCCGCCGGCAGCGGGAACGATCTTCCCATGCCGCCGCTGGAAACGCGGGTTCGCCCCGCCGCTCCGGCTGTTTCGGCCGCGGCCCCGGCTGCAGCCCCGGTCGCCGCCGGTCCCATCGGCAGCGGGCTGGCTGCCGCTCCGGCTGCACCGACTTCTCCGGCCTCCATCGCTCCGGCCAGCTACTCGGGTACTCCGCGCAATGCCGCGGGGAACCCGCTACGGAATCGGTAGTGGCGTGGTCGAGCGACGCCGCCATCTTTCCTAGCCGGGACCAAACTGGTCCCGGTCTTCCTCTCCATGACGGCAAACAAAAAAGCCGGGAGCAAGTTTGCTCCCGGCTATTCTTGTTGGTGGAGGGTTCGCAAAACCGCGCGAACGAACTACGTCGAAACCCGCTCGATATACTCGCCAGTTCGCGTGTCGATCTTCAGCACGTTGCCGATATTGATGAACAGCGGGGCCAGGATTTCGGCCCCGGTTTCCACCTTCACGGGCTTGGTCACGTTGGTGGCCGTATCGCCACGGGCACCGGGCTCGCAATATTCGACCTTGAGCTGCACGTGCGGCGGCGGGGTCATGCTGATCGGCAAGTTGTTGAAGAGCAGCACGCTGACCGCCAGCCCTTCGGTCAAAAACTTCCACGCCTCATCGACTTGGTCTTTCGACAGCTCGTATTGGTCGTAGGTCTTCGAGTTCATGAAGACGAAGGTGTCCCCCTGCTTGTAGAGGAAGGTGCAGGGAACTTCCTCGACGTCGGCCGATTCCAGCTCGTCGCCGCCGCGATACACCTTCTTCAGCGTGGTGCCGCGAATCAGGTTTTTCAGCGTGCATTCGTAGATCGCGTTCCCTTTGCCGGGCTTGCGGAAGTTCATTTCCGCCATGAGATACGGCTCGCCGTCGATCTGCACTTTCAGTCCCTTGCGAAAATCGCCCGTCCGGTACGTCGCCACTGGAGGCTCCCTACTTAATTCTGATGGAATGGATGGTTATTCTGATCGTATGCAAATTGTAGCGGCGAAGGCGAAAACTGTCCGGCCCAAGTCGGACCGCTGGCAGGACGAGCTGCGGCGGGCGGTGCGCGATCCGGCGCAACTCGTTGACATCCTTGGACTTCCGTCTTCCCTGGTCGAACCCGCCCGCCGGGCGGCAGAGGGCTTTCCGCTCGTCGCCCCCTGGCCCTTCATCGCCCGAATGAGACCCGGCGACCCGGCCGACCCCCTTCTGAGGCAGATCCTTCCCGCGCTCGACGAAACGGCTGCCGTGCCTGGCTTTGGGGCCGATCCCGTGGGGGATGAGGCGGCCACGCATAGCCCAGGCCTACTGCAAAAATATAGCGGCCGGGCGCTCTTCGTCACAACGGGGGCCTGTGCCGTTCACTGCCGCTATTGCTTTCGCAGGCATTTTCCCTATGCCGAGGGGCCCCGCTCGCCGGAACATTGGCAGCCCGCCATCGACCGGCTGGCGGTCGATCCGAGCATCGACGAGGCCCTGCTTTCGGGTGGAGACCCACTCACCCTGGTCGATCGCCAACTGGCCGATCTGGCCGACCGCCTGGCCTCCATTCCGCACCTTCGCCGCCTGCGCATTCACACCCGCCTGCCAATTGTCATTCCCCAGCGCGTGACCGACGACTTGCTCGGCTGGCTGCGCGGCACGCGCCTAACGCCCATCGTTGTTGTGCATGTCAATCATGCCCAGGAGATTGACGACGCCGTCGCCGCCGCCCTGCGCCGGCTCATCGACGCCGGCATTCCGCTCCTCAATCAGGCGGTGCTGCTGCGGGGGGTCAACGACTCGGCCGCGGCGCTCGTTGACCTCTCTCGCCGACTGATCGACTTGGGGGTGATGCCGTACTACCTGCATCAACTCGACCGCGTTGCCGGGGCCGCCCACTTTGAGGTGCCCGTTTCCCGCGGGATCGGACTCATCGAACAAATGCGCCGCCAGTTGCCCGGCTACGGCGTGCCGCGCTATGTTCAAGAGATTGCCGGGGAAGAGCACAAGCGAGTGTTGGCGTGAGCAGGGAGCCACGGATGAAACACGGACGAAACACGGATGAGGATTTCTTGTCCGTGTTTGATCTGTGTTCCATCCGTGGCTAACTTGACAGGTGAGAAGCGTTTTCTGGTCCCGTGGAATCAAGTCGAAGTTCCGATCATGCGATTGGCCTACCTGACGTTACTAGTCGTAAGTTGTGGTTCCCTCGCCGCCGCCGATTGGCCCCAGTGGCGCGGACCGGCAGGCACGGGGGTCAGTTCCGAAAAGGAACTGCCGATCGTCTGGCACGAGTCGCGCAGCATTGTCTGGAAGTGCCCATTGCCGGAATGGGGCGACAGCACGCCGGCGATTGCGGGAGACGCGATCTTCGTCACCTCGCACACCGCCGAGAACAAGCTGCTGCTGCTCAAGATCGACAAGAAAACGGGCAAAGTGGCTTGGACGCAGGAAGTCGGCGCGGGGGAGGCGGTGCGGCAAACGCCCGAGAAACGCTCGGTGCAGAAGTTCCATCAACTACAAAACCTGGCCAGCCCCTCTCCGGTCACCGACGGCAAGACGGTCGTCGTTCATTTCGGCAACGGCGATCTGGCGGCCTACGATTTTGACGGCCACCAGTATTGGAAGAAGAACCTGCAAGACGAATACGGCTCGTATTCGATTTGGTGGGGGCACGCCAACAGCCCGGTGATTGTTGGCGACACGGTCATTTCCGTCTGCATGCAGGATTCGCTCGCCGACCTGCGCGACGCCCCGGTCGAAAGCTATCTCGTGGCCCACGACCTGCGCACCGGCACCCTCCGCTGGAAGAGCCTGCGCATGACCGCCGCCAAAGCCGAAGAGTGCGACGCCTATACCACGCCCCTCGTGTGCGACATCGGCGGAAAGACTCAGCTCGTGGTGATGGGGGGCAACCAGCTCGATGCCTACGACCCCACGACCGGCAAGCAACTTTGGTTCCTGCCGGGGCTCGTCGGCGGCCGCACGGTGACAGGCCCCACCATTGCCGGCGGAACGATCTTCGCCACCCGCGGCATGCGCAAGCCGCTGGTCGCGGTGCGTCCCGGCGAGCCCGACAAAAAGGGGGAGCTTCCGTATCGCAGCATCGCCTGGACCTATGAAGAGGGAACCCCCGACACCTGCTCCCCCGTCGTGTGGAACGAGCTGCTGTTTGTCGTCGCCGACGACGGCATCGCCCGCTGCATCGATGCCGCCAGCGGCAATCTCAAGTGGAAAGAGCGGCTGAAGGGAAAATACAAAGCCTCGCCGATTGCCGCCGAGGGGCGCGTCTATTTCCTCAATACCGAAGGGCTCTGCACCATCGTCTCGGCCGCTCCCCGGTTCGATAAGCTCGTCGAAAATCAGCTCGACGACGAAACTATCGCCAGCCCCGCCACTTCCGACGGCCGGATTTACATCCGCGGCAAAAAGGCCCTGTATTGCCTTGGGCGGTAGGATCGGGGCATTCACGCGAGAATTCCGTCCGCTGGCGAAGGGTTGGCGGCCACTTATAATTCAGGCCGGCCGCCCTTCCCGCGATTCGCACACCGCCCCATGCCCACGCTCCCCCTCTCTTCGATCGTCACCGAGCTGCGCGAAATCGTGGGGCCGCAGAACGTGTTGGCGGCCCACAGCGACCTGTTGGTTTATGAGTGCGACGGGTTCACGATCGAAAAAAATAGCCCCGATGTTGTCGTCTTTCCGCGCGATACGACCGACGTGGCCCGGATCGTGAAGCTCTGCAACCGGGCGGGCGTGCCGTTTTTGCCCCGCGGGGCGGGAACCAGCCTCGCCGGCGGTTGCCTGCCGGTCGGCGGCGGGGTGATGATCGTGCTGACCCGCATGAAGCGGATTCTGGAGATCAACCTTCGCGACCGCTATGCCGTCGTCGAGCCGGGCGTGGTGAATGTCTGGCTGACCAACGCCCTCAAAGGGACCGGTTTTCATTACGCTCCCGACCCGTCGAGCCAAGGGGCCTGCACCATCGGCGGCAATGTGGCCACGAACAGCGGCGGGCCACACACGCTGAAATACGGCGTCACCGTGAACCACGTGCTCGGCGTCGAAGCGGTGCTGGCCGATGGCCGGGTGCTGCAAATCGGCGGCCCGGCGGAAGACCCGGTCGGTTTGGACCTGGTCGGGGCCATCGTCGGCAGCGAAGGGACGCTCGCCATCGTCACCAAGGTGTGGGTCCGCCTGACGCGCAATCCGCAAGGCTACCGGACGATGCTCGGCGTGTTCGAATCGATCGACGACGCCACCAACGCCATCAGCGAAATCATCGGGGCCGGCATCGTGCCTGCCGCCCTGGAGCTGATGGACCAGGGCATCCTCGTGGCGGTCGAAGCGGCGTTTCAGTTCGGCTTTCCGCTCGATGCCCAAGCGATTTTGCTCATCGAGGTCGATGGGCTGGAGGCGGGGCTCGACCAGCAGCGCGACCAGATCATCGAACTGTGCAAAAAATGCCACGCCCGCGAGGTCCGTCAGGCCAACGGCGAAAAAGAGCGGCTCAAGCTCTGGAAGAGCCGCAAGCAGGCGTTCGGCGCGATCGGCCGGCTGAGCCCCAGCTATTGCACGCAGGACGGTGTCGTCCCCCGCACCAAGCTGCCGCACATTTTGCGGAAGATCACCGAAATTAGCGCTCGCTATGGCATCCGGATCGTCAACGTCTTCCATGCCGGCGACGGCAATATCCACCCGATCCTGCTGTTCGACGAACGGGACGCCCAGCAAGTGCAGCAGGTGCTGAAGGCCAGCAACGAAATTCTCGATGAGTGCCTCGCTTGCGGCGGCAGCGTCACCGGCGAGCACGGCATCGGCGTCGAAAAAATCCACTTCATGCACAAGATGTTCACCGACGGCGACCTGGCCGCGATGAAGAACCTGCGAATCGCCTTCAATCCCCGCAATAACCTCAGCCCCGACAAGCTCCTTCCCACCGCCGGCGGCTGCGGCATGGAGCAGAAGCGGCCAGGGAGGAGAGCGGCGCTGTAAGTGATGAGTCCCTCTCAAACACTCCCGATCAAGAACACCCTTGCCCCCGCCGACCAGGCGGAGCTCGCGTCCGACGTGCGCGAAGCGTTCGAGGCGAGCTCGCCGCTCTACCCCATTGGCGGCGGCACGAGCCTCGATTTTGGCTTGCCGGCCAAGGCGCAGGGAACGGGCTTGTCGCTTGCCAAACTGAATCGCGTCGTCGATTATCCGGCTCGCGACATGACCGTCACCGTCGAAGCGGGCCTTGCGATGCAATCGCTCGCGGAACTGCTCGCCACCGAGCGGCAGCGCCTGCCGATTGATGTGCCGCTGGCTGGGCAAGCGACCATCGGGGGGGTTATCGCGACCAACTGGAACGGCCCGCGCCGCTATGGCCAAGGGGCGATTCGCGACCACGTCATCGGCATTAGCGCGGTCGATGGGCGGGGAATGCCGTACAAGGGGGGCGGGCGAGTCGTCAAAAACGTCGCCGGCTACGACTTCTGCAAGCTGCTCACCGGCTCGCTCGGCACGCTGGGGGTGATCACGCAAGTGACTCTGAAGCTCAAGCCAATTCCGGAGCAATCGGTGCTGATGGCCGCTTGCGCCGCCGATGCCGCGGCCGCGGAAAAGCTGCTCGCCGCGCTGGGCCGATCCGAAACAACTCCCGCCGCCATCGAACTGCTGGCCGGGCCGGAGTGGGAAAGCCATCCGTCGCTCGCCGCGCTCGACCGCGCGCCGCCGGGCCGGTCGTACATCGTCGTCAGCCTCGAAGGAACCGCTCCCGAAGTCGAGTATATGATTCGCCAGATCGAGGCCGAGTGGCGGGCCTTGGGGGTCGCCGCGCCGCTCGTCGTCGGCGAATCGGCCGCCCTGTGGCACGGCCTGATCGAGTTTTCGGCGGTGGGCAATTCGCCGCTGGTGCTCAAGGCGAATGTCGTCCCCAGCGGCGTCACCGCCATGGCCGAGGCGGCCCGCGCGCTCGATCCGCGGTGCTCGATCCAGGCCCATGCCGGCAACGGAACCGTCTTCATCAAGCTGGCCACCTTTCCGGCTCAGGGCCTCTCGCGGGCTTTAGTGGGGAAGCTGCAGCCCGTGGCGGCGGCTCATCGGGGGAATTTGGTGGTGCTGGCGAATCCGTCGGGGGCCGAAATGACCCATCAGAGCGTCTGGGGGGGAATCGATGCCCCGTTCGATCTGATGTCGGCGGTCAAACGCGAGTTCGATCCTCGCGATATACTGAATCGCGGCCGGTTTGTGTATGTCTGATTCACCCCCCAGCGCCACACCATGACGACCGCCGAGATTCCACCCCCTTCCGCCCCGGCTGCCGGGCCGCTCAATCTGACCGCGATCGGCCCCAATCCCGCCAGCCGGCCGGGCAGCTCGATCGATTACGAGCTGTTCCTCGACTGCGTTCACTGCGGGCTTTGCACGGCGTCGTGCCCGACGTACGTCGAAACCGGCAACGAAAACGACAGCCCCCGCGGCCGCATCTATCTCATGCGGGCCGTGCGCGACGGCCGCCTCGACCTGACGCACGAAGTCCGCCGGCATCTGGAGCTGTGCCTCGACTGCCGGGCCTGCGAAACCGCCTGCCCCAGCGGCGTGCAATACGGCAAGCTGATCGAACCCTTCCGCATCGAAATGGAAGCCGCCGGCGGCGAGCAAACCGCGGCCAAATCGCACGACTGGTTCCACCGGATCATCCTGTTCGGGATGTTCCCTTATCCCGAGAAGCTCCGCCAGGCGCTGATTCCCGCCCGCTGGGCGCAGCGGCTAGGGCTGGAATGGCTGCTGGTGAATACCGGCCTTTGGCGACTCTTGCCGGCGCGCCTGGGCCGCATGGCAACCTTGCTGCCCAAGCTCGAAAAGCCCTCCCCCCCGCTGCCGGCATTTCTGGCGGCCAAGGGACGGCGCCGGGCGCGGGTCGCGCTCTTCACCGGCTGCGTGGGGGATGCCCTCTTCCGCCAAACCAACTGGGCCACCGCCCGCGTGCTGCAAGAAAACGGCTGCGACGTTGTCGTTCCCGCCGGGCAAGCCTGCTGCGGGGCGATCCACTTTCACGGCGGGGCGAGCGAACCGGCTCGCGACCTGGCCGACGCGAACGTCCAGTCGTTCGATGCCAGCGGCGTCGATGCAATCATCGTCAACGTCGCCGGCTGCGGCTCGATGCTCAAGGACTATGGCCATCACTGGCACGACGAACGGCACGACGAACGAACCGCTTTCGCCGCCAAGGTGAAGGATGTCAGCGAGTTTCTCGACGGGCTCGGCCTGATCCAGCCCCCCGGGCATGTCAAAGTGACCGCCACCTATCACGACGCCTGCCACCTGGCCCACGCCCAAAAAGTTCGCGAGCAGCCCCGCAACCTGCTGAAAAAGGTGCCCGGCCTCAAGCTCGTCGATCTGGCCGAGTCGGAACTGTGCTGCGGCGCTGCCGGCACCTACAACCTGACCGAACCGGAAATGGCCGAGCGTTTGGCCCGTCGCAAGCTCGACAACATCCGCCGCACCGGCGCCCGCGTCGTCATCACCGCCAATGCCGGCTGCCTGCTGCAAATTGCCCGCGAAGCCCGGATGCAAGGCGAGGTGCTGAAGATTCTGCACCCGATGGAGATTCTCGACCTCAGCTATCGCCGCGAGAGTGTCAAGTTCTGACGTGTTGCGCTCACGTGGGGCAGGCGCGAGCGCCTGCCGTCATTGTCCTGGCTTCACCTTACTTCGGTGCCTGCACCGTGATGTCGTACTCGTTCTTCGCCGGCGGCGGCTGGACGGTGAACGACAGGCCAGACGATTCGTACGAGCGAAACTTCCGGTCGATGATGTCGCGCGGCGGCGGGCCCGAGAAATTGCTCGGCGTCACATTCGCCGGCGGGGCGACAATCACGCGATGCTCTCCCGCGACCGCGCCATCCCCTTTCTCGAACGTGGTCAGCATATAGACGCCATCCGGCCCCGTTTCGCCGCTGGCGTTGATCGTCTCTCCGGCCGGCGTTTTCCCCTCGAACTCCACCTGCGCGCCGGCCAGCGGCGTGCCATCCTCCAGCGTCACCTTCCCCGTGACGGGATACGTCGGCGGGTTTCTCGGACCACAGCCCGTGGCGAGAAGGGCGAGCAGTCCGCAGGCGAGAGCGAGCAAGTGGCGATTCATGTTCGTGGCTCCAAAACGCGATGCGGGAGAGGTTTGTGGCGGGGTCGGGGAGGACCGGGACCAAGTTTGGTCCCGGCAGTTCCAAAGTGGAAAGGAGCGCCCCTACTTGCTCCCCGCCAGCTTCAAGATCGCCGCGAACTCGGCCTTGCGCACGGTTTGCACGCTCAGCCGCGAACCCTTTCGCAAGAGCTCCATCTCTTTCAAAGCGGCAACCTCGCGGAGCGATGCGAGCGGGAGCGGAGCGGCAAAAATCTGCTCCAGCCGCAGATCGACCACATACCACCGCGGGTTGTCGGCGGTCGATTTCGGATCGTAATGCGAATCGGCCTTGTCGAGCGCGGTCGGATCGGGATAGCCGGCCCGGACAATCTTCGCGGTGCCCACCACCGCCGGCGGGTCGGCACTGCTGTGATAAAACAGCACCCGGTCGCCGACTTGCATCTGGTCGCGGAGGTAGTTTCGCGCCTGGTAGTTGCGCACGCCGGTCCAGGCTGTCGTTTGCCGGGGCGCGGCGGCCAGATCCTGAATCGAGAACGACTCCGGCTCGGTCTTGACTAGCCAGTATTGAGTGGCGGAGGGCATGAATTCTAAGAGAGCAGGTCATCCAGCGGCGGACGCCACCAGGGGAGCTTGGGAAACAGCACGCGCCCCACTTGCCGGGCGGTCTTGGTCGAGGCCCGGATGCGGCCGGCATCGATCAGGTCGGGCAGATTCCAATGCCCCAACACCAGCGGCGCGACATCCCGCTTGCGGAGCGACAGATAATGCCGGCCCAGCGGCTCGGCGGCGAGCCTGGTTCCCCAGTTGCCGACCGTCAGCTTCAAGCGTTCGACCGGCGTGCTATGCGTGCGGCCGGCGTGCGGCGCGCCTTGAATCTCCAGCCCCAGCTCGACCGGCCGCGGCAAGCCGGCGACGCGCGCCCGCTCGGCCAGCACTCCTTCCAGCCGGCCAAGCAAGGCGGGCAGATCGAACACCTTGGCCATGAAGACTTCGCTCGCCAGCTCCTCGGCCTGCCGCACCTGACCGCCGGCCGCGCCAAAGAGGCCATGCAGCAGGTCATCGGGCGGGGCATCGAGCCGCACTTGCCACTGGTTCATTTCGCTGGCGTCGGCACAAACGCGGGCCACCAGCCGGCGGGCCACGTCGTCGCGCCCCGGCTCGACGAGCAGCTCGACCATCCGCCCTTCGTGGACGAAGACGCAGCCCCGAATGGCCGCCGCTTGCCGGGCGAACTCGACCGGTTCCGGCCCCTCGGCGGCGACGTACATCTGGTCGCAGGCCCCGCGATTGACGAGCCATTCCCAAAATTCCTCGCTCCGCACCGGCGAGCCAAAGCGGCTCGGCAGCGCTTGGGCATAGAGCCGCATCGCCGCGGGGAGCTCGATCCGCCGCAGGGGGCGAATCACGATCGCCGGCCGCTCGACGCGCAACAAGCAGTGGGCGTTGTCGTCGGCCTCTTCGAGCAGGTTTCCCTCGGCGGTCGAGCCCAGCTGGGCCAGCACCCCCCGCGCGCCGGCGGTCGAAAACACGTGCCGGCCGCACACCGCCCACCCTTGCCGCACGAACAGGCTCGGCACGCGGGTTCGCACCAGGCCGAGCGGAATCGAAAGCTCGCTCGCCCGCCGCTCCGCCGCCTCCAAAAGCGCGCTGGCCAGGCCCCGGCCCCGATATTCCGGCGCGGTGGCCAGGTCCATGATGCTTGCCGCGCCGACGGTTGCCGGTCCGAAGTGAATCGTCGCCCGGCTAAGGCGGAGATGGGCGGCCAGCTCTTCGCCATCTTTCACGACCAGCCGATCGGCCGGATCGTAACCCGGCGCGTCGGTCTGGGCCTGAAACTCGGCGGGGGAAGGGCCATGAAACGTGGCCAAGAGGAGGCGATGAATCGCCAGATGATCGCCGGAGCGGGCCGGCAAGAGGCGCAGCCCCTCGGTTGGCGGCGCGGCCGGCCGGGCAATCACGGCGGCCAAAGCGGGAGCTTTCGAACGTTTAGCGGTAAGGCGTGCGACCGGTCGGACGGTGCGCGTGTTCATCCGCAGTCCCTCGCTGGTGTCGAATCCCTCCGCGACCCATCGTGAGTCGCCCAATCGACGTAACTTACGCCGGAAGGCGGGCAAGTTCTAGTAGGCGCGGCACTAAATAATCTTCCGGGAACAGCACGAACGAAAACTCGCGCGAACCGAGCACCCGCGCGGTCTTCCATTCCTCCGCCAATCGCGCCTGCTCGCGGCGCAGATGTTCTTCAACCGGCGCAAGCCGCTCATGCATCGCGCGGTTGATGGCGTCGAGGCCGGCGAACACCTCGCGTGGACGGCGGCGCGGCTTGTGGCGGGCGAGATAATCGCGCTTTTCTGCCGCCAGCGCCGCCAGTTCATTTTCCAGTGCCGGCTCGCCCGCCAGCAGCGGATCGCCGACGAACGACTCCGGGCGGTAGCGCACGTTTCGCAGGCGTTCGCTATTATCGCGCAGATCTTCGATGGCCACTTGCGGGCGCTCGATCGGCAGGCGGAACGTGGCCGTTGCCGTCAGGTAGCGCGGCGGTTCCAGGCCGAAAAACCGGCGGATGATCTCGTCGGTGACTTCGTCGTACTTCGCCCCGCCAATGCCATGAATGAAGAGGTCCGACAGAACGAGCCGGGCGTACATCGTGGTGATGAGGGCGCGGGGGAGCACCTGCATCTGGTGCTGCATCAGTTCGAGCGGCGGGTTCTCGGCCCGCGACCAATCGGGAATGGTCAGGCCCGCGAGGTCGGAAAGCTCCCACGATTTGCCGACTTGCCGGACAAAAGCCCGCCTCCGCGGAGCCTTGGGGTCGGCCCAACTCCAGACCCACAAGGGAACTTCGTACCAATCGCCTTCGCGGGCGAGGTCCGGCACCGGCTGGGCGGCGTTGCGGATGCCGTTTTGCAGTCGGTAGTCGGCAAGTACGTCGTTGTGGATGGCATGCAGTTCTCGATGCCGGGCCAGTAGGTGGGCGGCGAATGTCAGAAAGTGGTGGTCCGCGACCCAGCTCAATAGATGCTCGGCGGTTTGGAGGCCGATTTCCCTTTCCAATTGGTGCCGGGCGGTCGCGAGGCACTGGCCGAGATTGATGAACCGCGAGACGTTCCCATCCGGCAATTGCCCAAGTTTTTGCTGTCGAATGAGCCGCTCGAAGTTCGCCCGCTGCGTCGCTTGTGCCGCCAGGGCGTGCGGCCACATTCGGTCAAGCAGCAGACCGTCCGCCGTTCCCGCGGCCCCTAGCAGCCCCTCGCCAGCCCGGCGGACTGCGCTACGGAATGTGATAAACGCCGCCGGATCGAGAATCGACCGGCGAGCCCACGGAATCCGCTCGCCGGGAGCATCGAACGGTACTTCCACAACTTGGGGCCATCCGCTCGCGACCGCCGTGGGAACGCGAATCGATGTCGCATGGACGACGTCGTTGTCGATGACCAGATTCAGCGCGATTCCCTGAGCCCTCTCGGCAATCGCCGACAGCACGAAATTCTTGAGCCATACCCCCGGATGAAACAGTTCCGGTTGATGCCCCGACAGAATGACGGGGGAATCGACATTCGCAAGTGCGGCACCGCGCGGTGGGCTTGTCGGGGCAAGCATGACGGCCAGCCCTCGCGCTTCTTGCCGAAATCCGCTCGGGAATCCCGCCCGGCTGTCAAACTCACGGCCGAGGGCCTGATTGGCGGCAATCAGCGCGGGGACTTCAGCCAGCGGCGGATCAAAGAGCGCGGCGCAGTCCTCGGTGGGAGCGCGAAAGCGGCGACGAGGAGCGAGGGACATCGTCATTAAGATTACCACGGCGCGGTAACATGGGAGCAAATCCGAAATCCGAAATCCGAAACTCGAAATTCCCATGCCCAACGCCCTGGCTCACGAATCCAGTCCTTATCTGCTGCAGCACCAGAACAACCCGGTGAATTGGCAGCCGTGGGGGCCGGCGGCTCTCGCCCAGGCGAAAGCCGAGGGGAAGCCGATTTTCCTTTCGATCGGCTATTCGGCTTGCCACTGGTGCCACGTGATGGAGCACGAGAGTTTCGAGAACGCGGGGATCGCGGCGTATCTGAACGAGCATTTTGTCTGCATCAAGGTCGATCGCGAGGAGCGGCCCGACCTCGATCAGATTTACATGAATGCGGTGCAGCTGATGACCGGCCGCGGCGGCTGGCCGATGTCGGTGTTTTTGACCCCCGATTTGCAGCCCTTCTTCGGCGGCACCTATTGGCCCCCCACGGACCGCATGGGAATGCCCGGCTTCGACCGCGTGTTGCGGGCCGTGATCGACGCCTGGCAAAACCGGCGCGAAGCGGCCCTGGCGCAGGCCGGGGAATTGACGGCGGCGCTGGCGGACGAAGGGGAGCAGGAGCCAGGAGAGGGCGGTGGATTGGGGATGGAGATTTTGCAGCAAGCTGCCGCCCAGTTGTCGCGGGCGTTTGACAGCACGCACGGCGGTTTCGGCCGGGCCCCCAAGTTTCCGCACAGCATGGATTTGCAAGTGCTGCTGCGCCTTTGGAAGCGGCAGCCGCGAGCAGAACTGCTGCACATGGTGACGCACACGCTCGACAAAATGGCCGCCGGCGGCATTTATGACCACCTGGCCGGCGGCTTCGCGCGCTATAGCGTCGATGAACGGTGGCTGGTGCCGCATTTCGAGAAGATGCTGTACGACAATGCCCTGCTGACGGGGGTGTATCTCGACGTGGCGCAGGCTTCGCCCGGCGAGCGGTTTGCCCGCATTGCCCGCGAAACGTGCGACTACCTGCTCCGCTATCTGACCGACCCGGCCGGCGGCTTCCACAGCACGGAGGATGCCGACAGCGAAGGAGTGGAGGGAAAGTTCTATGTGTGGAAGCCCGGCGAAATCAAGCAAATCTTGGGGGACGCAGCCGGCGAGCGGTTTTGTTATGTGTATGACGTTTCGCCACACGGCAACTTCGAGCATGGGGAGAGCATCCTCAACCTGCCCAAGTCGATTGAGCAATGCGCGGCGGCCCGCGGCTGGAACTTAGCCGAGCTAGAGGCGGAACTGGCCGATTCGCGTACCAAGCTGCTGGCGGTTCGCGACCGGCGGGTGCGCCCCGGCAAGGACGACAAAATCCTGGTGAGTTGGAATGCTCTGATGATCGACTCCCTTGCGCGGGCGGGGGTGATTCTGAACGAACCGCGATACCTTGCGGCAAGTACCAAGGCAGCGAACTTTATCTTGAGCGACCTGACCAAGGACGGCCGCCTGCTCCACACCTGGCGGCATGGCAAAGCGAAGCTCGCGGCTTATCTTGATGACTACTCTTACTTCATCAACTCCCTCGCCACGCTTTACGAAGCGACGTTCGACGAGCGGTGGATTGAAGAGGCGACCCGGCTGGCGGAGATTATGCGGGCCCGGTTCGAGGACCAGGAACGCGGCGGGTTCTTCTTCACGGCCGACGACCACGAGCAGCTGATCGCCCGCAACAAGGACTTTCACGACGCCAGTGTTCCCAGCGGCAACGGCATGGCGGCAACCGCCCTGATTCGCCTCGGCAAGCTCACCGGCCAGACGGAATACCTCGAATCTGCCCGCCGAACGCTGCTGGCCGGCCTCGCCATCATGCAGCGCTCCCCCACGGCCGCCGGGCAACTCTTGATCGCGCTCGACTTGTGGCTCGGACCGGTGCGCGAGCTGGTGCTGATCGGCGGCGCGGACGAAGCGCACAATGCCGCCGCGCTGCAAACGATTCGCCAGCGCTACTTGCCGAACGTCGTCCTTGCTTATCGCCCAGTGGGCGGAAGTCCGAAATCCGAAGTTCAAAAGTCGAAATCGCTCGCTCCGCTTTTTGCCGGCCGGACTGCCATTGAGGGCCAGCCGACGCTCTACATCTGCCAGGATTTCGCCTGCCAGGCCCCGGCAGTCGGACTGGAGTCGATTCGCGCGGCGCTCGACGGACTTGCCAAGTGACATGTCGGGCCTTGGTTTCCGGTGGACTGCCGCCGCGCGGATCGCCAGAATGTTTCGATCCTCTCCACCCTCGCGAGCAACTGTCATGAAGCTGCCTCTCTGTTTCCTTGGATTGGCTGCCGGTGTTCTGACCACGCTCTCCATCGCCGCGGCTCAATCGGCCGATCCGGTCGCGGCGGCCCAGGCGCTCGGCAAAGCGCGGCCGGCGCTCGTGGCACAGCCCGATGGGCTGTTGGTCTGCGAAGGGGAAGAGTTTCAGGTACGCTCGCCCGGTTGGCTGGCGAGGCCTTACGGCACGAACTACTACGCGGCAACGCTGGCCAACACGTTCCTCAGTCGGCAGGCGTATCTCGGCGCGCCGGAGCAAGGGGAGCGAACGGTCGCGGAGCTAGCCGTCGAGGTGCCGGCGTCGGGCAAGTATCTGGCCCTCGTCCGTTATGAGGCGGCTTATCGTTTCGAGACGCAGTTCCGCCTGCAGATCGAGCAAAACGGCAAGCTGGCGCTCGACCGGCTGTATGGCGCGCGGAGCAATCTCAAAATCTGGGCCTTCAAGGAGAAGCTGAAAACCGAGCTGAAATGGGCCTGGGGAGCGGGGGAAAGCGTCGTTTGGGAGGGGCACGATGCGCTCGCCACCTTGCAGCCCGGCCGGGCGATCATTCGCCTGATCGCCGATCAGCAGCCCGAGCCGGCCGCGAAGCGCAACATCGACCTCGTCATGCTCACCACCAGGCTGGACGAAGTCGCCGAACGGATCGAGAAGGAAAATTACCTGCCGCTCGACGGGATGCTGACGCAGTCGGGGGATCTCTATCTCAAGGTGCATAATCAAAGCGCCGCGCCGGTGACAATCTCCGCCGCGGGAAATGTCGGCGGCATCGGGACCGATCATTCACCCTATTGGGTCCATCTGCGGAAGTGGCCGAAGTTCGAGCCGCTCGTCGTGCCGCCGGGCAAGGCGACCGACTGGGTCGAAATCGGCAGCCAGATCGATACGCTGAGCGATGGGCAGCTTAACCTGGCCGCCGCCGGAGAGCCGCTGAATTACCGCTACGAATTCGGCCTCCGCAATGCCGCCGGGCAGATCGACAGCATCGGCACCTTCGCCGGCGCCGTGCCGCGGTTGCCGCTGGCCTATTTCGGGGGGACGCGCTATGTCCGCCGCGTCGTTCACCAGGCCGACGTGCTCTATGAACTGCTCGCTTACCTCAAGCAACAGCCGGTCGTCGGCAAAGCGCCGGTTCGCACGCCCATCTATGGCTACACCTTCGAGCCGCTCGCCGGCGACGCCAAACATGCCGCC
>JANRLS010000103.1:0-3942 GCA_033762315.1 Pirellulaceae bacterium
GCGGGCGAGCAGGGCGTATTCGGCCAGTTGCTTCATGTCGGGATAGACGTGGATCGCCGTTTCGTCGGGAAAAACGAGAAACCGCTGCCACAGGCCGAGGAGGCTGCGAACCCGCAAATTCAATTGCTTCAGCTGAAACGCCCCTCGGCGACTCGCTTTCAGCTCGTAATGCACGGTCGTCCGGCTGCGGGGAGCGAGGCGCAGGACGAACTCCTTGGGGGTGGGCTCGAACTCCTGCGGGATGTCGTCGCGCAGCCAGGCCGTTTGCGAGCGCCAGCCAAGATTGCTGACGTGTAGCGTAATGCGGTGGTTCTGGCCGAGCGAGGCGATGCGGGTGGTCTCTTCGCGGTCGAGCTGAAACGTCTTGCGGCCGGGCAGGGTGAGCAGGTCGATGCCGCCGATCACCACCACCGCCACGTCGATCAGCAGGATCACTGGCAACAGGCCAGGCTGGATCAAGAGGCCAAACGTCAGCAGCACCGGCACCGCCAGCAGCACCAGCAGGGGCGTATGCGGATAGATTTTCTTCCACGCCGCCAGCAGCACCAGCGGCAAGCAGGCGAGCACGATGAGCAGCCCCGCCAGGCGGATCAGCGTGGGGCCCGAGTCGCGGAGGAAGTCGGTGAAAACAGTCATGGTTTCGCGAGCGAACAAAGCACCAAATCTCAAGCATCAAATCTCAAACGAATTCCAAATCCGAAAACTCAAGGTTCGAAACAGTGCGGTCATTCACTCATGGATCCTTGGAATTTGTTTGTGATTTGAGATTTGGTTCTTGGTGCTTCCTCCTAGAGTCTCGGCACTTCCACCGACCGGATCAGCTCGGTGAGCAGGTCGTCCACCTTTTGCCCTTCCACTTCGGCCTCGGCAGTGAGGGCGACGCGATGCCGCAGGGCGGGCAAGGCGATTTGAAAAACGTCGTCAGGGACGGCGTAGTCGCGGCCGGCGAAGGCGGCGAGGGTCCGGGCGGCTTGCATCAGCGCGATGCCGGCACGGGGGGAGGCTCCCATGTGAAACTGCGGCCACTCGCGGGTGCGGCGGACGATTTTGTTGATGTAATCGACGAGGCGGTCGTCGATCCGCACCTGGGCGTTCTGGCGGATCGTCTCCAGAATCTCGTCGCGCGAGGTGATCGTGCTCACTTCCGATTCGAGCCGCTGGTTCACGTCGATCTGCTGGCTATGCAGCTTGAGGATTTGCGCCTCTTCGCTTTCCTGCGGATAGCTCGCGAGCAGCTTGAACATGAACCGGTCGAGCTGCGCTTCGGGCAGATTATAGGTTCCCTCGGATTCGATCGGATTCTGCGTCGCCAGCACCAGGAACGGGCGCTCGATCGTGTGGCTCTTGCCATCGACGGTGACACGATACTCCTGCATGATTTCGAGCAGGGCGGCGTGCGTTTTGGCCGGGGCGCGGTTGATTTCGTCGGCCAGCAAAAGCTGCGTGAAGATCGGCCCGGGGCGAAAGCGGAAGTCCTGCGTCTGCATGTCGAGGACCGGCGCGCCAGTCACGTCCGAGGGCATCAGGTCGGCGGTGAATTGGATGCGTCCAAATTGCAAGCCAAGCACGCGGCCGAGAGTGCGCACGAACAGTGTCTTCCCCAGGCCCGGCACGCTTTCGATGAGTACATGCCCGCTCGAAAAAAGTGCGACGAGCGCGCCGAGCACCAATTCATCTTGACCGACATAAATCTTGGCGATTTCGGCGGTGATCTTGTCGAACAGCTGCTTGGTGGGGGTTTCCTGGCCGGGGGCCACCTGTGGACGAAGTTGCGGCGTGGCGGCGGGTTGCGGCGCGGGCTGCGGACGGAAGGCGGGCTGTGGCGGCGCCTGTTGCGGCGGCGGGGCAAACTGCTGGGGACCGGCGAATTGCGGCGGCTGGAATTGCGGCTGACCGTAGGCCGGGGGCGGAGCGAATTGCGGCTGGGGCTGGGGCTGGGGGGCGGAATTCCACGCGGGGGCCGCGGCATGGCCATCGGGCGGAGCGCCGAATTGGGCCGGCGCGGCGGCCGGCTGCGATGCCAGCGGCACTTGCACGATGGTGTTGCACTGGGGGCACGAGGCGCGCTTGCCTGCGGCATTGGCGGCGACTTTGAGCGTCCGCCCGCAACTGGTGCAAGTGAATTCAATGGTGCCGGGGACCGGGCTCGGATAGTTCGACGTGGACATTCTTATTTGGATTTCAGGTGCGATTTGCCGGAATCCCGCTTGGCGAGGCCGCGGTATTGTTCCAGGCGGGATTGAGCATAGTTGCGGTCGCCGGAGCGGGCCAGTAGCTCTCCGAGGGCCGACACGTGTTTGCCAAAATCAGCGGCCGGCTCGGGGGGCAAATCACGCGGCCGGCCAAAAATGGGAGACCGCGCGAGGCAGAAGATCACGCCCAGAATCGTCAGGTGGACGACAATCGCGTTGAGCGGAAAGACCCGCAAAAACGCGAAGGCCGACGAATCATCGGCGGTCGGCTCTTTTTCCAGAATCGGCGGCCCCCCCGGCCCGCTTTCGAGAAACACGACGCGCTTCGATTCCGGTCCCAACTCGGCGATCAGCTTGCCTGCCAGTTTGCGATGCTCGTGATTGACGAGCGGATAATTGAGCACAAAGGCCCCGCTGCCGAGCACGATGAGCTGGCTACCGGGCCAGGCGTCGTCGGTCACGCGAGTCGCCAGCGGATCCCCCGCCGACGAAAGCAACACCTCGATCTTGGTCGGCAAGGGGGGATCGACATTCGTGACATCGCTTTCAACTGGCACATCGAGCCGTCCCGCCAGGCGAATGTCGGCTTTCTTCTCGTCGATTCCCTCCGCCCACGGGCCGGCCAGCTTGTTGGCGGCGCGAGGGGGCTTATCACGTTCGGCGGTGAACCAGCGGGCATAGCCGTCAGGAGGCATTTGCATCCGCCGCGTGGCCTGGGCCGCCTGGGCGCGGGCCAGTTGCCGCGTCAGCTCGTCGTTTTCAGGGGTGGCGGGACTATTGGGGACAGGCTGATAGCGCTCCCAATAGGCGACGGCGGCGTCGTAATCGCGGCCGACATAGATCACGGTCCGCCCCGGTTCGGCGGCGAGCCACCCTTCGAGAAACTCGCGCTGCTCCTTGGTCGGCGGCTTGAAGTCGTCGGGAAACCAGACGATGGCGTCGGTTTTGTCGAGCTTGGGCGAGAGGCGGTTGAACGAACTGGTGCGGTGCCCCGCCTGGCGAAACAGCTCGCTGAGGACGCTGGTGCCGTTGACGCTGCGGGCCGCTTCCGCGCCGCGGCGGCGGCCATAGGCGACCGGAAGCGTCTCCGACTTCGGGCTCGTAAGCCACCAGCCGGCAGCGACCAGCAACAGGGCCGCGCAGAGCCCGCCGGCGAGCCAGACTAAGAGCGGCGCGCGGCGAGTCGCTGCCGCGACGAGGGTCGGTGTGTCGGCCGTGGCGGTGCTCATGCGGCGGCGCGCTCCAGTTGGTCAAGCTGGGCCTGGAATTCGTCGATCCGCTGCCAACAGGCCTCGAACCGCTCGCGTGACAGTTCGTGATGACCGAAAAAGACATCCTCGAAGGCGACCATCGTCCGTTCGAGAATTTCGCGCAGCACCGGGCGCTGGCGGGTTTCACGCACGTACTGGCGATTCGTTTTTCCTTTGGCGAGGCGAATCACGTGCTGCCGGTCCAGCGCGACGAGCTGGTGACTAAAGAGATAGATGATCGCTTCGGAATAGTTCCCCGCCTCGTACAGCCGGCGAGCCTCGGCCAGAAAATCGCCCGTGGCCCTGCGCAACTGAAACGGCAGGGCCTGGACGCGGTCCACGTCGCGCGAGGTTTCGATCACTCGCGAGACCATGGTCTCCGTCGTTTCGTTTTTAAGGAACGCCTTGATGACGAGATAGGCGAGCAGAGCCAGAATCGCCAAAAGCAGCGCGAGACCCAGCCCTTGCAGCACCGGGCCGACTAAGCTGACGCCCCCCCT
>JANRLS010000104.1:0-25183 GCA_033762315.1 Pirellulaceae bacterium
CCCGCTCGCAAACGCAACTAGTCGCCGGTTCACTTCGTCGGGCTGATCGTGCGGCAGCCAGTGGGTGGCGTCGTCGAAGAAGGCCAGCTCGCCGCGGTCGCACAGGGCAATGCTTTCGTCTGCCGCCTCACGGCCAATGAAGGCGTCGCGAACTCCCCACAAAAGCAGGGTCGGCGCGGCGATGCGAATCGATTCGGGAGCCGTCACCCCGTGGCGAAACATCGCCCGATACCAGTTGAGCATCGCGGTGTAGGCACCCGGCCGAGACCACGCTGCGCGATACTCGTCGAAATCGGCGTCCGTGAAGCTGCCGGGATTGCTCGTGGCGCGCAGCTTGGCGACGACATCGCGCCAGTTGCCGCGCCGCGCTCCCCATTCCGGCAGCCAGGGCAACTGAAACATAAACATGTACCAGCTGCGCAGCAGTTGCCGCGGGCTGGTCCGCAGCTTGTGCCGCATGACCACGGGATGCGGCACATTCAGAATCGCCAGCCGCTCGACCCGATCCGGATGCCGAACCGCCGTCCACCAGGCCGCCGCCCCACCCCAATCGTGCCCGACGACGACGGCCCGCTCGCGGCCGGCAGCGGCAATCAGCCCCGCCACGTCGTCCGCCAGCAGGTCGAGCCGATAATCGCGCACCCGCAGCGGTTTATCGCTGGTGTTGTAGCCTCGCTGATCGGGTGCCCAAACGCGAAAACCGGCTGCCGCCAGCGCCGGAATCTGCCGCCGCCACTCGTACCAGAATTCCGGAAAGCCATGCAGCAGCACAATCAGCTTGCCATCTCTCGGCCCCGCCTGCGCGACATGCAACGTGATGCCGTTCGTCGCGACGCGGTGAAACTCGAAGTCGGTCATGGCGGGCGTTCAACTAGCTTCATGCGGCAAGCAGCCAAACTCCCCTAAAATCTCCGTCAGCCGCTGCTTTTCTTCCGGCGAAAACGCCGCGCAGGCGGCCCGCACGTGCTGCCATGACCAGTGGATCTCGCACGGGCCACCGGCGAGCGGAATCGTGAGCAGGCCCGGCGTCTCGCGCCCCCCAAACGCCCCCTTCAGCCGCTCGATGATCTCCTTGATCGGCAAATCGACGAGCCCCTCGACATCTTCCCCCCAGATCAGCTCGCGGACCACTTCGGCGGGGGTCAGCTTCAGGTCGGCCCGCGGTTTCCAAAACAGCCATTGCATCATCGGGCAAAATCCGGGAATGAGGTACGATTGAGGCAGCTTTGTGCCGACCCGCAGTTTACCCCAGTGAGACCCGCCGTGCCGGACCCCATTATCAGTGTTTCGGGCTTGCGGGGCGTCGTGGGCGAGAGCCTGACGCCCGACGTGGCGACGCGGTATGTCGCCGCCTTCGCCCAAACCTTGCCGCCGGGGCCAGTCGTTGTCAGTCGCGATGGCCGAACGACCGGGCCGATGCTCGCCGAATTCGTTCGCGGCACGCTGCTCGCCGCGGGGCGCGACGTACTCGACGCCGGCATCGCCGCGACGCCCACCGTCGGCATCCTGGTGCAGTCCGAGCGGGCGGCGGGGGGCGTGCAAATCTCGGCCAGCCACAATCCGCCGCCATACAACGGTCTCAAGCTCTTCTCCGCCGCCGGGCGAGTTTTGCCCGCCGCCGCTGGGCAGCCGGTGCTCGACCGCTATCGCGCACCGGTCGCCAATTGGGCCAGCCACGATCTAGTTGGCACGGTCCGCGCGCTGGCCGATACCACGGCCGAGCACCTGCGCCGCGTGCTGGCGACCATCGCGGTCGAGCCGATTCGAAGGCGAAAGTTTCGCGTCCTGCTCGACAGCAATGCCGGCGCGGGAAGCATCCTCGGCCGGCAACTGCTGGCCGATCTGGGGTGCGAAATGACGCTGCTGGGGGAAAGTCCAACCGGCCGGTTCGAGCATCCCCCGGAGCCAACCGCCGACAACCTGGCGGGAGTCCGCGAGCGGGTTGTCGCCGCCGGCGCGGACATCGGCTTTTGCCAAGACCCCGATGCCGACCGGCTGGCGGTGATCGACGAGACGGGGCGTTACATCGGCGAGGAATACACGCTCGCCCTCTGCCTCGACCATGTACTCCGCCAGCGGCCGGGGCCGATCGTGACCAACTGCGCCACCAGCCGCATGGCCGAAGATTTGGGGACGAAGTACCGCATCCCCTTCCAGCGGTCCGCCGTCGGCGAAGCGAACGTGGTCGATCAAATGCTCGCCGGCGGGGCGGTGTTCGGGGGCGAAGGGAATGGTGGCCCGATTGATCCGCGCGTCGGCCTCGTGCGCGACAGCTTCGTCGGCATGGGACTGATTCTGGCGGCAATGGCCAGCCGCGGGAAAAAGGTGAGCGAGCTGGCGGCGGAATTGCCGCGCTACGAGATCCGCAAGCTGGCGGTGCGACTAGCACCGGAAAGGCTCGCGGGCACGCTCGACCGCCTGCAGAGCCACTTCGCGAAAGCCCGGCCCGACCGACTCGATGGCTTGCGGCTCGATTGGCCTGACCGCTGGCTGATCGTCCGCGGCAGCAACACCGAGCCAATCGTCCGGATCATCGCCGAAGCCCCCACCTCCACCGATGCCGACGCACTCATCGCCGCCGCCGCCCAGGTGATCGGCTGAGTCCAGATCATACAAGCCCGCCGCGCCAGCCAGTGGGATCCACACAAGCCTGCAGCGCAAGCAAGGGATACTAACCCGCTGCGCGAGCCAGGGGTGATTCTTCTGACGACGCGAGCTTCTCTGGCTAACGCTGCGAGTTCGCGATCGCCTCAGCGAAGCGTCACGGTTTCGTCGAGATTCAAGATCGTATCGGCCACGATGGTCCAGGCGGCCAGTTCGACCGGGTCCAGGTTCGCGGCCACGGGCGACTCTCCCACCCCCAGCAGCTTGCCGGCGGCGGCCGGATGGCGGCGAAACTCGGCCAGTTCCGCCCCGAATTGCTCGCCCAACAGCAACCGCTCGGCAGCGGATGGCTGGCGGGCGAGGACGTTCGCAAACAGGTAATCGATCCGAGCCGCGATACTGGGCTGGGTCGCGAACATCGCCCGCTCGGCCAGTTTCCGAGCCGCTTCGACAAAGGTCGTGTCGTTCAGCAGCACCAGGGCCAAGAGTGGCGAATTGCTCGTCCCGCGCTGGGGGGTGCAGGTTTCGCGGTCCGGAGCATCGAACAGCGCCAAGTTCGGCGGCGGAGCGGCCCGCTTCCAAAAGGTGTAGAGGCTGCGGCGATAGAGATCGGCCCCGTGGCTCGGCACGAATACCTGCGCCGAGTATTCGCTCGGGTCGTACGCCAGCTCTTTCCACAACTCGGCCGGTTGATACGGGCGAACGCTCGCCCCGCCGAGTCGGCCATCGAGCAGACCGGCGGCGGCGAGCGCCTGATCGCGCAGCGTCTCGGCCGGCAGCCGGTGCCTTGGCCCGCGCGCCCAGAGCAGGTTGGCCGGATCGCGGGCGATAAGCTCGGGCGTCATCCGGCTCGATTGGCGAAACGCGGCCGAAGTCACCAGTCGGCGATGCAAACGCTTGATGTCCCACCCTCGGTCGGTCAGATCACGCGCCAGCCAATCGAGCAGTTCCGGGTGGGTCGGCCGCTGGCCGCGAGTGCCAAAGTCTTCGGGCGTGCGGACGAGCCCCGCCCCAAAGATCGTTTGCCAGGCCCGGCTCGCCGCGACTCGCCCCGTCAACGGATTGCACGGATCGACCAGCCACCGCGCCAGCCCCAGGCGATTGCCCAGCAAGTCGCCGTCCAGTGCCGGCAAACTGGCCGGAGTCCCGGCGGTGATACGCTCTCCCCGCTCGTCGTATTGACCGCGAGTTAGGAGAAACGTGTCGCGCGGCTGGGGCAAATCCTGCATCACCATCGTGGTCGGGGCCGTTTCGAGCAGGTGCTGCTCGCGGCGGCGGGTGGCCGCCAGCTCGGCAAACGCCGCCTGGTAAATCGGATCGTGATTTTCCAGGTAGTGCTGGCGAACGAGTGCCGCCTGCGAGGCAGTGCGGCGCTCGGCGGGGACCGCCAGCACCTCTTGCAGCGGATCGCCACCCGCCAGCACGGCCGCCTCGGCGGGAGACAGGACGCGGCGAAAGAGCTGCACTTCGTCGATCAGGCCGCGAAAATGGCCCTGCGTGTCGCCGCGGCCAATCGTCAGGGGCTGATCTCCCTGAATGTGTCCCCGCAGCGTGTCGGCGATAATCTTCAGCTTTCGCGGCACCCCACCGACATAAATCGCCACTCCCGCAGCCTGGCCAGACCCGTCATAAGTCGCCGCGACATGCTGCCACTTCGACTGCGCCAGCGGCTCGGTCGCTTCCACCACGATTTCGTCGGTCCCCTCGGCATGGGTCAGGCGAACCAGCGGCTTGCCGCGCGAAAGGCCCAGCTCCCAGCCGCGGCGCGATTGGGCCTCGTCCACGCTGCCGATGATTCCCATCCGATCCGCCGTCGTCGGCAGCACCCAGGCCGAGACGGCAAACGAATCGCTCCGGTCCCATTTCGGCAGGCCAGGAATTTCGACCTGCGTTTGCCCATTCGCCAGCAGGGCGTTACCAAACTTCCCCCCTACCCACTGGGCCGCCGGCTTGATGAAGCCTGGCCTGGCGGCATCGATCCCGTTGGCAGCCCGGTTGCCGGTGGTTTCGTCGAAAGCGAACCGCGCGACCGCGTCGGCGGGCATCTTTCGCAGTCCGCCGGACTGGCCACCAAGCGCGCGTTCCCACGCCGCCTGGTCGCTGGTCGAAGCGGCGGCCCGCTCGGCCAGGCGCTGGTCGAGGCGACGAATCGTGGCTGCGAGCGCGTCGAGCTCCGCCTGTTGCAGGCGCGTCGGGGCGAGAATCGTCGGCGGGGAGTTGCCCGTTTTGCCGCCGAGGCCATTTTCGGGGACGGCGTTAAAATAGGCATACAGCCGGTAAAAATCGCGCTGCGTGAACGGATCGTACTTGTGGTCGTGGCAGCGGGCGCAGAGCAGCGATTGCCCGAGCCACACCGCGCCGGTCGTGGAGACTCGATCGACGATCGACTCCGTCAAAAACTCCTCCGGAATCGCGCCGTTTTCGTCGTTCAGCATGTGATTGCGATGAAAGCCGGTGGCAATCCGCTGCTCGCGCGTCGCATCCGGCAGCAAATCGCCGGCGAGCTGCTCGATGGTGAATTGGTCGAAGGGCATCCCGGCATTCAGGGCCTCGATGACCCAATCGCGCCACCGCCACATCGTTCGCTCGCTGTCGCTGTGATAGCCGTGCGTATCGGCATAGCGGGCCAGATCGAGCCAAGGGGCGGCCATCCGTTCGCCATAGCGGGGCGAAGCGAGCAACCGATCAACCAGCCGTTCGTAGGCATCGGGCGCGTGATCGCTGGCGAAAGCCCGCGCTTCGTCGGGTGTCGGCGGCAAGCCAGTCAGCACGAGCGCAGCCCGGCGGACCAGCGTTTGCCGATCCGCCACCGGCGCGGGGGCCAGCCCTTCCTTGCGCAGCCGGGCCAAGAGAAAGGCATCGACCGGGTCGCGCGGCTCCTCGCCGGGGGAGACCGCGGGAATCGGTGGCCGGACCGGCGCGACGTAGGCCCAGTGCCCCTCGCCGCCGTCCGAGCTGACAGCGAGCGCCGCCACGACGCTCATCGCCAAGACTGCCCACCGTCGCATGTGCCGATCTCCCTCTCTTCACGATACGCCCCCCGTGCGTTGGTCGCCACTAGCGGGGGGAACGAATTCGCGGCCACGGAGTTTCAGCCACCTTTGGCCAATTCCACCGGTAATGCCGATTGTGTCAATCGTGCGAGCCATCTCGCTGGCCAGGGAATGCGGCCGCCGTGACCTAAACTTGCTTGCCCCCCGATGCCCCCACGCCGGAGTTTCGTCGCATGCCCTCGCTCATTGACCGCCTGGAACCCCGTTTTGACCTGGATGGCCGGCAAGAGGTGAATGTCACCGTCGAGCCGGATGGCCACCGCGATTCGCCCCTCTTGCTGGTGGGCAAGCTGATGAATTTGTCGTCGCGCGGCGCGAAGCTGGCGGTTCCCAAGCTGCTGCCGATTGGCCGCAAGCTGCGGGTCAAGGTGAGCATCGAGCGACTGGCGATGGAACTGCACACCCTGGCGACCGTCTGCTGGATCTCGCCCGAAAAAGCGGAGGAGAGCGTCGTCGGCTGCCGGTTGTCGCCGGCTATTCCGGAGGGAATCATGAGCCACCTGGCGGCCGGAGGTAAGCTGGAGCGGCGCGAGGCGACCCGTGATGAAGACCATTGCCGTGTCCCGATTTTGCGGGCGGGGGGGAATGCGATGAATCCCGAATGGGCCCGGCTGCAGAACTATTCGACCGGGGGCTTTTGCCTGCAAACCACCCGCCCGGCCAACCTGGGAGAGCGGGTGCAATTCGTGCTCGACGCCGCGAAAAACGTGGTAATTCAAGCGGTTGTCCGTTGGCAATTGGGGCAGGGAGACCACTATCTGCTCGGCTGCGGTCACGAGCCAAATCAGCCGGTGGCTGCCGGAGCGACCGGCGACTCACGGCCGCGATAGCCTGAGCGCGGCCTCTTCGTGCTAGAATTCCGCTCGCCGCGGGGAATCGCTCGGCAAGCGCCGGATGGGGCGTCGCGCCGAGCGCGCGGCCCATTCCCATGTTCGACTTCTTCGAATTCAGCAACGAACTGCTCTGCCTGGCCGACCAGCGGGGCTATTTTACGCGGGTCAACGGCGCTTGGACCCGCACCCTCGGCTGGTCAAGCGACGAACTGACGCAGCAGCCCTATACCGCCTTCGTTCATCCGGAGGACCTCGCCGCCACCCTCCGCGAAGCCGAGCTACTCCAAACGGGCAAGCACCAGACGATTCGCTTCGAGAACCGCTATCGCGACAAAGCGGGGGCCTATCACTGGCTCGCTTGGAATGCCACCGTGGAGCCGGAATCGGGGGTCGTCATCGCGGCGGCTCGCGACGTAACGGAGCAGAAACTGCAGGATGAAGCCTTGCACGAGGCGGAAGAGCGGTTTCACGCCTTCATGAACCACAGCCCCGCCATTGCCTGGGCCAAGGACATCGACGGCAAATACGTCTATCTCAACCGGGCCTGCGATTGGCAGCTCGGGATGCGGCTCGAGGAATGCGCCGGCAAGACCGATTTTGAAATCTGGCCCGCCGAAATCGCCGAGAAATTCCGGGCCAACGACTGCGTCGTCCGCGACACCGGCATGGCGATCCAAGTGATCGAAGAAACCGGCCGCGCCGGTCAGCGGCGCTATTGGTTCAGCACCAAGTTCCTGTCGCAAGATCGCGCGGGCCGAAAATACGTCAACGGCATCGCCGTCGAGATCACCGACCTCAAACGATCGGAACAGGCCCTCCGCACCGAGCAGGAATTGCTCCGCAACCTGATTCACGTGCAGGAAAACGAAAAGCAATTCATCTGCCACGAATTCCACGACGGCCTCATCCAATATGCCGTCGGAGCGCTCATGTTTCTCGAATCGCATCAACGCAAGCATCCGCCGACCGACGGCACGTCGTCGGTCGATCTGGCGATCAATAGCCTGCGCAAGGGGATTGAAGATGGCCGCCGCGTCATCCGCGGCATTCGCCCGGCGGCGCTCGACGGCATGGGGGTAGCCGCCGCGATCGACGATTTGCTGGGGCAATTCGCCAGTTCGGGAATCGCCATCGAGTTCGATTGCGACCCCAATTTGGGCCGCCTGCCGCAGCCGGTCGAAATGACCGTCTATCGCGTGGTGCAAGAGGCGCTGAACAACGCCCGCAAATACAGCGGCACCGACCGGATCACGATTCAGGTCCGCCGCGACGGCTTCGAGCTCCTGGTCGAGGTGCGCGATTTCGGCAGCGGGTTCGATGTTCCGTCCGCCTGGCGGCGCGGTTTTGGCCTGCTCGGCATGACGGAGCGAGTGCGCCTCTTGGGGGGAGATTGCGAAATCCAAAGCCGCCCCGGCGAAGGGACGCGAGTTTCCTTCCGCCTGCCGATTCCGCACGACAGGCCAGTAGACGAAGACAGCGGCAAGCTCGCATGAACACTACCGGCTCCCCCCCGCGGAAGTTGCCCAGCGTGTTGGCGATTGTCGGCCCCGGCATGATCGTCGCCGCGACGGGGGTGGGGGCGGGAGATCTGGCCACCGGCGCGTTCACCGGCAGCAAGCTGGGGGTCGCCATTTTGTGGGCGGTCGTCCTTGGCGCGGTACTCAAATTCACCGTGAACGAGGGGCTGGCCCGCTGGCAATTGGCCACCGGAACGCCGCTGCTCGAAGGGGTGGCCCGGCATTTTGGTCGCTGGGCGATGGTCTTGTTCTTGGCTTACCTCGTCTTCTGGAGCTATTTCGTCGCTTCGGCCCTGATGAGCGCCTGCGGCGTCGCGGCGAGCGCGCTGGTTCCCGCCTTCGCCGACCCGGCACGGGGGAAAATCGTCTTTGGCATCGCGCAAAGCGGGCTGACGGTGCTGCTGATTCACCTGGGTGGCTTTCGCTGGTTCGAGCGAATCATGAGCGGCCTCGTCGGGGTGATGTTCGTCATCGTCGTCGGCACCGCCATCGCCATCGGCCCGAATTGGCCGAAGGTTCTGACGGGCTTGTTCGTGCCCCGAATTCCGGACCTCGATGGCGAAGGCTTGAGCTGGACGCTCGCCCTCATGGGGGGCATCGGCGGCACCGTTACCGTGCTGAGCTACGGCTATTGGATTCGAGATGGCGGCCGCTCGGGCCTGGCGGAACTGCGCATCTGCCGCTGGGATCTCGCATCTGGTTATGCAATGACTGCCCTCTTTGGCCTGGGGATGGTCATCATCGGCAGCCAGCTTTTGGACCTCCAGGGCGACCCGGCAAAAGGAACGCGCTTCATTATCGATCTGGGCCGCCAAATCGAGCAGCGCTTGCCGTCGCTTGGACCCGTGGCGCGGTGGGGATTCATCGTCGGAGCCTGGGCGGCGGTCTATTCGTCGATGCTGGGCGTTTGGCAGAGCGTGCCGTTCTTATTTGCCGACGCGTGGCGATTGCTTTGGCACGGCGATGGAACGGCCGACAAAGTCGCGACCCGCTCGCCCCCCTACCTCGCATTTCAACTGGCTTTGGCCACGATTCCGGCAATCGGCCTGTGGTTCAACTTTGTCGAGATGCAAAAGATTTATGCGATTGTCGGGGCGCTGTTCATCCCCGTGCTGGCGATCACGCTCTTGGTGCTGAACTCGCGGCACGAGCTGCCGACCGAGGGGCGCAACACCTGGCGGTCCAAAATCGTGCTGGTCTTCGCCCTGGTGCTGTTCGCCGCAGCCGGAGTGTACGAGGGAATCGGCCAATTTGGCGACGATCGCCCTCCACCGACACCGATGCCAGCGCCCGCCACGCCGCCAACCAACGCGATTCGCCCCGCCGCGCCGCCGCGCTAGGCCGTTCGCCACCGCTCACTTCGCCATCAGCCGCCGCATTTCGTCCACGATCCGCGGCGTATTCAGCTCTTTGTCTTCCAGCACTAGATGGACGAAATTGTCGGCCAGGATTTCGTCGGGATGAATGACGTAGTTCGTGTTGCGGCCAATCTGGTCGAGATAGCTCGGCAGCTTGCGGGGGTCGATCACCACCGATTGCCCCGCCTCGGTCAGCAGCGGCTGCCAGGCGCTTCCCACCTGGTGAATCACCAAGAGGCGAAAGGTGAGATAGCTGAAGAGCGAACCTTTTTTCTCGGCGTCAAACTGCTTCGCGCTCGAATAGAGCACCGGCGCGCCGAGGAACTTGCCGGCATCTCCCTTGACTTCGATGTAGGCATCGACCAGCGGGGCATCGGGATTGGTGATTCGCCGGTCCACCAGGTCGGCCGGCATCTCCAGCGGCGGCAGCAGCTTGAAGCCGATGAGCGCGTACAGATCGCGCCGCAGCGCCGGATTGTTGCGGCTGAGCACATGAAACAGTTCGTGAACGAGCAGGCGGTCGAGCTGCGTCGGGGCGTAGGCCAGCACCTTTTCGGGCAGAATGATCGCCTGGCCGCGAGTATAAGCGGCGTTGCTCTCTTCGCGGCCGGACGTATGCACAAGCGAAATTCGCCCTGGCAGCGGCAAGCGATATTTTCCGAGCCGCAGGCGGAGCCGTTCGAGCGCTTCGCGGACGGGACGTTCGTTTTCGGGGGTCCAGGTCAAAACCTCGCCGGCAACAAACTTGCGCCACTGATCGAGCGAAACTTCGCCCCCATTTTTCAGGCGAACCTGCAAATCGAACCTGCTCAGTGAGCGCGTGAAGTCGTCGTCGGCCGTCAGAATCGCCACCCCTTCCGCCGGGGTGGCAAAATGTACGACCGTCTCGCCGATTAAGGGAAGATCGTCGCCCCGGGCCGCGGTCGCCCCGCCGATCAACCCCACCAAAACAACGCTAAGAATGCCGCGCAGCATCGCTCCCTCGCCCGTTAGGTGCAATTGGCCAGTTTCCCCGCTCACGCTATGTTACCACTAGCCGCCACGAGCGGTGCAGTCTCCCCCTCAGCCCCCCGCCGGCAGCGACATGGCACGTTGGCCCCGACACGCCTGGACGACGATCTTCACCTACGCCGCCGTGTTTTTGCTGTTTCCCGTGCTCTGCTGGCTGGCCTATGCGTGGGTCCGCGGCTGGATTTTTTAGCTTCAGGATGCTTTCGCATGGCCGCGCCGCTCGATTCCGCCACTCTTAAGCAAAGCCTGCTGGGCAAGCTCGCTCCGCTGGGGCAAGAGCATTTGCTGGCGTTTTGGGATCGCCTCAGTTCCGCCGAGCAAGACGAGCTGGCCCGCCAGATTGAGCGGATCGACGGCGAAGTGCTGCGACAACTGCAGCGCCAACATGCCGCCGCAGCGGCCGGCGAAGATCAAACCTCGCACTGGGCGAATCTCGCCGCGCGTGCCGAGCCTCCCCCCGCGATGCGGCTCGATGGGGGCGGCGTGCCGTTCCGCCAAGATGCGGCGCGTGCCGCGGGAGCCAAGCTGCTGCAAGCGGGGCAAGTCGGCATGATCCTCGTCGCCGGCGGCTTGGGGACCAGGCTCGGCTTCGATCAGCCCAAGGGGATGCTCCCGATCGGGCCCCTCTCGCAGCGACCCTTGTTCCAGATTCTCATCGACCAGCTTCGTGCCGCCAGCCGGCGACATGGCCAGCCGATCCCGCTGTACATCATGACGAGCCCCGCGACCGACGCCCCGACGCGGCGGTTCTTGGCCGAGCATGGCAACTTCGGCCTGCCGCCAAGCGACCTGGCGATCTTTTGCCAGGCGACGATGTGGGCCCTCGATTCCGAGTGGCGGCGAATCTTGCTCGAATCGCCCGGCTCGCTGTTTTTGGGACCCGACGGTCATGGCGGCATGCTCTCGGCACTCGCCAAAAGTGGCTGCCTGGCCGATGCCCAGCGGCGCGGAATTACCACCTTTTTCTACGGGCAAATCGACAACCCGCTGACGCAAGTCTGCGACGAGCTTTTGCTCGGCAGCCATGTGCTCGCCGAATCGGAGCTGACCACGCAGGTGGTTCGCAAGCGCCAGCCGCTGGAGCGGGTGGGGAATGTCGTTTCCATCGACGGCCGGGTGCAGATGATCGAATATAGCGATCTCCCCGAAAGGTTCGCTCGGCAAACGAACCCCGACGGCACACTCAAGCTGTGGGCCGGCAATCTGGCGGTCCACGTATTTGATGTCGATTTTCTCGCCGCGGCGGCCGCCCGGCCCGATGCCTTGCCGTTCCACGCGGCGCGGAAGAAGGTTCCTTGCCTCGATGCCAGCGGCCAGCTTGTTGAGCCGAACCAGCCGAACGCCGTCCGCTTCGAGCGATTCATTTTCGACCTGCTGCCGCTGGCCGAGCGAGCGTTGGTGGTCGAGGTCGATCCGGCCGAGGCGTTCGCGCCGGTCAAAAATAGCGACAGCGACGCGACGGACAATCCGCGTTCGGCCCGCGCGGCAATGATTGCCTTGCATCGTCGCTGGCTGCGCGCGGCGGGGGCGAACATTGCGGACGACGTGCCGGTGGAGATCAATCCGTTGTGGGCCGCCGGTCCCGACGAAATCCGCACGCGAATGGCTGGCAGCCTGCTCGTAGTCGGCGAGCCCACCTATTTCTCGCCGACCGGACCACAACCCCCGCCAACCAAGGATTAGCCGATGCTGCACGCCGTTGTCATGGCCGGAGGAAGCGGCACCCGATTTTGGCCCCTCAGCCGCAATGCCCGCCCCAAGCAATTGCTCGATCTGGCCGGCGGGCGGACGATGATTCAGGCGACTTTCGACCGGCTCGGCAGCCTCGTGCCGGCCGAGCGGCAATGGGTGATCACGAATCGCGCCCTCGTCGAGCCGATCGCCGAGCAACTGCCGCAACTGGCCCGCGAGCGGATCGTCGGCGAGCCGTGCAAGCGCGACACCGCCCCCGCCGTCGGCCTTTCTGCCTTGCTGGCGCTGCACGAAGACCCCGACGCGACGCTGGTCGTCATGCCGGCCGATCATCTGATCGAGCCGAGCGATGCATTCCAACGGGCGATTGCCCAGGCGGTCGCGCTGGTCGATGCCGCGCCGGAGCGAATCGTCACCTTCGGCATCGCGCCGCATTTTGCGGCGGAGTCGTTTGGCTATATCGAGCGTGGGGCGGCAGTTAGCGCGGCGGAGAATGCCACTGGCGCAACCGCCGCGCCAACCTTCGCCGTGCAGCGCTTTCGCGAAAAGCCGGCCCGCAGCGTCGCCGAGGAGTATCTCGCGGCAGGCACTTTCTACTGGAACAGTGGCATCTTTGTCTGGCGAGCGGCGACGATCCTGTCGGCCCTCGCCCGCTTCGAGCCGCAGATGCATGCCCATTTGCAAGCAATTGGCCGCTCCCTCGGCACGCCGGTACTTGGCGAGACGCTCGACCGCGAATTCACCGCGATTCGGGGGAAGTCGATCGACTTCGCCGTGATGGAGCACTACCAGCCGGTGGTGATGATCGAAGCTCCGTTTTCCTGGGACGACGTGGGGAGCTGGCAATCGCTGGCCCGCTCGCTGGGCCAAGACGAACAGAAAAACACCGCGGTTGGCAAGCACCTGGGGATTCGGACGACCGGCTCGATCATCCGCACCACGGCGGAGCATCTGGTCGTGACGCTCGGCCTTGCCGACTGTGTTGTCGTGCATACGCCCGATGCCACGCTGGTCGCCAGCAAGCACGAAGAAGAGGCGATTCGCGAGGTCGTTAAAGCGCTCGAAGCCCGCGGCTGGCGCGAGTTTCTTTAGGCATTTGCCCCGCCCACGATGCTCTCCCAATCGCGTCCTTTCGCCTCCAACTCGTTCATCATGGCGAAGAAATCGCTGCCGTGATTGGCAAGCTGTGCCCCTTGAGCGGTCAATTCCCGCAAATGCTCGGTGTTGCGGGCCGGCATTCCCCAGGCTTTGCCGTGGCGCTGGCAGGCGGCGGCCACCCGCGCGACCGCCCCGGGCAGATCAAACCCACAATTCGGTGCGTGGGCCAGCCGCAGGCCCAGATCGCCAGGGCCGATGAAAATGCCATCCACCCCCGGCACGGCGGCGATTTGGTCGGCATTGTTCACGGCTTCGATGGTCTCGACCTGCACGACGAGCATCGTCTCGCGATTGGCGTGCTCCACATAGCCGGCGGCGCGGTTCACGTAGAAATCCGCGTCCATTCCCGCGCCGTCGAGGCCGCGGTCTCCCAGCGGGGGAAACTTCACCGCTTGCACCAGCTGCCGGGCCCGTTCGGCGGTCGAAACGAGCGGAATCATGAGGCCGGTGGCCCCTTCTTCGAGATAGCGATAGAGCGGGGTCTTTTCGGCGGTCGGAGCGCGAAACAGGCAATCGATGTCGTACAAGTGGAAGTGGGCCAAGAGCCCCTGCCACTCGCGGAGGTCCATCGCGTTGTGCTCTTGATCGAGCCAGATGCAATCGAACCCGCAATGGGCGGCCCAGCGGACGAACGGCGGCGAAAATCGCCCCAAGCTGCACATCCGCACGGGCTGCCCCGCGCGAATTTTGGCCAAAGCCCGACTGCGGCGCATCATGGGGTGGTCTCCACTGTTTTGGTGACTTGCGGCAGGTTCGGCTCGGCGGGCTTCGCCCTCCCGTGCCCCGCCCGATTTCGCAGCCCTTTACTAACCCAGCCGCAACCGCGATTCAATGCGACGAACGGCATCGGCGAGCGTGCATTGCCCGTGACCGAGCGGCACCTGCTTGTCGGTGGTGATCCACTCCTCGACCTTTTGCTGGGCCGAAACAACCGTGCTGTGGCTGCGGCGGCCGAGCGAGCGGCCAATCTGGCTGTGGGCAGCGCGAGTATATTTGCGGGCCAGAAACATCACCAGCATCCGCGGCAGCGCGACCGCCGGCGCTTTGCTGCTCGATTGCAAATCCTCGGCGCCGACCCCGAATACATCGCACACCGCCGCGACAATCTCGGGCACGCTCACCGCGCGGCGCGTCGCGTGAATCAGGTCAACCAGCACGCCATGCGCGAAATCGAGATCGATGGGCCGTCCCACCGCCGCGCTTGTCGCGACCAGCCGATTCATCGCCCCGGTCAGGTGCCGCGCGTCGCCGGCGAGCTGACTCGCCAGCCACGTGAGCACTTCATCGGGCACCACCACCGGCTGGCGGGAGGCCAGTTGCCGCAGGATCGCGAGCCGCGTCGCGCCGTCGGCCAGCTGAATCGAGCAGACGAGGCCGCCGGTCAAGCGGGCAATCAGTTCGGGGCCGAGGCCGCGCAGCTCGCTCGGCGGGCGATCGGACGTGAACACGAGCTGCCGTCCTTCGCGAACGAGCGTGTCGATGGTATGCACCAGCTCGACCACGGTCGATTGCTTATTGGCGAGGAACTGCACATCGTCGATCAGCAGCGTCTCAATGTCGCGATACTTGCGGCGGAAGCTGGGGGTGCCTGAATGCTTGAGCGCTTCCAAAAACTGGTTGGTGAATTGCTCGGCAGTGAGATAGATGACGCGCCGCTGGCCCGGGCCGGTCCGAATACGCCGCCAGATCCCTTCGAGCAGATGTGTCTTGCCGCAGCCGGACGGACCGGCGAAGGTCACCGGCGAATAGGTTCCGGGCTGCTGGATGGCGGTGTGAGCGGCGGCGAGGGCGACTTGACTTCCCGGGCCGGCGACGAAGTCGTCCAGGTTGGCGAATTGTCGGCGGTTTTTGGGGGGGGCAGCGGCGGGGGGCGCTTCAGCGGGGGTGGACTCGGTCGCTTCCGGCGGGCTATCGGCGGCAAAGACCTTGAGCAAAGGTTGCTTGGTCGCAGCGGCCGCCAGCGCGGCATCGAGCACGAAAGCGACTTCCCCCTGCTCTCCCAAAATGGTCCGTGCGGCGGCGATCAGGTCGGCCCGAAACGAACGCTGGACGAACTCTAGGCGAAAACTTTCCCCCAGGCGGACTTCGAGCGTCGCGCCAGTCACTCGCAGCTCAGCACCGCGGCCAAACCAAAGCGCCATCCGCTCGTTGCCGACCCTGGCGGTCAGTGCTGCCCGCACTGCCGACACGATCTCCCTATCGTCGGTGGCCACGTTCGCTCGCATCCGCTGCGCGCACTCCTAGCGCAAGAGTCCTGGGGCAATTTTGCCGATGCGTGACCCGAGGCGGCCCACGGCATCGACACGTCGGAGACGGAGAGGAACCGCCTCGCTGGATGTCGGTGACAGGTCGGGAGTATAGCCGTGCTAGCGTCCGTGTCAAACCGCCCGCGGCGCGGCCCACCAAGATTTCTTCATCCCCCATTCACGCCGCGCTCAAAAACCCGCCATTCGCCGGAGAAATCGCCGCCGGCAAACTCTTTATGAATTCTGTTGCGAACTTGGCGGGGCGTGGAAAAAGTGTCGCCCCCTTCTGGCCGCTGCCGTGGTCGAGTTCGGTCGCTGGTCACAAACGATGAATTGACAAGGGCTTGCGTCATTTTGTGAGCGAACGAACAAAGACGCTGCGCGCTCCCCAAGCGACCAGACCGGCCCGTTCGTAGGCCGCGATCGCCGGGCGGTTGGCCGCATCGACCGCCAAGACAAGCCGCTCGTGGCCGGCTTTTTGGGCGATCCACTGGGCGTGTCGCGTGAGGAGATAGCCCCAGCCGCAGCCTCGAACCTGGGGAGCGAGCCCCAAATACACAATCTCCAATTGGTTTTGTGCGGAATGCCTCGCCAGCAGCAAACAACCGACATCGGCCCCCCCCTCCCGCACGATCAGCCAGTTCTCGGCTCGGAATTCGCCAACCGCCTGGTAGCCTGCCAGAACATCGCCCACCTCGCGTAAGCCATCGAGCACCGGGCAATCGAGGGAGCCCCGATAGGTCGCCTCGACCACCTGGACAAGTCGCCCGTTGTTGGCTGGCGACCAAGCCTCCAAGGCAAACGGCAGATCGGGGGATTCGCGGGGAAAAACCGCCGCATCGGCCCACAGATGCCGCAAATCGCCAGCGTGCAGATAGCCATTAAGCATCAGCGCTTGGGCTCCCTCCTCAATGACGCTGGGCAGCAAGGCTTGAACCAGGACCGCTCCTGCCGCGACCAACCGCTGATGGAGCGCGGCGAACAATTCGCCGCCCGTCGCGGCAGATTCGTTCGCCAAGATTGTCGGCGGCCAAACGACCGCCGCCCGACCGGCAAGCGTTTGGGCTACGATCGCCCCGACCAGCGACTTCCCCCGCCAGGCACCCAGCAAATGCACATGGTCGCCAGCGGCAGATTTCAGCAGGTCGGCCACCACTCGCAATTGACCGGCCCGTTCGTCCAGCGGCCACCCCCGCGCGGCGAGGGCCAAAACCTCGGCCACTTGGGCCGGTTGCGCGGGGGCAATCGAAAGTGCCGACTGGACGGGACCGCTCATCACGGGACAGAATACTAGGCGTGGCGAGTTTTCGGCGATGCCAATCCCCCCTTACGCTACACTTCACCATCCGTCGCTCCGGCCGGTTCCCCCGGCATGGTCCTTGCTTAAGGAGTCTCCGATGCGTTTTTCCCTTGTTCTCGTTGCCGCGACCGCATGCCTGGTGAACGTCGCCCACGGTCAGGCTCTCAGCAAGCTGGGCAGCAAGATCAAGGCCGCCGCGCAAAACATCGCCGCGGCCGCCGCCGAATCGCCCGTTGGGGCGGGATCGGGCTATCTGGGAGCATCGGTCGATAACACTCCCGAACTCGGCCAAGGCGTGGCGGTGCAATTGGTTCGCCCAGGCTCGCCCGCCGATGCGTCGGGGCTGAAAGCGGGGGATGTCATCACCGCCATCGACGACAAACCTTGCCGTTCGCTCGACGATCTCGACGCCGTCCTCGGCAAGTCGTTCGCGGGAACGAAGCTGAAGCTGTCTGTGCTCCGCGCGGGCAAGGCGGAAACGGTCAACCTGACCCTGGGAACTCGCCCCGGCGCTCCGGCCACCGACAATCCGCCAGCGCTCGCCCCCCCCGTCCTTTCGCCCCCCGCGGCGATCGATACGGTCCCTCCACCGGCGACGTTGCCGCCGACCCTCACTCCCCCCGGCATCACGCCGCCGCCGGCCGGCACGCCGCCGAGCCTCGACTTGCCTCCACCGGCCGCCACCGATCCGATTCCCGCGCCGCTCGATCCTCCGGCGGCGGTTGATCCGACGATTCCCGCTGGCCGCGCTTCGATGGGAATCTCCGTCCTGCCGATCACCGATGAACTTCGCACACGCTACGGCATCGGTCTCACGACCCGCGGCGCGGTCATCGTCGGCCTGCGGGCGGGTGGACCGGCCGAAACCGCCGGGTTGCCGCTCGGCGGCGTCATTACGCACGTCAACGGCAATCGCGTCACCAATGCCGACGAACTGATCGCCTTCATCAGCGCGATGCGGCCGGGGCAAGAGGTCGAAATTCGCTATCTGCAAGAGGATCGGCTTTCGACCAAGACCTTGCGGCTCGGGGCGGCATCGGCGGTGGGACTGGGGCCATCGAGCCCGAGCCTGGAATTGCCGGCTCCCCCCGCCACGCCACCCGCCGGCAGCGGCGATCGACCCTTGCTCCGCCGGTTTGAAGACCTGGTGGATCCGGGCGTGACCGATCCGCAAACTCCCATCGGCTCAACGATTCTCGACCCCAGCGCGATCAAGCTGCTTTTCGAGCGTGTCAAGCAACTCGAAGCCAAGGTGAAGGCGCTCGAAGCCAAAGTGGGAATCGAACCGGATGCCGGTGCCGGACCGGCGATTCCCTAGATCGCGCGCGTGTTGCCAACGTCGCGAGCAACTACCACCGCCGAAAATCGGCGGGCAACTCGGGCGATTGCCATGTCGCCGGCGTTGGCGGCGGCGCGGCGCTGGTCGCCGGCGGCTGACTCGCGTCCCCGCGCGATAGCTCCAGCGCCACCTGCGCGCGGGCCAACGGCTGATCGGCCCGCATCGTCGGCAAGTGCAACACCCGCAGCTTGCTCGAAGGTTTGTTCGGATCTCCCTTCACATATAGCCCGGCGATCAGCGTCGGTGTGGGACGCAGGCCGTAGTAGTGCGAGACAAATTGCACGAGCCGCGTTTCGTCGCCGGTCAGTCCTTCCAGCGTCAGCTTTTCCAGCTCGTGCCGGTCGTTGAAGTAGTAGGTAAGCGAGCCGGCCACGTCGCTAGGCTGCGTGCCGCTGACATACGCCACTCGCAGCCCCATGTATTTGGCGTCACCGGCCACGGTGCTGACGGTCGGCCAGCGGGCAGCCACCCAAGGGGGAGTGATGTCGAACCGCAGGGCCTCTTCCAGGCTGACGGGGGGCGCGGCGATGAACTTGGCCGTGGAGACCGGCGCGGGAGACGCGGTTTCGCCCGACGCGAGCCACGGAATCTTGAATCCCCCTTCGGCCGCCGGTTTGCTCGGCCCAGTCAGCCGGCTGAGCTGCGACTTGGCCGTTTTGCTCAGGTTCTCGTCGAGCAGCACATACGGCACGATGAACGACGCGGCTAGCACCCCCAAAAACAGCATCGGGCGATTGAACATCGAACGGGCTCCAAAGCGGGGGCTATCCCCTCTTCAGCATCGACCGGCAGCCAGCATGGCTATAGCAGACGAACCGGGGCCTATCCCCCGCGCTGCTTTCGGTCATTCCCGCACTTCCCGCCACACCGCTTCCACCTTCACAATTTCTCCCCCGCGACTGGCGAGCCACGAGCAGCGGTCCAGCACCGCCGGCGGCGGAAAAATGACCGGATCGTCCCGCATTTCCGCCGGCAACTGGCCCCGAGCCGTCAGATTCGGCGTGGCATAATACACCGCCTCGGCATTTTTTACCGCGATTTCCGGTCGCAGCAGGAAGTCGATGAAACGGTGGGCCAGGTCCACGTTGCGGGCCGCCCGCGGAATCGCCAGGCTGTCGATCCAAATCAGCGTGCCGGTGGCGGGCACGATCACCCGCACCTCTTCGCTCTCGTCCGCCGCTTGCAGCAAATCGCCGCTCCAGCCGAGCGCCACCCACGCCTCGCCCGAGATGAGCCGATCCTTGTAGGCATCCGAAGTGTAAGCCTGCACCAGCGGCTTTTGCCGGGCCAGCAACTCCTTGGCCTGGGCCAAATGCCCCGGATCGAGCGAATTCATCGGCAGTCCCAAATGCAGCAGCACGGCGGCAATCACATTCTCCGGATCGTCGAGCATCGTGATCCGCCCCCGATAGCGCGCGTCGAACAGCGGCTCAAAGCCCGCCGCCTCCTCCGGCACATGATCGCTCCGCACCCCCACCGCCAACGTTCCCCAAAAATACGGCACCGTGAACCGATTGCCGACATCGAACGGCGGCGACAGGAACTTCGGGTCCAGATGTTTCCAGTTCGCCAGCCGCGCTTGGTCGATCGGCTGTAGCCGGTCCTTCGCGACGAGTGCCGGGAGCGACCGATCCGAGGGAAAAACCACGTCGTAGCCGCCGCCGCCGGTTGCCAGGCGCGCTTCCAGCTCGGCATCGCTGGAGTAATTGTCGTAAACCACGCTCGCGCCGGTTTCCTCCTCGAACTGCTCGAGCACTCCGTCGGCGATATACGCGCTCCAGTTGAACACCCGCAGGCGATTGGCAGCGCTGCCCGCACCATCGCATCCCGCCCAGGCGGCCGCCCCAATTGCCCCCGCAGATTGGGTCAGCCAGCGGCGGCGCGAAATTGGCCGAGGTGCAGTCATGAGTTGCCGACAAGGAGTGGTGAACGCGCGGCCGCCAGTGGTACATTACGGCTACCTGGGTCCAATCTTGATGGCACTATCCTACGATCTTCCATGCCCAAAATCTTCCTGCCCATTGGCGATGCGACGGAAACGCTCGACACCTTCTATCCATATTTTCGCTTGCAAGAGGACGGCTACGAGGTGGTCGTCGCCGGCCCCGAGGCCCGCCCCTATCACACCGTGCTGCACGAAATTCCCCCCGACAGCAGCATCCCGTGGGACATCACCCAAGAGCGGCCCAGCTATTTCATCAAGGCGACCCTCGCCTTTCGCGACGCCAAAGGTGCCGATTTCGCGGGGGCCTTTGTCTCCGGCGGACGCGCCCCGGAATACATCCGCTACAACCCCGACCTGTTGCGCGTGATGCGCGAAATTCACGCCGCCGGCAAGCCGATCGCCTGCGTCTGCCACGGCATCGAAATCCTGACCGCCGCCGGCATCATCCAAGGACGGACCGTGACCACCGTCGCCAAATGCAAGCTGGATGCCGAACAAGGAGGGGCCAAGTACGTCGATCAGCCCGTCGTGACCGACGGCCACTTCGTCACCTCGCGCGTCTGGATGGACAACGCCCATCTGATGCGCGAGTTTCTGAAGATGTTGAAGGGACGGTAGGCATGTTCGCTCTCAGTGCCAATGCAACCGATGATGATATTCGCGAGGCCGTCGTCAAATGGTTTTGCATCGTTGCCAGTGGAGCGACGAAGGAAGCAGAAGACTTCCTAGACGGTAACGACTCCGCCGGGTCGATGAGTGTTTGGGACTTTGTATCGCGTGCTTCTGCACTCACATCCGGCGGCATGGTTTCGGCTCCAACTCCCATCAATCTGGATTCGGAGTGGGACGATTTCCCAATTGACGGTCCAACGGACATTGTTTGCCGTTGGATGCCAGGGCCGAAAACTACGGAAAAACACCCGGGATTCATTGCGGACGTGCTCTTCACGATTCCCGTAAACGGCCAATGGTCGCAAATTCACGCGTCATTTTTCGTGCGATCAAACGACGGACGATTGACTCTTCAGCTTCGCGACGTCATTCAATTGACCGAGAACGACTAAAGCCCAAGCCAAAGTCGTACAGATGCTTCGACAAGAACGAGTTGGTCGGCGGGCAATTCACCGAGTTTGCGCACGAGCTTGACCTGGGCCACCGTGATCACTTGCTGGGCGTCGAACACGCCATTCTCTTGTAAGAATCTCGCTGTTGCTGGCACTTCAAAGCGAGTTCCCTGGACGCTCGTTGTCCGCGGCACAATCGTCACTAACACGCGGTCCTGCGGATCGGTCGGCACGCTCAACACAAGGCAAGGTCGTATCTTGGCGGCCAAGCCGAGGTCCACGATCCAGACTTCACCGCGTTTAGCTCGGGACATTTCCCGCCTCGTCTGCGTCCAGGTTGCAGAAGAGCTCGTCGGCGGCTGCCACTAGCGACTCGTCGGGCAAATCCCCCACGTCGTCAGCAGCGCGGCGGAGGATCTCAACGACCGCCTCGTGCCGCTCGTCCGCAGGTAGTGCCTCAAAAGTGCTTACGAGTTGACGTACAGCAGTGGACATGATGAAGAATTCGCTCCCAGGTAATTCTATCCTACCTCAATTCCTGAAACCGTTCATCAGGCTGCTGCCCGCCAAATCCGCGGCTTCTCGACTGTTTTGTCCTCGGGAGCAGTGGGCCGCTGATAATCGAACTGCTGGTCCCAAGCACGGTCAAGCGTGGCGAGGGCTTCGTCGATGTCGGCGGCCACCCAGCGGCCGCTGGCCGATTCGCGGGCGAGGCCATAGCGGCGCAGCTTGGCCAGGGCATCGCCGATCTCGAAATTGACCTCGATGCCGCACCGCTCGCGCAGCCAGCGTTCGGCCGCCTGGTCGAGCTCGCGCGGCTTGGCGTTCGTCTGGCCGCCGCGCCAGAGTAGCCACCACGCCAGCACCACCTCGCGAAATTCCTGCTCTTCCGCCTCGTTGAGCAGGTGAAACAGCACGCCGGCATTGTTGTCGAGATTCTGAAAATAGAGCTGCCGCGTCAGGCTCAGCTGATATTTCTCGCGGGTGTGCAAGTAGCTGTAGAACGAGCGAATGCCATAGCCTAAAGCCCCGCTCACGAGGCCGGCAAAGGCGAGCAGGCCATAGAGACTGGCGAAGGCGAAGGCGGACGCCCCTTCGAGCAGCTTGAAGAGCGTCAGCCCGACGCCGGAGACCGTGGGAACCACGATCTTCGCCTGCTCCAGCCAGCCCAAGCGAATTGCCCCACCGGGGAGCAAAGTCTCGACATCCCGCTGCGGAATGTTCTTGAACAGCTTGAGCACCACCGCCTGCTCGTCGAGCGGCTCCGTCAGCGGCGAGCGGCGGGCGAGGCGAAAGATAAGGGCCAAGCGGCGATGCGTGGGTACTGTCGCCTTCTCAGTTCGCCACAGCGTGCGCCACGAGCGGCGCGTCATCGGCAGCGAGCACTCTCCGCGGACGTAAATCTCCACCCGCTCGAACAGGTCCAAATCCAAATGCAGCCGCAGACCGGTGTCGCTCGGCGCGCGGATCGCCGCCTCCAGCTCGTCGCGCGAGAGCCGCCGATAGTTGGCCCGCGTCAACAGGGCGTCGAACCGGTCAAACAGCCGCCGGCAACGGGCCATTCGCTCGCGCGGGCCGAGCTGATATTGCAGCGGCCGGTCTTCGTCCGGATCGAAGGGCTCATAGGCCGACTTCAGCTCATCCAGCCGCGAGCGATATTCGTGGTGGATCGTCGCCTCGACCAATTGGCACAGTTGCCGAAACTTCTCCCGCTCGAAAATCGTCACCGCCGGCTCATCGGCCAATTTGTGGACGAGATCGGCGGGCCGGAGCGGAATGAAAGCTTCGCGTGGCATCAGTGGATTGGTGGCAGCATCGAGTGAATGCGGTCAGCTAGCGGTGGGGGATCGCGCGCATCATTCGCTCTGCATCGGCCGCGAGCCGTGCCCGTCAACAACCCGCTCGCCCGAATTCTCGCCGGCGATTTTCCCCGCTTCGCAGGCCTACGCAGCTTGTTGCGATGTCGCTCCGTGATCGTGGCTGACGGGTGCCGCGGGTGGCCAGGGTTGCTTGCAACCCTCGGCCCGCAAGAGGCATCACCGCTGACTTCGCGACCGGCCGCGAACGGGGCACCACCTGCCCTTTCGCGGCGCTGTCGCAGGTGCGGTTTCTTCCAAAGTAGCCGCTCCCGGGCCTTCCGCTCGTGGCGATTCAGGGCCCGGGAGGGGGGGGGTGGCGGCGAAGGATTCGGAGGTCCAATCGGCCGACTGCGCAGGTGTCGAAAACGGGCCTTTCACGTCCAATCCTCGGCCAACATTGGCGTCGCAAACTGTTGCTATTGTTGCACTTACGTTAATCGCCACTTCCGCTACCACCCCCTGCGCACTCCCTTTCGCTGCGCAGTACCTAACTGAGGGGTTTTTATCCTCGCTTTCCGCGTGTCCCTCCCGCTCCTCGTCTTCGGCCCGGAACTCCGGCAGCGGGTGCCTCGGCAACAATTCCTCCATCGCTTTCGCGCCGGCAATCATGGCGCACCCCCGCTGCATCGTCAGGTTGGTTTACAAAACTCCCCACCAACTAGACGCTCGACCCGTGACTAGTCTGGTCACGCCGCGCGGGCCGAATTTTCGCCTCGCGAGCGCAACCCCTTGCGCCTCGGAACCTTGCGCCGGCGAGAATTTTTTCTCGTTACCAGGCTCCGCGTTCCCCCGTTCGCGTTCGGCGCGGGTCTCCGACCCCGCCGTGATTCCCCCGTTCGGCGCGGGTCTCCGACCCCGCCGGGAGTCAAAAAGGGAGTCAAAAAGGGGAGTCAAAAAGGGGACAGGTCCATTTTTAACGCTTCGTACGGCCAACAAATGGACCCGTCCCCTTTTGATCTTCCCGACCCAGCATTCCAGGTCCACCGTCTCGTCGGCCATCAGCGTCAGCGTGACATAGTCCCCCTCCTCGGCGGCGGCCACCGACGCCGTGAACGTCCGGGCGTCGTTATCAAGAATGTCGGCCTCCAGCTCCGACTCGTCGGTGGGATGGTCGATGGGCCGGACGTGGACCTTGAACGACTGGGTCGTCTCCACCGCGCTATCGTCCACCGCCGCGAAATAGACGCTCCCAGGGCTCGTCACCTGCTCCCAACTGGTCGAACTCCCCAGCGTCCCCGTGTAATCGTCCCCCTCCTCGGCCGAAAGCTCCTCGACCCAGTATTCCACCCCCGTCAGCCCGCTGAAATCGATCACCAGCTCCACATTCCCCCCTTCCGTGGCCCCAATCACTTCCGCCGTGAACCAGTCGCTGCCATACGACTCGCCGGACTGCCTCTTGCCGGCCGACGGTTGCGAGCAACCGTAGCCACCCGCGACACGCTCCGAGGACTGCCCGGCGACACTCGCAAATCAACATGCTCAGTTATGTCACATTACCCAGAATGGCGCAATTGCCCTAGATCCCGCGATTAGTCTCAGTAACGGATCACTACGCTTCCGGAAGCGATCGCAGGATCGGCACTCCAGCTTCAACCATCTTTCGCTTAACTTCGGTTGCAAGCTGATCATCGCTGATGAGCTTTGCGGTTCGTGCATTCCTGGAGAAGATCACACACCGCTCCAATTCAACAGCTCCACTACGTAGGTAAATCAGACAATAATGATGCTGAGCATCCAGGGACCACAAGTGACCAAATTCAGCGATATCTTCATCTGTCATCGAGACCTCCACTTCGATTGGGTCGTGTCCCGTTGATATCAAATCGTGGCACATGTTGTGTTGGCGGGCCATTATTAACCGGTATCAAACGCGACGATTGTTGTGGTGAGCCAGAAAGTTGCAACAGTAGCAACACGTCCGTGTCGCCATAAGTACCACTTGTTACCATTCCTGAAGGGGAGGTCAAAAAGGGGACAGGTCCATTTTTAGGAGTCAAAATGGGGGCAGGTCCATTTTTAACGCTTCATGCGGCCAACAAATGGGCCTGTCCCGAATGCCGCGAAGATAGCCGTAAGTCATTGCGCCAATAGACGTTTGCGGAGCGTGGAGCGGGGTTGTCGCAGCAGGGGATATTGTTTGGTGGGTCAAAAAGGGGGGTCAAAAAGGGGGGTCAAAAAGGGGACAGGTCCATTTTTAACTCTTC
>JANRLS010000105.1:0-6308 GCA_033762315.1 Pirellulaceae bacterium
GTCGTCCACGGTCACGCCGAGCGCGACGCAGGGGGTCATCACCGAGCCGATATCGACCACCACGCCCGCCAACCCCATCGCGCCGAAGACGGTGAGCATCGGAAAGATGCTGGCGAGCAGCAGCAGAATGCCATTCGACCAGTGCCGCGTCGCCAGCATCGCGGCGACGACAATCAGCAGCACATCGGTGCCAAAGCCGAGAATCATGCCGTCGAGCAGCGAACGGCGAGCCTTGTAAATGATCGGCACGGTGCCGGTATAGGTCGCGCGGATCGTCGCCGGGCCACTGCCCTGGGCGGCCGCCAGATGTGGCTCGACCTGGCCTCGCAGGTGCTGCTGAAACTGGCCATAGTCGAGGTCTTCGGCCGCGCGCACGCGCACGCTCAGCCGCCAATATTCCGCGTCTTCGTTTTCGACCACATAGCCCGACTTGCTCAGCCGGCGATGCAGAATGAAGCCCGATAGCGAGCCGCCACTTTTGCCGCGGATTTGCGGAGCGAAGGTGGCCGCCGAGAGGCAGCCGGTGACGGCGGGGAGCTTGGCTACATCCCTCTGAATGGCTTGCAGCATGTTCAGTCGCGAAACCACCCCCTGCTCGTTCGTCTTGTCGAACCGCAATACCACTTCCATCGGCACCAGGCCGCCGAGCTTCTTTTCGAGAAAGCTATAGTGCTGCAAAATCGGCCGCCCCGGAGCGAACAGGCGAATGATTTGGATCGACGTTTCGACGCGCGATAGGCCATACGCTCCCAGGGCGAGTATTCCGAGAAACAAGAGCGTGAGCCAACCGCGCCGCGCGATGACTGCGCTCGCCAGTCGCTCGACCAGCGTGTCGGCCGGGGGCTGGGGGAGGGGAGTCGGCTGCAAAACGTCGTCGGCCAGTTCGAGTGGCGCGGAGCGCTTTCGAGGCGGCGGGGGCCAGAGTGTAAGACAGGCCGGCAGCAGCGTGAATTGCACGGCGACGCTGACGACGATGCCAATCGCCGAAAAACGGCCGAACTGGCGAATCGGCGACAGGTCGGCAAATTCCAGCGACAGCAGCCCCGCTGCCGTGGTTCCCGCGGCCAGCGCGAGTGGCAACATGGCGTGCCGCGCCGCGTGACTGACGGGATGCGGCTCCCCTTCGGCAACCGCGTCGAGATAGTAGTTGGTCAGGTGAATCGCCCCCGACATGCCGGAGACATATACCAGCGGGGCCATCGTAATCAGGATCGCATTGAGTGGCACTCCGGCCAGATGAACGATGGCGAGGCTGATCGCCGCGCTCGTGAGGCCGACCGCGAAGACCATGGCCGTCAGTCGCCAGGCATGAAAGCAGCGCCACGCGATGATGAGGCCAATCGCCATCGCCAGCACCGCCAGACGCACCAGCGATTGCGTGCTTTCTTGATTCATGGCCGCGTTGACGACGGGCGGACCGCCGAGCTTCAATTCGCCGCTGGGAATTCCCGCTTCGGTCGCGGCGGCCGAAATCTCGGCCAACATGGCCGGCAATTCGCGGCGACCTTGGCTGGTGAGAGTCAGCACGGCGCAGGTCGCCCTGCTATCGGGACTGGCATCGCCGGCGGATTCCACGGACTCGACGATCGTCCCCTCCAGCCGGCTGACGGCGGTTGGTTTGCTCATCCCCGAGGGGGCCGCCATCATTTGCCAGAGCAGCTCCTTGCCGGTGATGACGCCGGCAAACCAGACTTGCCGCTCGGGTGTCCGGAGCCGATCAGCAAATTGCAAGAGCCGCGGGTCGCTGAGCGTGCAGCCGGGCCAACTGGCGGCGACAAAGTCTTCGCTGCCAAACAGGCGCAGAAACTCGGCGTACTCGACCGTTTCCGGATATTTCTGGGGGAGCCAATCGCGAACGTCGTTCGAGTTGCTTCGCAGGGCCAACCGCACTTGCCAGACAATCAGCGGGGCGAGGCCAAGCAGCAGGAGCAGCGTCAGCCAGGCCAGGCGACGCTCGGCAAGTGTTGAGGATGGGTGTGCCATGCCGAACTCCCGCGCGGCTGGCCGCCAAATCAACCCTCAATAGCGAGGGCCGGCTCGGGCGCGATCGGTGCCAGCGGCAAATGCTCGGCTCGCAAGAAGCGTGCCACCAGCGGGTTCACCACTCCGGGCATTTCGAGCTGCGGAGCGTGCCCACACTGATCGAGCATCACGAACTTCATCGAGGGGATGCCAGCCACCGCGCTCTCGACCACCAAAGGATCGACAATCTGGTCCTCGCGGCCACAGATTACGAGCGTCGGCCGTTCTATCCGGCGCAACTTGTCTCGTACGCTATGCCGCTTCGTTCCGCGCACCGTTTGGAACAGGGCCTTCCGCCACGGCTTGTGGTTGAACTTGCGGGCGTAATAATCGACCACGGCGGGCGGCACGAGGCGGCGATTGTGAAACACGCTTCCCACCAGCCCCTGATAATCCTTATGACGCGCGCCTTCGGTAATCGGGAGTTTTTCTTCGCTCCCCATGCCTGACGGGCAAATCAGCACCAGGCCGGCAACCTTTTCCGGATGGCGCGAGGTGTATTCGACCGCGACCTGACCACCTAGGCTGCTGGCAACTAGTCGATAGGGCGGCCGCTGGACAAACTCATCGAGATACTGCTCGAGCCGGTCCGCCAGAAAATCGACCGACACGGGCTGGCCACTGGCGAGGCGGCGCTGCATGACCGGCCCGTCATAAACCAAAATGCCAGGCAGATGCACGTCGAACCATTTGCGCCAATAATCGACGCTGCGAAACCAGCTTTCTCCCTGCTCGGCCAAGCCGTTGATCAGCACGAGCGGCGGGCGCTCGCCGTAGCTGATCGATCCGCCGAAGTATTGTCGCAGGGTGGCGAACATGATTGCTGCAAGTGGCAGGGGCCAGCCTCCTGCTAAATGCCATTCATCAACTTGCCATTCCCTCGGACAAGCAAACCGCCTTCCGTATGATTAGTCACGAATGAAAGGTTGTCAAACGAAACGTCGCGCTTGTAGTCCGCAACGCGCGCTGGCGTACGGTCTGGCCGGCATCATCGCTACAAATAGGGCATGGCGAGGCGGGCCACGCCGTCACGCAGTCTTTGCCACAGCGGGCGGGCATCGACTTCGGCCAAGGTAATTTCGCGCCCCGCTTTTCGCTTGTTAAGGATGAGCGCCGCGAGCTCGCCGGCTAGATCGCGGTCGTACGACTCGACGTTGAACTCAAAATTAAGCCGCAAGCTGCGCGGATCCCAGTTCGCCGAGCCAAAAAACGACCAGATGCCATCGACCACCATCAGTTTACTGTGATCGAACGGAGCCGGCGCGAGCCACACCCGGCAGCCGCGCTGCAGCACCTGCCACAATTGCGCGGTCGAGGCCCACTGCACGAGGGCGAGGTTGTTTTCTTCCGGCAGGATGATGTTGACCGCGACACCGCGCATCGCCGCGACATTGAGCGCGGTAATCAGCGGTAAATCGGGGAGAAAATAGGGAGTCATGATGTCGAGCGAATTGCGGGCGCAGCCAATCGCCCCCAGAATCGCCAGTTGAATCTTGCCGGAGTCGAGGTCGGGGCCATCGGCAATGCCGCGACAGAGCGATTGGCCGCGGGGAGTCAAATGCGGAAACCAGGCGGGGTTGTCGAGGACTTCGCCGCTGGCGAACTCCCAATCGGCCGCGAACGTTTCGCGGAGCTGGGCGACGATTGGCCCTTCCAGACGAAAGTGCGTGTCTTGCACCGGATGTCGCTCACCCGGCTCGCAGAGATGCCCCTGGCGAATGTTCATGCCACCGGTGAAGCCGATCTGGCCATCGACGACCATGATCTTGCGGTGATTGCGGAGGTTCGTGTAGTGCAGCTTGCCGGGCAACAGCGTGGGCAAGAACGACGCACAAGGAACCTGCAGCTTCCGCAGATAGTGGCGAATCGTGGGCCAGGTATAGCGGGCACCGACGGAGTCGATCAGCACGCGCACCTCGACGCCGCGCCCTCGCGCCGCGGCCAGGGCAGCGGCGAATTTCCGGCCGAGTGGGTCGTTGTCGAAAATGTACGACTCCACCGCAATCGACGACTTCGCTCCGGTGATCGCGGCGAGCATCTCGTCGTAGGCGGCGCGCCCGCCGACGAGCGTGCGGATGCTGTTGCCATCGAGTAGCGGCTGCCTCGCAAGCCGGCCGATATATCCCACCAGCGGCGCGAGATGCCCGTCGTCGCCGAGAACTCGCTGCACGACATCCTGCGAGACATGCCGAAATCCGGGGGAACTATCGCGGTGGCCCAGTCCGCCGCGCATCCGGCGGGCCTTGCGATGGATGCGGTTGATGCCCAGGGTGAAGTACAGGATCGTTCCGACGAACGGAGTGAGCCAAATGATGCCCACCCAGCCGATGGCGGCCCGGACATCGCGCTTGGTAAGCACGACATGGGCCGACGCCAGGCAGATCGTCGTCATGTGGGCCGTGAAGAGCAGATACGGCCACGAGCGTTCCAGAAGTTCCCACATGACCCCATCCTGACCTAGCAGCCCGCCACTGGCGAGAGGCGACCACGCCGGTCGCGCCTTTTTGCTCGGAACTGCCTCCACTCTTGCCGCTCGCCGTGAAATCCAATCGGACGAACACAAATATACTGATTGGAAGTACACATGTCAAGAGGCGTCCATGCATTTCTTGACCCGCGCGGACGGGGGTCGGCGAACCGCCGCAGCCGACCAGAAAGTCAGCCGCGAGCGCGCGGCCAAGGATTCCGCTGACTTTAACCCCAAAAACCACGCAAATGCGGAATTCGCCCAGCGAGGCCCGCAACCTAGGGGAGCTTGAGGTCCAGTTGATTTGCGCCCGCCGTGATCGTCACCGGCAGCGGGATCACGACCGGCTGCTCGGACTGCGCGGCGGTCATCACGGGCGTGTAGCGTGCCGTGTACTTACCCACTTCGGCACCGGGGAACCTGTTTCCCGCGACGTCCATGACCGATAGCTCGAAGGTTCCATCCGGCTGAATCGCCCCGAACGCCCGATTGCCGGACCCCGAAGCGGGTTGCAATTCGATCATGCCGCCGGTTACCGGAGCCCCGCTCTTGGCCGACAGGGTTCCTTTCGCGGGCTGGGTCGAAATGGCGGGCACGGCAGGGGACGGGGAGCATCCCCAGCCAAGGACCGCAACCAGCACCCCACAACATGACCGCCTGAGCAGCAATTTATGGTTCGGCATTGATGCCATCGCGCGGATCACAAGCCGCGGCCCAAAGTGGATCGGACATGGAAGCGATCATGGTGCGAATACTCCCATCGACCATCGCGACGTGAATGCCACCGGGATGTGGCGACTGCGGGCGAACCGTGTCGCAGGAGTTGATCCAGTGGGGAGTGATCTGAAATTTGGGACAGGCGGGATAAGCCGCGCCCGCGCCCAGCACCGCTGGTTGCTTGCTCGCATTGTTGATGCAAAACACTGGCCGCCAAACACTATTCGAGTCGCACCACAGATTGCCGTAGGTATTGCCACCGTTGGCGACGCCCAAACTGCCGCAGGTTCCATAGCGTTCGGTCAACATGACGACGTTCGACGTTCCATCCGTGATGTCGGCGATGCGCTGGGTGTTCTGTTCGCAAATCACTATCGAAGTTCCCGCCGGAAACCCGAAAACGTAGTAATTGCCGGCGTAGGTGCCGACCGCCCACAAGTGGGCGCTTCCGTTGGTCGTGGCTCCCATGCCGCGTGGAGAACTCGTTTCGCTGGGACACAAGTGCGATTTAAGCACGTGAGCATAAACCGCTTTGCCATCTACCAAGGTTCCGACGGCGTTGTTGGCTGCATCGTACAGCGGCTTCTGTTCGATATAGGGGAGCAACCAGGTAAAGAACGTGTAGCCAACTGGCCCGCCACCGGTGGGCGCGAACCGCTGGGGAATGGTGATTGCCGTACCACTGCTGGGAGCGACCATGGGTGGAAACGAGCGGTAAGCATCATGGAAGGTATGGGCCGAAAGTGCGTGCTGCTTGAGGTAGTTTTTGCATTGCGTCCGCCGAGCTGACTCGCGGGCCGCTTGCACCGCGGGCAACAGCAGGGCAACCAGCACTCCAATAATGGCGATGACTACCAACAGTTCGACAAGCGTGAAACCCCCGCAACCGTGCAAAACCGGATAGTTTTTCCTTCGCATGAGGCCCTCTGGCGCAAATTCAGATGACACCGCCTCAAGAATGGCTAGAGCGTATTTCAAAACTTGTTTTCGCTAGCTAAACCGCATGGTGACGTTGGTCGTAAGGAGTGGAACCGAAAGGAGGCCCACTTATGACAGACCGATCCCGAGTGGCGGTGGAATCGCCGACGGGGTCCATGACGGA
>JANRLS010000106.1:0-4323 GCA_033762315.1 Pirellulaceae bacterium
TTCCGTCATGGACCCCGTCGGCGATTCCACCGCCACTCGGGATCGGTCTGTCATAAGTGGGCCTCCTTTCGGTTCCACTCCTTACGACCAACGTCACCATGCGGTTTAGCTAGCGAAAACAAGTTTTGAAATACGCTCTAGAAAAGTAGGCAAGTGGAATCGAATTCTCATCAAATGCCACGAGATTCCCGTCAACACGAATGTGATCAAGACGACTAGATGCAGGGCCAGCAACATGGCGTTGTTCATGCTGCTCATGAACAGTGGAAATCCGAACGGAAGCGCGTTCAAGGCTTCGTAGCCCACCACGGCAAGGATCAGCCACCGGTTGAAACGGGAAGACGTCGCCGGCAGCATTGGGCGTCTGCCGACGAAAATCCAAAGGACGACCCAGGTTCCAATCCAACCGGCTGTGCCTAGGAGGGTATTTCGCCAGGGGGCGGTCTTGCGACCTTGAATCGCTGCGGACGCCTCCGGAAGGTCTATGCGCCGCAGCACGTTGCCGCGGTTTCGATCGCGCCAGTACAGGCTACCGTCGCTTTCCGCCGTTACGATTTGAGGAGCACTCGTCGCAAAGGCAACGGCTTCGATGTCGGCCGTCGATTCCACGTGGAAAAGTAACCGCGGGCTGGCGGCAACGTCCCACAGTTCAAGATGCTTGTCCCAGGCCAGTGCGACTTGCTGGCCGTCGTAGGCAAACGAGCTCAAGATATTTTTGGCCTCAGAAATCGTCGCAAGCACTTGCTTTGACTGGGTATCTCGAATCTCAAAGTGCCCAGCCCCGCCGCCGGCTGTCGCAATCGCAAACTGGCGTCCGTCTGGCGAAAAATGCAATCCGTCAATCGCCATATCGCCCGCGAGTTGGCTGATCGTTGCATCTGTCTCGGCATTCAGAATCAACAATTGGTAGTCGAAGGTTGAATAGTCCGAACCTCCCACTGCCAGCATTGATCCGTCTGGTGAGTATCGCAAAATGTCGGTGTGAACGTAGTTGCTTACCGGTGGGGTGAATGGCGTCAGCGTCCTTTCGACGCGTTGAGCGACTAGCTCGCAGATCTCCAGTCGCGTCGCCATTGTGTTGTCCAGTGCAAGCAGCGCGATGCTGTGTCCATCGGGCGAAAAGGCGAAGCGAAACGCATCGAACTGCGCCATTCGCTCCCTGGTCGCCAGGTCAAAAACGTGAACGCCGTATGCGCTGTCCGAAAGAATGCCTACTCGCCGACTATCGGGCGCAAAAGTTGCTGAGATCGCATGAATTCGCCAATCGGCCAATAGCTCCCCGCTGGATCTGTAGAGCCATGTGTGGTTTCCAACAGCGGCGACACACGACGAGCCATCGTCTGACAGAGCCAAGATGGGTGGCGCCGAAACGGACGTGCGAGCGCCATCAACCAGGATGTGCAATACAAACAGAGCGCCCGCTAGCGCGTGAATGACGAGGAATATCTGAAGCAACTCAAATCGAGAGTGTCCCGGCGGGTTCTGTTTCGCGGAATCGACTTCCATCGAAGCACTTGTCTCGGTTTCACGGGTTGATGTCCGAGTTCGTCTTACTTCACCCCTGCGGTTCCGTCATGCTCATGGGATCCAGCGCTTCACGGAGGGTGGCTTCGGGAAGGATACCTTGCTCGCGGCAGAGCTCGCGGATGGTCTTGCCGCTCTTGAAGGCCTCCTTGGCCAGCGCGGCGGCCCGCTCGTAGCCGATATGCGGGTTGAGGCTGGTCACCATCGAAAGGCTCTTTTCGACCGAGGCTTCGCAGGCGACCGGGTTGGCCTCCATTTCGATCGCGCAGAAATCGACAAAGGCCCGCGTGCAGGCGGCGAGCAGTTGCACGCTTTCCAGGGCGGCGTGCCCCATCACGGGCATCATGATGTTGAGCTGGAATTGCCCGCCGGTCGCCCCGCTGAAGGCCAGCGTCTGGTCGTTCCCGATCACGCGGGCGGCCACCTGCATCATGCTCTCACACATCACCGGGTTCACCTTGCCCGGCATGATCGAACTGCCGGGCTGGCGGTCGGGAAGCTGCACTTCGTAGAAGCCGCACCGCGGGCCGCTGCCGAGCCAGCGAATGTTGTTCGACACGTTGAACAGCGTGACGGCGATCGTGCGCAGCTGGCCGTGGCTTTCGACCAGGCCGTCGCGCTGGGCGTTGGCCTCGAAATGGTCTTTAGCCTCGACGAACGGAATCCCCGTCTCGTGGGCCAGCGACTCGGCCACGCGGCGGCCGAATTCTGGGTGCGTATTGATGCCCGTGCCGACCGCCGTGCCGCCGGCGGGAAGTTCCAAGATCGGTTCGATGGCCTTCTTCGCCCGCTGAATCGAAAGCTCAATCTGCCTGGCGAACCCGCCGATCTCTTGCCCCAGCCGCAAGGGCGTGGCGTCGGCCAGGTGCGTGCGGCCAATCTTGATGATCTTGTCCCATTGTTTGGCTTTATCGGCGAGCACGCCGTGCAGCTTTTCGAGTGACGGAACCAGATCGTTCTTGATTTGTAGGGCGACGGCCACGTGGATCGCCGTCGGGAACATGTCGTTGGTGCTTTGACCCATGTTCACATGGTCGTTCGGATGGACCGGCTTCTCTTTCTGAAAGCGGTCGCCGCCGAGCATTTCGATGGCCCGGTTGGCGATCACCTCGTTGGCGTTCATGTTGCTCGACGTGCCGCTGCCAGTCTGAAAGACGTCGATCGGGAACTGGTCGTCGAGCTTGCCTGCCGCCACCTCGCGACAAGCCTCCAAGAGCCCCGTCACCTGGTCGTCGTTGAGCTTGTTCTTGCCCGTTTTCGTCAGCTTGCCCAAATCGCGATTAGCGGTCGCCGCGGCCAGCTTCACCAGCCCCAGGGCATGAATCAGCGCCTTCGGCAGGTTCCAGCCGCTGATCGGAAAATTCTCGACCGCCCGCTGGGTTTGGGCACCGTAATAAGCCTGGGCCGGCACCGACACATCGCCCATCGAGTCTTTTTCAATGCGAAATTCGGACATGAGAGTCATCAGGAAAGGAGAAAGGAGCTGTTTTCGGCATCGTACCGGCTATGGGGACCGTGTCCAAGGATGGGGGTCGGGGAAGGCACTCATCACGTCGCCAAAAGCGTGTAAACTACGGTCTCTCATGGATGCCGCACCGAGTTCCGCCGCCGATCAGCCCGCGATTAAAAAGCTCTCGATCACCGCGCCGCGGAAGGATGACGACCGCGAGCCGGACAAGCGCCCGCTGGAACTGGGACTGATCACGCGACTCTTGGGCTACATGCGGCCGTACGCGGCCCGGCGCAACTGGCTGCTCGTCATGGTGGTGCTCCGGTCGATTCAGCTTCCCGCCGTGGCTTGGACTATCGGGGCGATCATCGACGGCCCGATCACCGGCCGCGCCCCCCTCTCCTCGATCTTGCTGGCCGCGTTGGGCTTGCTCCTGCTCGCCGGCTCGACGCAAGTCGTCTTTCACTTTCGCCAGCGGCTGGCGCTGGAACTGGGCGAGGCGGTCATTCACGACCTGCGGCGGGAAATCTTCGCCCATCTGCAGCGTATGCCGCTCAGCTTTTACAACAAAACCAAAATCGGCCGCATCATCAGCCGCGTGACTAGCGATTGCGAGGCGCTGCGGGTCGGCGTGCAGGACGTGCTGTTCGTCAGCCTCGTCGGCATCGGGCAGATGCTGACCGCCGCGGCCCTGATGCTCTATTACGACTGGGCCCTCTTCAGCGTGGTCGCGGCAATGAGCCCAGTGCTCTATATCCTGAACCGCTCGTTCCGCAAAAAGCTGAGCGTCGCCTATCGCGTGGTGCAAGAAAGCTTCAGCCGAGTGACGGCGACGCTGGCCGAGTCGATCAACGGCGTGCGGGTCACCCAGGCCTATGTGCGGCAAAGGACGAATGCCGGGCTGTTCTCCGATTTGATGCAATGGCACGGCGACAACGTGATGATCGCCGTTCGCCGTGAAGGTCTGCTCATGCCGCTTTTGGAGCTGAACAGCCAGACATTCATCGCGCTCCTGCTTTTGGTCGGCGGCTATCGGGTGCTGTATGCCGACATGCCGCCAGGCGATTTGATCCGCTTTTTCTTTCTGGCCAACATTTTCTTCAGCCCGATTCAGATTCTGGGGAATCAATACAACCAGGCCCTGACGGCGATGGCCGGAGCGGAGCGGGTGTTTGCCCTGCTCGACCGAAAGCCCGAATGGGAAGACTCGCCCGCCGCGACAACCTTGCCTCCCATCACGGGGCGCGTCGAGCTGCGAGGCGTCACCTTCGGCTACGAACCCGACCGGATGGTGCTGCACGACATCGATCTCGTGGCCGAACCTGGGCAAACCATCGCCCTCGTTGGCC
>JANRLS010000107.1:0-29092 GCA_033762315.1 Pirellulaceae bacterium
TGCTTGCTCCTTCTCCCTCTGGGAGAGGGCCGGGGTGAGGGTCAATGGAATGACGCAAGCTTTTCAACCCTCACCCTAACCCTCTCCCAAGGGGAGAGGGGACCGATGTGTACGGAGGAGACCAGTCATGGCGGATGAAGCGCTCAGTCAGGCCGAAGTCGAAAGCTTGCTCCATGCGATGGAGACGCAAGGTCCGCCCCCCGCGACGGCCGTCGCCGCCTCCAGCGGGCCGCGGGCCGCGGGGCGAGCACGCGAGAAGGTCGTTCCGTACGACTTCAAACGCCCCGAACGCGTCGGCAAAGAGCAGATGCGGGCGCTGCAATCGCTGCACGAAGGCTTCGGCCGGAATTTTGGGGCGGCGCTGTCGGCACTGTTGCGGTCGATCGTCGAAGTCAAGCTGACCAGCGTCGATCAGCTCACCTATGGCGAATTCGTGTTCAGCCTGGAAAACCCGACCTGTTTCAGCCTGCTCAAGGCCGAGCCGCTCGAAGGAAACCTGATTCTCGACATCAACCCTTCGATCCTGTATCCGATCATCGACCGCCTGCTGGGTGGCGGCAAGGAAACCGGCCCCATCAGCCGGCGGCCGCTGACCGAGATCGAGCTGCGGCTGGTCGCGCGAATCACGGGGCTGTTTTTGCAAGAGCTGAAACACGCCTGGCAAAACGTGCTGCCGCTGAACCTGGCGGTGGAGCGCGTCGAGAGCAATCCGCAGCTCGTGCAGATCGTGCCGCCAAACGAAGTGGTGGTGCTCATCAGCTTCGAGCTGACGCTCGGCGAGCTGCGCGGCATGATCAACCTGTGCATCCCGTTCAACGCCATCGAGCGGATTTCGAGCAAGCTGGCCGCCAACACCTGGGCCACCTATGGCAAAACCGGGGCGACCCCCCAATCGCGGGCACAAATCGGCCGGCAGATCGATGGAGCGCTCGTCGATGTGGTGGTCACGCTGGCCGAAACGCGGATCACCACCGGCGATCTCGTGGGCCTGCGCGTGGGGGACATCATCTCGACCGATAAAGACATTCACGCCCCGCTCGACGTGGCCGTGGAAGGCGTTCCCAAGTTCCTCGCCAGTGCCGGTGCGCTGAAAGGGAACAAGGCCGTGCGGATCGAAGCCACGCCGGCGGCGACAACGCCCGCCGCCGCGCCCGTCGTGGCTGCGCCCGCGGCGAAGGGGAAGTAGAGAGCGGGAGAGAGGGAGACGGAGGGAGTGTTTGACCCCTGTCCCCTGTCTTTGGACTCCTTCCGCTACCTCGGCACGCCGGGCCAACCTTGCCGGTCGGTGAGGCGCTCGCGATCGGCGGGCGCGTTGCCGTGCGTGGGAAGATAGCGGTAATAGACTTCGAGGCAGAGCGCGGCGACGGCGGTGCCATAGACGCGGCCGCCGTAGCCACCCCAGAGCGGATCGGGGTCCCAACTGCCGGTGAATTCGCCGTCGAAGCGCTGGCTGTGCAGCAGTTGCTTTTGCAGGCCGGCATTCCAACGCTCCCAGTCGGGCCCTTGCCGCTGGAACATCGCGAGGGTGCCGTAATACCAGAAATAGAGGTTGGTTTGCCCGTCGCCGGGGGGTTCGTCCATGACGTAGCGGGCCGCTTCGTGCAGCGTGGCGGGGGCGTTTTCCGCTTCGAGAAAATAGCGGCACGCGAGGGCCTCGGCGGTCATCGTGCGGCTGGCGCGGTCGCCGGGGCGATAACTGGCGAGTCCCTTGGCGGGGCCGCTCGACGCGCTTCGCAGGAAGCGGGCCATGCGGGTTCGCGTCTCGACGGGCATCGGCAAGCCGCCGAGCTCGGCGCTGCGCAGGGCCATCAGTTGCCAGCCGAACTGGCTGATGTCCCCTGTGTCGCCCGGTTGATAGCGCCAACCACCGCCGGCGTGTTGCGAGTCGAGCGTGTAGCGAATCGCCCGCCGCAAGCCGGGGAGCAGGCGCTCGTCGCCGGTCATCGCATACGCTTCGCCGAGGGCGAGCGTGGCGATGCCATGCGAATACATCGCGGCGAACAGCTCGGCATCGCCGGCGAGGCTGCCGCTGGCGACCTGACTTCCCAGCAGAAACTCCAGACCATGTTGCACGCTTTCGCGGTGTTTTCCTTCGAGGTGTGTTTCGCCCGAGCCGAGAAAGGCCAGCAGGGCCAGGCCCGTGATGCCTGTATCGGCCCGCGCGCCGGCCCCTTGGCGATCGTGGCCGAGAGTGCGAGTCTCGCGCCCCGCGCCGTGCCGGTCGGCATCCCAGCGGCCATCGGGGCTTTGGTTGTTCGCGAGCCAATCGAGCGCCGCCGCCACGGCGGCCTCGGTTTGCGGCGTGCCACCAAATTGCTGCGCGACCTTGAGCCGGTCGGCGACGTTACGCGCCCGGAGCGACTCGGGGAGTTCTTGACCATCGCCAAGGCGGCGCGGCACGGTGGCCGGCGCGGCGGCGAAGGTTTCGGCGGCGGGGGGTGGCGGCGGGGGGGGCGTTGCTTCGCGGAGCGGATTGGCCGGCGCGGCGGCAGTGGCGGCGGAGGGGGGTTCGGGAAGCGCGCCGCGGCGCGGCAAGTCGGGGAGCGGCGAGGTCAGCTCGTCGGGAATCCCCGCCACGGCCTGCGGCATTGGCATGGCGAGCGGCACATCGGCGGGAGTGGCGTCGGCCGGTTTGTCGGGCAACAGCGGCGGCGGACTGACGCTCCGCGGATCGCGCGCCAGTGGCGGCGCGGGAAGTGCCCGCGGCGCGGGTGTCGGCGGCGGGATTTCGACGGGCGGCACCTCGGCGCGGCGCGGATTGGCCACGGGCAGCGGCGGCCGGTCGGGAGTCGCGATGGCCAGTTCCGCGGTGTCGTCGATCCCGGGCTGTTCCCAGGGCATTGGCTCGGGAAGTTCGGGCAGCGGGGCGGCTTCTTCGTTATCGCGCGGCTCGGCGAGATGGATTTTGACGGTCTGCCCCGTCCAGTGGCCGGGCTGATCGAACAGCACCCGCGTGCTATAGGCGTAGATCAACAGCAGCAAATGCGCGACGCCGGAGAGGCCGATGCACTTGGCGAGCGGGCGGGCTTGCCCCCAGCGCGTCCAGATGAGCACGACGAGCGCCAGGAATACCGCGACGAGGCCGATTGCCAGAATGATGGCGATGGCCCGATCGGAAATGGACGCCGCGTCCGGCGCGAGTTGTGCCGCCAGCCAGGGCATCAGCGCTCCTTGGTGGCCAGGCGCACCGAGATGTTGATCTCCGAAATGCCCGCCTGCCGGCAGGCGGTCAGCACGGCGGCCACGTTTTGGAACGGCCCCGTCGCGTCGCCCCGCACGACGACCCCCAGCTCGTCATATTGCCGGCGAATCGTGGCCAGTTCGGTGGTCAATTGCGGCAGCGAGCGGGGCTGGCGGTCAAGCTCGATCCGGCCATCGGCATGGACATCGATCACCCGTTTTTCGGGCGCGGCGGTGAGCGCGGCGACATCCGAGACCTGCGGCACCTTCAGATCGATGTTCTTTTCCAGCTCGGTGAACCGAGCGCCCACCATGAAAAAAATGATGAGCTGGAAAACAATGTCGATCATGGGCGTCAGGTTGATCGCCGGCATGTCGTCTTGAAGCGTTTTGAGAGGCATGAATCAGGCGGCCTTCGCTTTGCGGGGGGCGCGGCTTTCGGCCTCGGCGCCGATCAGCTCGACGATCTGCTGGCCGAGCGCGTCGATTTCGGTCACGAGACTATCGACGCGGCTGACGAAATACAGATACGCCATGAGGGCCGGAATGGCGACGACCATGCCGGCGGCGGTGGTAATCAGAGCCTGGGCGATGCCGGTGGCCATCATCTCGCGCTGCCCTTCGGCCGCACCGGCGGCGGCGATGCCGTTGAACGAGAGGATCATGCCGACGACGGTGCCTAACAGTCCCAAAAGGGGCGCGACCTGCGAAATGCCATTGAACAGGCGCAGGTGACGGCGGAGCTGATTCGTCACGCGCTCGCCGGCATCGAGGATCGCTTGTTCGACTTCGACCGAGGTTTTGCCCCATTTTTTGGCGGCGGCGGCGAAGACGACGGCGACCGGGCTTTTGTTTTCGAGGCAGAGCTTGATCGCTTTTTCGCGGTCGAGCTGCCCTTCGCGGAGCTGCTCGAGGAAACGCTTGACGAACGGACCCGGAATGACCACGCCGCGCCGCAAACTGACGAACCGCTCGAAGATGAACACCGTGAGCAGGAAGGAACAGAGGGCGATCGGATACATCAGCGGTCCACCATCGATGAAGACGCTGAGCATGTTTTTGGTCGGAATCGCCGCTGGAGCGGCGGCCGGCGGAGCTTGCTGCGCCCAGGCGGTGGCCGCGATCGCGCTCGTGACGGCGGCGCTGGTCAGCAGCACCCACAATTGCTTGTGCGCGGGGCGAGTCGAGATCTTCATGCGCGAAGGTTCCTTGAGCCGCGGGTTATTCGGTGCGGGCCGTGCCGAGCGGTCGGCTGGCGGTGGCGGTTTCCTGCAGGGCGATCAGCCGCTGAGCCGCTTCGGCCGCATAGGGAGAGTTGCCAAAATCAGCGGCAACCCGCTGGAAGGCGGTGCTGGCGGCGTCGTTTTGCCCGAGCAGCAGGTGGCATTTGCCGGCTTGCAGCAGCGAAGCGGCCTGCCACCGCTCGAACGAATGCTGGGCGGCGCAGCGCTCGTAGGCGGCGATCGCCTCGGCATATTTCCTTTGATGGAACCAGGTCTCGCCGATCATCCACTGCGCCATCGCGGCGGTTTCGGTCTTCGCGGCGGCCGGAGTATCCAGCACGCGCTGATAGGCGAGGCGCGCCTCGTCGAGCCGACCCAGGCTGCCGAGGCAGCGGCCAATGAGATACTCGGCGTCGTATTGCTGCTTGAATTGCGGATGTTGCACGGGAATCGGCTGGGCGACGGCGAGCGCCTCGAGCCACTTCCGCTCTTGCGCCAGGCACTGCGCCCGGCGGAGCGGGGCCATGGCCAGCCAGCTTTCGCCGCGGCCGTCGGCCTGGCGCTCCAGTCGTTCGAGCTTTTCGCGCGCCTCGACAAACCGCTCGCGGCGGAAATCGGCCTCGGCCAGCCAGTATTCGGCCGACAGCCGCACGCCGCTGGCGGGATAGTCGTCCATGAATTGCTGCATGAAGCGGGCGACGTTGTCCCAATCGCCGGCGGTGGCGGCGATTTGCCCGCGCAGATAGAGCGCCCGCTCGCGGAGCGCCACCTCGCACTGGGCCCGGAGGAGTTGGTCGCAAAGCTCGGCGGCGCGGGGCAGGTCTTTGGTGCGCGCGGCCCGCTCGGCGAGGCGATAGGTAGCATCGGCCCAAAACTTGCTTTGTGGGAAGTCGTCGGCGAGGCGTGCAAAGGCGGCGTCGGCCTCGTCGGCGTTTTTCAGATCGAGCTGGACCCAGGCCAGCTCATAAAGCGCGGCATCGAGCTCGGCGAACTCCGGAAAGTCGTGGACGAGCCGCGCGAGCAGCGTGGCGGCGTCCCGGTCTTGCTCCAGCTTGTCGTGCAGGCGAGCGGCCGCGAGCAGCGCGGCGGGAAGCTGCGGCGACGTGCCGTATTTCTCGATCACGATCCGATAGGTGGCGAGGGCCGCGTCGTGATGCCCAAGTTCTTCGAGCGAATGACCGCGCAACAGGGCCGCTTCCGCAGCCAAGGGGCTCGTGGGATAATCCCGCAGCAGCCGGTCGAACGTGGCGGCCGAGGCCTGCTTGCCGTCGGCCCGATACTGCGTCCAGGCCAGACCCGACAGCGCTTGCCCCCTTACCTCGGCCGGCACCGTTTCGCCCGTCGCCGCACCAAAGAGCCGCATCGCCAAGGGCAAATTGCCGTCCCGATAGGCCCGTTCGGCGACTTGCAGCGTCACGGCGGCGACCGCCGGATCGGCCTGGCTGGCCGCATCGAGTCGGGTCAGCTCTTCGGCCGCTTCGTCGAGCTTGCCAAGGCCAGCCAGGGCCAGCACCAGTTGCGGCCGCAGCTTGGCGGCGGCTTGAGCATCGCCGGCGGCGAGCGTTTGCTCGCGCAAGAGGGGCAACGCCTGGTCGTATTGCTTGAGGCCGACGAGCGCGGCAAGGCGAACTTCGCGGGCTCCGGCGACGATAGTCGCGTCGGTCGCTTGAATTTCATCCGCCGTCGCCAGGGCGGCCGTGAATTTTTGCTGCCCCAGCTGCGCGAGCGCGAGCAGATAGCGGGCCTGCTCGACCGACACGCCGGTCGGCGGCTGGGCGACGATCTCGACGAGTGCCGGCTCGGCGGCGGCGAATTCGCGGCGGGCGAGTTGCCCCCGAATTTGCGACAGGCGAATCGTGGCCGCCAGTGGATTCTCGGGAAAGCGCCGCATGAACTCACTCGCCAGGCTCGCCGCCCGCGGCTCGTCGTGGGCCGCTTCGGCGACGATCAGCCGGCCATGCAGGGCTTCGTCGGCCTGATCGCAATTGGGCCAGCGGGTGAGCACGGTCTTGTAGCGCTCGTCCGCCGCGGCGGCATCGCCGGCTTGCCTGAGGGCGTCGCCACTGGCGACGAGCGCGGCGGGGGCGAGCTCGCCATCGCCGGCCAATTCGGCGGCCGTGGCGAGAGTGCGAATCGCTTCGGCGGGGCGGCGGTCGGCCAGCTGCGTCAGGCCGAGCCAATACATCGCTTGCGGCCGGAGCTCGCTGGTTTCAAACGTCGTGCGAAAAGCGACCAGCGATCCCTCGGCCGCGGCGAAGTCGCGCCGCTGGTAGTGAATCAGGGCCGATTGCAGGCAGGCGTCGTCGGCGAGCGGATCGTCGTGCGCGGTGGCGACCTGGGCATAGTCGGCCAGGGCCTCGATCAGTTTGCCTTGCAACTGCCGGCAGCGGGCGAGGCCGAACACGCACTGCACGCGCAAGGGGCTGGTCGGAAACTCGCGCAGGGCCTGCTCGTAGCGGGCAAAGGCGTCGTCGATTTTTTCGGCTTCAAGGGAGATGTCACCCAGATAGACCAGGGCGAAGGCATTCAGGTCGTCGGCCGGGTGGGTTTTGCGAAACTCGGTCAGCCGGGCCTCGGCCTCGGCATTTTTGCCCGCCAGCAGCAGGCATTCGCCGACGCGAAACTGGGCCGTCTTGCTCAGGCGATGTTGCGGCGATTGCTCGAGAAACTCGATGAGCCGGCGGCTGGCGGCGTCGTAGTTGCCGGTCTGCACGAGGGCCTCGCCGGCATAAAAGCGGGCGAGCGGGGCGCGGTCGTGCTGGGGATGCTCGTCGGCGAACTTGCTGAAGCTGTCCGCGGCCGAGGCCCACTCGCGGGCGGCATAGGCGCGGGCGGCGGCGGCGTATTCGTCGTCGGCGGGAGCGCCCCAGGCAAGGCTCGCGCTGCCGAGGAGAACGGCACACAAGAGCCACGCGGCGGCGCGCGGACGGGGCGATTTGGCGACCATCGTGCGAATCCCTGCACTAGCGAGCCAGCCATCCTTGGCCAGCCCAAGCGGCGACCGGCACCCGAATGGGCGCGGACCTTGTCACCATCCCTATCGACCCCCGCCGACGCGAATCGCGAACGAGAGGGGGAGCAACCCGCAAAGTTTGGCCAGGTTGACCAGCTTGTGCTAGCGGAAGGGAGCGCAACTGGGCAGCTGCTAATAGGAATCTTCGCTCAGGGTGGTCGTTTGCCAGCCCGGAGTCGGCGAGGAGCTGTTCGCGCCGGGAGTCTTCGTCAGCTTGCCGCTGGAGGTCATGAGTCGGCAATAGACGCTGTACTCGATGCTTTCGGCAACGAACTGCGTCCGCCCATCGCAGAAGGCAACCATGAAGCCTTGCGGATGCTGGCTGGAGGGACGGGCCTGGTTGAGGCCGAGGGTCACACCCTTGAGCGAACGATTGAGGCCAGCTTCGGTGCTCGGGGAAACAGGCGGAAGCGAGTTCGGCCAATTGGCAGTTTCACTGCCGATTCCGGGTGAACCCCCAAGTGAAGTGACAGGGTACCACACAATGCAAGCGTCAGATTCGTTAGGCGCGACATTCCAGCGTTGCAGATCGAGGTTCTCGGCGAGCATGATCGTGTTGGCCGCGCCGTCGGATCGGGAAACATCGGCGAGCGAGCTCTTGTCGGTCTTATGTGCGTCCATCCCACCCTTGATCCGATTATCGAACACGCCATTGGCGGGCCAATCGAAGGCCAAACCGGCGGCGGGGTTGGTATTATCATTGCGGCCGCCATTGCAGGCATAGCTGAGCTTTTCAATGGTGGTCAAGTCGGTCTGATCGCTCGGGCACACGAGCACCTGGATGCCCCCGCCAACGCTGCTGACGGAACCGGGATTGGCCTGCACCAATTCGTACACATCACGCTTGCCGATCGATTCCAGAATCGAATGGACCCAGGTGACATAGTTGGTGTTGCTGTTCCAGTTGTTTGGTTTCGAATAGAGCGGCGGGCCGACATTGGGGAACGAACGCGAGGGGGGCAGCATTTGCTTCGAGATTTCGTAGTCGGTGACGCCGATGCCCAGTTGGCGGAGATTGTTGCCGCACGACATTCGCCGCGAGGTTTCGCGAGCGGCCTGCACCGCGGGCATCAAAAGCCCCATGAGGAGCACGATGATCGCGATGACCACGAGCATTTCGACGACGGTAAACCCACGCGACTTGCGCAGCGACATGGCCTGCCTCCTGTTCCGCGAACGTCCCCAGCGACAACGAGCCGGCGAACGCCCGCCCGGTAGATACGCATGATTGTCGCACTGGATCGGGGCAGTGTCGAGTCGGACGGCGAAAAACCGGGCGAAATTAACGGAATATTCGTCACGACCGATTGCTCTCGGTCGAGCCCGGCGCGCGGGAACGAGGTAGATTTGCCCATGAGATTTCGCTTTCCCCTGCCGACCGCCGACCGCTGGCATTTCGTCCGCCGGGCCGCGCTGGCGCCGCTGGCGCTGCTCTTGGTGGCGGGGCTTCACGCGGTCCGCGTGGCAACGAGCAACCAAACGCCCTGGAAGGGGGGCGGCTTCGGAATGTTTTCGACCGTCGATGCCGAGTCCTCGCGCTTCGTGCGGGCCTGGGCCAACACCGAGCAGGGAGAGTTGCCCCTCGCCATTCCCCCGGCATTGGCGAAGCGCGTGCTGGAATTGCGGGCCGCGCCGAATAGAGCCGCGGCCGATGACCTGGCCCGGCACTTGTCGCTACTGGAGTGGCGGCGGCCCGACCTCGCGCAAGCGGCGGTCGGCAGCCAAATCGCGGCCCTTCCCGCCGATCAGCCGATCAGCGGCTCGATACTGCGGCCTGCCGCAACCTCGGCAGGCGCACCGTGGCCCGCCGTCGGTTTGCCGCGGGGCTTGGAGGCGATCGCGCCGCGCGAAGTCGCTGCCGATGCGCTAGCGATTGGCGGCGTTCGGGTGGAGGTGTGGCGAATGACGTTTGATCGGCGGAGCGGCCGGCTCGAAAGAGAGCGGATGATGGTGAGCGAGAGACAGCCAAGTGAACGCCACGAAACCGCGAAGCGGAATGACCAAGAACCAAGAACCAAGGACCCAACAAACCTGAAATCGGAATTCCGAAATCTGAAATTGCCAATCTCGCGGGAGGGATTCGCGCGATGATCGCACTGCGGAGGCAAATCTCGCTGCGCGAGCGCTGGTCGGCGCTTCAGTGGCCGAAAATCGCGCCGCTGCGCGTCTTGCCGCTGCTTACTTTGGTGCTGCTCTTGGTGAGCGGTCCGGAGCAATGGTATCTGCGCGGGCCTCTGGTGGCGCTCGTCGCGCTAGGGATTGGCCTGCGAACTTGGCTCGCGCGGCCGCAGTTCTGGTATGTCGTCGCGACGCTCCTGGGAATCGCCGTCTATCTCAATTGGGAAAGCAGCGACAACCACAAGTACCTGTTCGTCTATTGGTGTCTCGCCCTGTGCGCGGCCTGTTCGCTGCCACAAGGCGAGCAAGCTCCCGCCCTGGCTCTTTCCAGTCGCTGGCTGATCGGCCTGTGCATGGCGCTCGCGGTCGTTTGGAAAGCTATCAACCCGCAGTATCTCGACGGCACTTTCTTTCAGTATGAGCTGCTCTGCGACGAACGCCTGGCGAGCCTGACGACCCGCCTTACCGGCCTCGCGCCGGCCGAGTTGGCGGCCAATCGGGAGCTGCGCGAGCTGCTGCAAGCCGGGCATTTGCGGGGGCTCGAAGTGAGTAGTGCCGAGCTGACGACGCGCCCCGCCATTGCCTGGCTCGCCGCGGCCATGACCTGGTGGACCATCGGCATCGAGCTGGTTTTGGCGGTGCTCTTTTTATGGCCCGCTGGCCGCGATGTCGCTGGGCCGGCCAGTGTCGCCTGGCTGCGCAATGCCGCGCTCGTCGCGTTTGCCGCGACGACCTACGTCGTGGCTCCGGTGCGCGGCTTCGGCTGGATGCTGATGCTGCTGGGACTCGCGCAGTGTCGCGAAGAGGAGAACCGCTGGCGGCTCGTGTATCTGGCGATGCTGGTGGTGATCCAGGCCTATACGCTGCCGGTGAGCGCGATCGCGAACTGGCTTTTCTAGGCAGGCGAGACGCTTGCCCCACGAGACAACTAGCGGGCGACGAAGCGCCGCTTGCTGACGCGCTGCTGGTTGAGGGTGCTCGTCGCGCGGTCGTCCTCGCCAGCCGCGCCGTTGTTCACGGTCGAATCGGGATCGAACTGATCCGAGGCGGTGACCTGGGCCGTGTTCGTCACCGCGCCGGCGACCGACTTGGTCGCGACGATGGAGAGCGTGGCCGCACCGCCGCTATTCAGCGTGCCGACCGTCCACACGCCGGTGCCGCTGACATAGCTTCCCTGGCTCGCGGTGGAGGAGACGAAGGTCAGCCCGGTGGGCAAGAGGTCGTTCACCGCGACGTTGGTCGCCTGATCGGGGCCATCGTTGGTGACGGTGACGGTGAAGGTGACGTTCGTGCCGACTCCCGGCCGCGGGTTGCTGCTCGTCAGGGCGAGGCGAATGTCGGCTGCCGAGGGGGCGTCGATGGTCGAGGAAGCCTGATCGTCCTCGCCGGCGGCATTATTGTTCGGCGTCGAATCGGGATCGAACAGCCCCGACGCGGTGACTTGCGCCGTGGTGGTGATGGCGGCGGTGCTGTTCACGGTGGCGACAATGGTCAGCGTCGGGCTCGCGCCGCTATTGACGGTGCCGACGGTCCAGACGCCGGTGGACGACACATAGGTGCCGACGCTTGGCGTGGCCGAGACGAACGTCAGGCCGGTCGGCAACTGGTCTTTGACGGTCACGCCGGTGGCCGCGTCCGGTCCGCCGTTGGTGAGCGTGACGGTGTAGGTCACGTTCGACTTGAAATTGGGGGTGTTGCTGCTGGGGACGTTGGAAATCGAGAGGTCGGCCGCGGCCGGCGCATCGACGGTGGCCGAAGCCTGGTCGTCTTCGGTCGCCACGTTGTTGTTCGGGGTTGAATCGCGGTCGAAGGTGCCCGACGCGGTCACTTGCGCCGTGGTGACGAGGGCCGCCGTGCTATCGACGCGAGCGACGATCGTCAGCGTCGCCGTGCCGCTGGCGTTGATGCCGCCGACGGTCCACACGCCGGTGACTTCGTCATAGGTCCCCTGGCTTGGCGACTTGGAAATGAAGGTCAGCCCGGTGGGCAAGAGGTCGGTAACGACGACGCCGGTGGCCGCGTCGGGGCCGCCGTTGGTGACGGTGACGGTGTAGGTCACGTTCGAGCGGAAGTTGGGGGTGGTGGAGCTGGGAACATTCGTGATCGACAAGTCCGACGCGGCCGGCGCATCGACGGTGGCGGTCGCCTGGTCGTCTTCGGCCGCGACGTTGTTATTCGGCGTTGAATCGCGGTCGAACACCCCCGACGCGGTCACTTGCGCGGTGGTGGCGAGCGCGGCGGTGCTGTTCACGGTGGCGACGATCGTCAGCGTGGCATTCGCGCTGGCATTGATGCCGCCGACCGTCCAGATGCCGGTGGCTTCATCGTAGGTCCCCTGGCTTGGCGACTTGGAGACAAAGGTGAGTCCGGCGGGCAACTGGTCGGTGACGACGACCCCCGTGGCCGCGTCGGGGCCGCTGTTGGTGACCGTGACGGTGAAGGTGACGTTTGCGCCGAGGTTTGGCGTGGCATTGCTCGGCACATTGGTGACCGACAGATCGGCGGCGGCCGGCGCATCGATGGTGGCGGTCGCCTGATCGTCTTCGGTGGCCAGGTTGTTGTTGGGAGTCGAATCGGAGTCAGGAGTACCCGAGGCGGTGATTTCGGCGGTCGTGGAGAGGGCCGCGGTGCTGTTGACCGTGGCGACGATGGTCAACGTTGCCGTGCCGCTGGCGGCGATGTTGCCAACCGTCCAGATGCCGGTGGTTTCGTCGTAGGTTCCTTGGCTGGGATTCTTGGAAACGAAGGTAAGTCCGGTGGGCAATTGATCGCGAACGACGACGCTATTGGCGATGTCCGGCCCGCCGTTGGTGACGGTGACGGTGAAGGTCACATCCGTGCCCAGGTTCGGCGTCGCGCTGCTGGGGACATTGGTGAGCGACAGATCGGCGAGGTTGGGAACATCGACGGTGGCCGAGGCGAAGTCGTCCCCCGCGCCGTCATCGGGGGTCGAATCGGGGTCGAACTGATCGACATCGGTCACTTCGGCCGTGTTGGTGATCGCCGCGGAGCTGGTGACCGTGGCGACGATGGCCAAGGTGACATTTGCGCCGCTGGCCAGCGTGCCGACATCCCACACGCCGGTCGATTCGTCGTAGGTTCCCTGGCTGGGCAACTTGGAGACGAAGGTGAGCCCGGTGGGGAGTTGATCTTCGACGATGATGGCCGTGGCCTGGTCGGGTCCGTCGTTGGTGAGGGTCAGCGTGAAGGTGACTTGCTGATTCAGCGTGGGTGTGCTGGTGCTGACTTGTTGCGCAAGGCGTAAGTCGGCGGCGGCGGGGGCATCGATGGCGACCGAGGCCTGGTCGTCTTCGGTGCCTACCTGATTGTTGACGGTCGAATCGGGGTCGGGCTGGTTGGCGGCGGTGATTTCGGCGGTGTTCGTGATCGCGGCGGAGCTGTTCAGCTTGGCGACGATTTGCAGGTTGGCCCCCGCGCCGCTGGCCAGCGAACCGACGGTCCACACCCCGGTGGTTTCGTCGTAGGTTCCTTGGCTCGGCAACTTGGAGACGAACGACATTCCAGTGGGAATTACGTCGGTGACGACGATCCCCGTCGCTCCAGCGTTGCTGGCGGAGTTCGTCACGGTGATGGTGAAGGTGACGTTCTGGCCGACGTTGGGAGACGGTATGTCCTTCACCTTCGTCAGCGACAGATCGGCATTGTTGGAGATGTTCTGCGTGAGGACGGTCGGGCCGTAGGCCCCGAGCAGCGTAACGCGGCCGTCGGTCCCGTCGGTGCCGGTGTCGATAATGAGCTCGATCGCGCCGATGGAGGTGAAGGTGGCCGCGCCGGCGGCACCGGTGCCGGTGGTGAAGTCGGCGAACTCGAAGACGTGCGCGGTGTCGTTATTGGTGCCGGGGACGGTGAACGAAGCGCTATCCGAGAAGTGGGTGGCGTCGGTATAGACCCGGAGCTTGACGGTCGAATTCGCTTGATCGGCCCGGACGATGACTTGGATCGAGTTGCTGGCTCCATTGCTGGTCAGGTCGGCGGCGAGACCGAAGGCGAGCGCCGCGGCATCGTTGTCGTTGCCGTCGTAGGTGGCGACGAAGTGCCCCTTGGCGTTGGTCGTCGAATCGAACAACAGGCGATTCGCCTGGCTGTCGAAGGTCACGCTTTCGCCCGCGCCGCCGGAGGTGAGCTGAGCGAGCAGATCACGTTCGCCGCCGAGAGCGCCCACATGATCTGCCGAGCCGGTGACGGTCGGAGTGCCCGAGTTGGCGGTGATTGTCTGGGCAACGGCATCGGCGAAGTCGTCGATCGAGAGCCCGGCGATGCCCTGGGCCTGTAGGGCGGAGATGGTGACGAGCGGGCTGACCGATTCCCCCAGATTCAAGCCCGCCTGAGCCGGCTGCTGAATCCAATAACCGCCGGCCGCGAGGCGGTCGAACCGATAGCGGCCGGTGCCGTCGGTGGAGTCGGTATCGAGCAGGGTATCGCTCGCCGACTCGAAAATCCCGTCGCCATCGTCCTGATAGAGATTGACCGTCGCGCCGGAGACCGCCGACGACAGCGTCACGATGCCGGTGACGCTGGCGAGATCGGTGGCCATCAAGGCGCGCCCCTCCAGGGGCTCCAGGCGCAGTCGGCGCTGGCCACGCTTGCGGCTAACCGCGGGGGCGGGAAAGACGCGCTCGAGGAGCTGACGAAACAGGGTGGCAAAGCTGCGACGAGTCGAACGCATCGGACAATCGCTTTCTGTGGCGGGAGGGTCGCCAAACCTTAAGTCATTAGCCCGGAGAGACTTAGAACATGCGGACAAAATCGCGGGGGGGCGGCAAGTGCTGTGCCTACCGGATATATCGGCCAATCCCCACGCTCCGCGCGGCGACTACTTCCAGAATTGATAGAAGCGGCCGAAAGCACAAGCAATTTGCGCGCAATCGAGGCTCCGCCAGCAGTGCTAGTGCGACAATTTTGCGGACCTTGCCGCAAAGTTCGGCCGATTTTCAGCCTGCCGGTGCTGGCACGGGGGGCGGAACTGGAGCCGGGGGGGCCGCGACTGGAGGCATCGGCGCGGGACCAACCGGGGCGGGCAAATCGCCCGGAACATCGGCCGGTGCCGGCGCGGGAGCCGCCCCTGCTTTGCGGGTTTTGGTCTCCAGCGGTTTCATCAGCAGGCGCAGCTCGATCTCCAGTGACGCGAGGTCTTTCCCCTCGGCGCTTTCGATCGCCTTGGCGAGGGCATCGACATCATTTTTCACATCCGAAACATAGGTCGCGTCCGCCGGAATCTTGGCCGCGTTTTTCACGCCACGAACCTTGTCGTTCGCATCGCGCGGGACCAGGCCGGTCTGAATCGCGTCAAGTTGGGCGCGAATCTTCCGGCGGACATAGTCCACCCGGTATTGCTTCGGGTCCTCGGCCAGGAGGTCTTGTCCACCCAGGCCGAGAATCCCTTCCCCGCCGCCTGCTGGCGGACGAACGGGCATGCCGCCGGGTGGCCGGCGAGTTCCCTCGCCGCCGCCGAGTCCCAGGCCGGGCTGATTGCCGAGGTCGCCGGCCAGGCGGCTGGCCCGCTCTTCTTCGAGCTTCTTCATGTTGGCGACGCGAGTCAGCTCTTGATCGCACGCGACGACCGCCAGGCGCCCCATTTCGAGAGCCGTCGGTTGTGCCGCCAAAACCGCCGGGGCTTGATACGTCATCTTGCCGATGGCCGCCGCCACCGCACAGCGAATCGGGACCGACTCGGCATCGTCCTTGAGCATCGCGTCCATCGCGGTGGCGACGGCGGGCTCGACCTTGTTGTAGCCGGCGTGAGCCAGCCCTTCGATCGCCCGGCGGCGGAACCACTCGTGCCCCCCGGCATTGCGGCCGGCGGGAGGAGTTTTTTGCGTGGCCAGCGAAAGCAGCGCCTTCACCGCCGCGGCCTTTTGCGGCGGAGCCAGCGGTTGCGTGGCGTTGAAGCTGTCCCATTCCAGATGCCGCACCAGGCCAATCAGTGCGGCGGCCCGAATGGCGTCGGTGTTTTCGGGGCGATCAAACTCGGCCAAGAGCACCGGCAGTGCCCGCTGCATGGGCTTGGGAATTTCCCGGGCTGCGCCGACGCGGACCGGATCCTGGTCGTTCAGGCTGGCGATGAGCAGCATCGCGTTATACCGGACAACCGGATGGAAATTGTCCTTGACGACTTGCTGCATTTGCGTGAGGGCGAGGTCGGCGAGGTGCTCGTGAACCGTGCGCGCATCGGCGTGGGCGCAAATCTCCAGGTGGTCGCGAAAGAACTTGAACCGCTCTTGCGGCAAGATTGCGAGAGCCTCGTCGGTCGTCAACGTGAGCTTCGGAAAGATGTAGAGATTGTAGAAATTATCGAAAACGATGCGGTTCTCGGTGAGGCCATTCCCACTGCGCAGGATATTGACCACGATCCCGCGAATCTGCGACTCCGTCGTCCGATTCGTCATCAAGGTCGAATTCGGTGTCCAGTATTTGTAGCCATTGGCATCGACCGCCGTCGGCACGGCAATCCCCGTTCCCGGTGCGGGGCCTTGTGCAAACGCGGCCGCGCCAAGCGCGCCGCCGAGAACTATTGCCGCCAACATGAGAGACCGCTTCATCGCCACGCTCCTTGCCGACGGTGCCGCGAACCCACCAGGTGGATTAACGCAACCATCGGCACTCTGTTCCGCGAACGGGGCCGGCCTCATGGCCGCGGCCCTCGTTTTCCCCCTGAGTTTGACCAGCCTCGCGGCGAAAAGCGAAATTCGCCCGCCGGGGATTTCCCGCCGGACGCTTCGTGCCGCAAAATAGGCTGTGCTGGCCCACCTACTAACCTACTCATCGCGCCCGGCGAAAGTCAACGGTGAAGCATGACGCTCCTCTATGCAAACCCGCTATTTCTCGAGCACATCACCGGTCCGCACCCGGAAAAGCCGCTCCGCCTGTCCACCATCGAGCGGCAGCTGGCCGAAACGGGGCTGGCGGCCCGCTGCACGCCGGCCACCTGGAATCCGGCCACGGTCGAGCAGGTGGCCCGGGTTCATCGGCCTGAGTATATCGAGTCGGTTCGCAAGTTTGCCGCCGGCGGGGGAGGGCGAATCGAGGCCGACACGGTGGTGAGCGAGCGGTCATTCGATGCGGCCATGCTGGCTGCCGGAGCGGCCTGCGATGCCACGCGGCGGGTGTTGGCGGGGGAGGACAAATCGGCCCTCTGCCTCGTGCGTCCACCGGGGCACCACGCCCTGCGCGATGCCGCCATGGGCTTTTGCCTGTTCGGGAACGTCGCCGTCGCCGCCAAGGCCGCCCTCGCCGAGCATGGCCTCGACCGGGTGCTGATTGTCGATTGGGATGTTCACCACGGTAACGGCACGCAGGCCCTGTTTTGGGAAGATGGCCAGGTCGCTTTCTTCTCGATCCACCGCTGGCCGTTCTATCCCGGCACTGGGGACGCCAGCGAAACCGGCAGCGGCCGGGGCCTGGGGCAAATCGCCAATGTGCCGGTGGAATACGGCACGCCGCTCGATCAATATCATGCCCGATTCGAACGGTCGCTCGCCGACCTGGCCGCCAAAACGAAGCCGCAACTCGTCATCGTCAGTGCCGGCTTCGACGCCCATCGCGAAGACCCGATCGGCTCGCTCCAGCTGGAGACCGAGGACTTCGCCCGCCTGACCCGCACCGTGCAGGCGATTGCCGACGAACATGCCGGCGGGCGGATTGTGAGCGTGCTCGAAGGGGGCTACAACCCCAAGCGGCTCGCCGAATCGGTCGGCGTGCATCTCGCCGAGCTGCTGGATGCGGGAGGGTGCTGAATCCTTCGCCACCTAAGGCTGCACTTTCGCCCATTGCTTATCCAGCCGCTGCGGCGAAATGGGGAGGCTGGTGCCGAGTTCTTGGGCGAAGAGCGAAACGCGGAGCTCTTCGAGCATCCAGCGAAATTGGGCCAGCTCCGGGTCGTCCAGGCCGCGGCGCTCGTGGTCGGCGGCCCGCTCGCGATACGTCCGCCAGCGGACGGCAACCAGTTCATGGTTTTGCCGGTCGCGCGGCACTCCGGCGGTCGCCAGCTTCTTCAGCCGCTGGGCCATCGCCCGGAGATAGCGCGGGTAGTGGGCGAGCCAGCGAAACGGAGTGGCCACCAAAAACCGCGGGCCGCTGAGGGCCTCCAACTGCTCGCGCAGATCGGCGACGGCGTATTGCCACGTCGCCGGCTGAGGAGACTCAAGCGCCAGGCGGATTTCGTGATACGCCTCGAACAGCGGCAGGGCGACTTTCGTCAGCTCTTGCACGCAGGGGACAATTTGCTTGCGGCACGCGAGCCGCTGGGCTTCGAATTCGTCGGCAGCGCGGGGCAAAGGCACGTCGTCGCCGAAAAAGGCCAGGCTCGCCAGCAAATCTTGCAGCTGTTCGTCGATTGTCTGTTGCCTCGCCAGCGGAGCGGCCAGGATGCGAATTTTCTCGATCGCCGGCAAATACTTTATCTGGGCCTTCAGTTCGCGGCTCTCGGCAATTGCAAACAACCGTAGCACGCCGGCCTTGGTCTGGCGGTGGGCCTCGGCCGAAGTATCGCAGAGGCGAAGCGACAGCGATTGTCCCGCATCGACGAGTGCCGGGTACTTCGTCAGCACCAGGCCCCCGCGGCGCAGGTCGATGCTCTCCGGCAAAGGGCCAAAATCCCAGCGAGAGAGGCCGTCTCGATGCCAGGCGCCGGATTCGGGCGAGCTGATTGCCGCCGCCGGCGACTGGCCGAGCTTTTCGCGTAAGGCCGCCAGCTCGCGCCCTTCGGCAAGCGTTTGGCCTGCGTCGCCGACGACCCGAATGTTGACCTGCAAATGCGGCGGCAGCCTGGCCAGATCGAACATCTCGGGCGTGATCCGTTCGCCCGAAATCCGCCCCAGGGCTGCCGCCAAAGTGGGCAAGAGCGAACCGGTGGCGAACTCGATTTCGCCGGCCAATTTGCGGGCAATGTCGGGCGCGGGGCCGAAGCCGCGCCGCACGGCCTTGGGCAACGTCCGGACGAGGGCCTCGATCTTTTCCGCCAACAGGCCGGGAATCAGCCACGCCAGCCGTTCGTCCGAAACCTGGGCCAGCCCCTCTCTCGGCACGCTGAGCGTCACACCATCCCGCTCGGCTCCGGGCTCGAAGTGATAGGTCAGCGGCAGTTTCAGGCGGTCGATGGTGAGCTGGTCGGGAAAGGCGTCGGCCGCGCGGGGCGGCTCGGCAGTTCCTAAAGCGTCGGCCTCGGTTAGAAAGAGGAGCCGGGGGTTGGTCTTCTCCGCCTCGCGCCGCCACTTTTCGAGCCGCGGCGCGTCGGAAACTTCGGCCGGCAAGCGGGAATCGTAGAACTGATAGAGCAGATAAGGCTCGACGAGTAAATCGCGGCGGCGGGTTTTGGCGGCGAGTTTGGCGAGGTTGTCCAGCAGGTCGCGATTGTGGTGAAAGAACTCGGCCCGCGTGTCGAGCTCTCCCTCGACCAGGCCATGCTGAATGAGCAGCTCGCGCGACGCGGCCGGATCGATCCCCGCATAACGCACGCGCTGCCGGGGGATGATCGTCAGGCCAAAGAGCGAGACTTTCTCGAACGCCATCGCCCCGCCCGCCTTGCGGTCCCAGTGCGGATCGCTGTAGCCGCGGCTCACGAGATGTTCGGCGAGCGGCAGAATCCAGGCGGGATCGATCCGGCCGACGGTCCGCAAATAGCGGCGGGTCGTTTCGACCAGTTCGGCCGCGACGACCCACTTGGGCTTCGCCGCAAACGCCCCGCTGCCGGGCCAGAGTTGAAACTTGCCGCCACCGGCCGCCGTGTATTCGTTGGTGTCTCCCCGATTGGCAATGCTACTGAGCAGGCCGGAGAGGAGCGCGCGATGAATGGCGGCATAGGCGTCGTTAGGTGCGCTACCCTTAGCCGGGAGCAAACTTGCTCCCGGAGCATTTGGCGAGGCGTCGCGAATCGGCGGACCGAGACCAGGTTTGGTCCCGGCTATTCTGGATTCGTCCGTCCACCGCCGCTTGCCTACTTTCAGCCCGCCGGTGTGCGCCATCTCGAGCAGTTGCCGATGCACGTCTTGCCATTCGCGCAGCCGCACCTCCGACAGAAAATGCTGCCGGCAAGCCTTGCGAAACTGGCCCCGGCTAGTTTGGGCTTTGAGCTGCTGCACGAAGTCCCAGAGCTTCAGCCAGCCGAGAAAATCGGAATCGGGATCGGCCCAGCGGGCGTGCGCCGCGTCGGCCGCTTGCTGCTGGTCGGCGGGGCGGTCGCGCGGGTCTTGCGATTCCAGGCCGGCGGCGATGATCAGCACGTCGGCCAGGCACCCTTCGCGGTCGGCCTCCAGAATCATCCGCCCGATCCGCGGATCGACCGGCAGCCGGGCAAGCTGCCGGCCAAGCGGCAATAGCCGGCGTCCTGGTCCCTCTCCCTGAGGATGCACCGAATCGATCGCCCGCAACTCATAGAGATCCTTGTACCCATCGCGAATCGACTCGGGCCTGGGCGGATCGAGAAACGGAAAGTCGTCGATCGCGCCGAGATCGAGCGACAGGAGCTGCAAAATGACCGCCGCGAGGTTGGTCCGCTGGATTTCGGGCGAGGTGAACCGCTCGCGACCAAGATAATCCTCCTCGCTGAAGAGGCGTACGCAAACGCCAGGCCCGATGCGGCCGCAGCGCCCTTTCCGCTGGTCGGCCGATGCTTGCGACACCGCCTCAACCGGCAACCGCTGCACTTTACTCCGGGCCGAATAGCGGCTGACGCGGGCGGTGCCGGTATCGACGACATAACGGATGCCCGGCACGGTGAGCGACGATTCGGCCACGTTCGTCGCCAGCACGATCCGCCGCCCGCCATGCGGCTGAAACACGCGGTTCTGCTCGGCCGTAGATAGGCGGGCATAGAGCGGCAGAATCTCGGGCTTGCCGCCGGGCAGATTGCGGCCGCGGAGCTTGTGTGCCGCGTCGAGAATGTCGCGCTCCGTCGGCAGGAAGACGAGCACATCTCCCTGTCCCAGCCGGCAAACCTCCTCGACCGCGTCGGCCACGCCTCGAATCGGGTCGATCCCCTCGTCGGTTTCGTCATCGACCAGCGGGCGATAGAGCACCTCGACCGGATAGGTGCGGCCGGAGACTTCGATGATGGGGGCCTTACCAAAATGTTCCGCGAATCGCTGGGCGTCGATCGTGGCGCTGGTGATGATGAGCCGCAAATCGGGCCGCTTCGGCAGCAGGCGATGCAGGTAGCCGAGGAGGAAGTCGATGTTCAGCGACCGCTCGTGCGCTTCGTCGATGATGAGCGTGTCGTATTGATCAAAGAACCGGTCGTGCTGCGACTCGGCCAGCAGCACGCCATCGGTCATCACCTTGATCAGCGTCTTCGGGCCGGTGGTGTCGGTAAACCGAATCTTGAAGCCGACCATTTGGCCGACCGACGTTCCGATTTCCTCGGCCAGGCGGGTGGCGATCGAGCGAGCGGCGATGCGGCGCGGCTGCGTATGGCCGATGAGTCCACTCACCCCGCGGCCGATTTCGAGGCAAATCTTCGGCAGTTGGGTCGATTTGCCGCTCCCCGTTTCGCCGCAGACGACAACGACCTGATGATCGCGAATGGCCGCCGCGATTTCCTCTTTGCGGGCGACGACCGGCAGCGCCTTGTCGTAGATCAGGCTGGGAACGAGCGCCTGCCGAGCCTCGCGGGTCTGGTTGGACTGCTCCAGTTGGGCCAGCAGTTTGTCGAGCTTGTCGTCCGGCGGTCGGCCCTGCTCTTCCGCCTGCCGCACCGCGCGCAGCAGGTTTCGCAGCCGCTGCCGGTCGGCTTGCATCGCCGTGGCGATTTGCGATTCGAGGTCGTGGAAGAAAAACATCGACGGGAGAAATACCAGATCACAAGCGCCAACCACCAAGGAAATCCGAAGCACGAAATCAGGCATGACCCGAACGGCATCGAACGGGTTCTGACCTTGGTTATTTTTTCCCTTCAGATTTCGAGTTTGTTTGTCATTTGGTGGTTGGTTCTTGGTGCCTTTTCGGATTGCCGGCGCGGGTTGCGATAGAGCACCTCGGCGAGCAGTTCCGGCGAGCCGCGCGGACCCTCGAAATGCCACTCGCGATGCGTGGGAACATGCTCGTCGGCCAGCGGCCAGGGATCGAACGGGTCGTAGCCCAGCGTGGCGGCCAGCTTGCCGCTGTTCATGCTGACGTCCCCCGCGCGCGGCGGGAGCGGCCCGGCATCGATCCGCGGGCAGCCGTGCAACAGCCGTGGATCGTAGCCGCCGACGCGATTGACGATCTGAGCGATCTGATAGAGGCTCAGTCGCCGCGGCCCGCCACTGTGAAACAGGCCCCGCAAATCGCGGCGGGCCAGCACCGTCGCGAGCAACGGGTTGAGGCAATCGGTATAGGTCGGCGTGCGGATTTCATCGAAATACAGCGTTGCCGGCTTGTGCTTCTTGAAGCGATGCTGAATCCAGTCGATCGCCCCCGCGTGGCCATTGAAGCTGACCCCCATCGGCAGGGAGATGCGGAGGACGGTGGCACCAATCGCACCCTTGGCAACAGCCGGAGGCAAACTTGCCTCCGCGGATTCGCCGGTTGACGCCGATCCGTCTTGTTCCCGGAAGCTGTCAGCTTCGGGCTGCTGAGAATGGCACGTCGTGTCGCTACCCAGCAACATCCGTTCCGCCTCGGCCATCGTCTGGCCGTAAATCGTCACCGGGTCGGTGGGGTCCTCTTCGACGTGCCCTCCGCCACGCGTGCCGGAATAGACGAGATCGATGGAAAGATGCACCAGGCGCGTCGTGCTGTCGCCGATGACATCGAGCAGCGTCCGCACGCTCTCGATGTTGATCCGCTGGGCCATCGCCGGATCGAGTTCGCACGATTTCAGTTTGCAGGTTCCCTCGGCATTCAGCACCGCCGCGAACTGATGTCGATCAAAGAGGCGGGCGAGCGAATCGCGGTCGTCGCAATCGCAGGCGACGATTCCTTCGCGCTGCAGCGGCCAGTTGTCGGTCCGGCGAATGCCGATGACCTGGCCGTGATATTTGCGGCGGAAGTAATGGAACGCGCTAAAGCCGGCGACTCCCGCGACCCCCGTGATGAGGAGCGGCAGCGGCGGATCGGGGACCAGGGGACATGCCGGATGGGTCGTCATCGCAGCCGCAGCCCCTTCGGCAGCGCCTCGCCGAATACGCGATTCTGCTCTTCGAGATCGAGGCTTCCCCCGTCGCGCACCAGCGCGAGCGGATGCTCGCCCGCGGCGCGCTCCGTCAGCCAGGCGAGCACGCGCTCGCGCGCCGGATCGGCCAGATCGCGATAGCGGTCGCCAGTGCGGCGGGCCAGATTGACAAGGGCAAACTGCGTCATCGCATCGGCCATTTCGAGTTCCACCAGCACTTCGGCCCAGCGCTCGGCAGCGGCGGGGGGAACCACGGTGTTGAGCGGGCCATACGCCGGCTCGCGCGCTCCCAGCCGCCCCAGCGCCCAGGCAATCGCCGGCCGGATTGGCTCCAGCTTCTTCTTCGGCAGCAGGTCGAGCAGCATCTGGCCGAGTTCAATTTTGACCTCGCCGGCCAGAAGCTCCAAGGCCCCCAAGAGGCGGAGCACTTCGAGCGCCTCGTGCGGGCTAAACGTCGGATCGGCACCCTTGCCGATGCCGCTCGTTTGCCGGCGATGGAGCGTGCGAACCGTCGCCAGCAGCGGCTCGGCGAGGGCTCTTTGCTGGCCGGACGACAGCCCGCCGGCGATCCGCCGCCACAGGATGAGCGACTCAGTACGGCTGGTGGGGGCGGAGTGGGCCAGCTTCCCTTGCACCGTCTTCCAAGTTTCGGCGACTCGCCAGTCATCGACGGCCAGCCCATAGCCGGGACGCAGGGCATAGCCGAGCAAGTTCAGCCAGCGGGCCTCGTGCTGGGGCGACTTGCGGCGGCCCGCCTCCAGCTCCATCAGTATTTCCCACACGCGGCGGAGGAGCGATGTCGGCCACTCCTGCCGCTCGCTGCCGGCCGCGGTGGCGAGGCGTTTCATCAGCGTATCGGGCCGCTCGCCAGTTGGCGGGCCAAAGACCGACGCCAGCACCTCCTGGCAGGCCGCCGCGGTCGCTTCGTCCACGAAGCCCTGCTCCTCGGCGGCCGATTCGTGGGCGATGGCATCGGTCTGGGTCGCCGAGCGGACATCAAACTGCAGCCGCCAGGTTCGCTCGCCGCCGACTTCGCCACACCACAGGTCGAGCGTGCCGATCTCGGTCAGCCGCGCGTGCAGCCTGACCGGCACCGTCCCCCGTTCGCGGCGGCTTTTGGTTTTGAGGGCCGTGCGAATCGGCGGCAGCGAACTCATTTGCTCCGGATCGACCGCGACCAACTCCCCCGGCCGGTCGGTCAGCCGGATGCTGGAGGTATAGAGCGGAAACTCGACCGGCTCGGAGACCAACAGATCGAACGTGCGCTCCGGCAGCTCGATATCCTGCCCCGGCTCGGCATTGCCGGGGACGAGGCAGAGGGCGGAGGAAGGGGCCGAGGGCTGGGGGCTAGAGGCTAGGAAATGCGTTTCGACGCCGATGTAATACGTCCGCGCGAGCGAGGCGACGATCTTCACCCCCTCGCCACGGCGGACCATGCCGTAATAGGCCGCGCCGCGAGCGACCGCCAAATCGAGTCGGTCGTTGTCGAGCACGGTCGGCGGATTGCGGATTGCGGACTGGGAATCGGGGAACCAGTCCGTCAGGCAGTCGATCAGCCGCTGCCGGAGCAAGCTGGACTCAAACACCCCACCATTGAACAGCGCCACATCCGGTCGGGCCGGATCAACCTCCTCCCGGTCCCGGGCTCCTGGTACCCGGCTCCTGTCCGCTTCCTCTCCCGCATTCCGATGGGCCGTCAAAAAGGCCGCCAGATACCGGGTGATCGCCGGATCGGCTGCATAGGGCAAGCCGAACTCCTGAAAGCCACTGCGGCGCGGAGCGGGCTTGTCGGCAAGCTGAACGCGGGGCATGAAGCCTTCGACCAGCACTTGTCGGGCTTCGTCCTTGGTGAGGATCGTCTGCACGCCCCCCCCGATCAGTTTCGACCCGCTGCCGGGAATCGTGATCGTCAGTTGCTCCGGCCCATCCTCGGCCAGCAGTTGCTCTTTCGCCTGCCGAGCCAGGCGCAGGAGCACATCCCACTGGCGGGGCGGCAGCTTGCCACCAGTCGTCAGCTTCCCCTCCAGAAACTGCGTGAGCGCGAGGTCCATGTTGTCGCCGCCGAGGATCAGGTGATCGCCGACCGCCACACGGTGAAACTGCACCTTCTCTTGCTCACTCCGCCGCACGCGAATCAGCGTAAAGTCGGTCGTGCCGCCGCCGATGTCGCAGACGAGAATCTTCTGCCCCGGCGAAACCAACCGGTCCCAATTGTCCTGATGCTTGTAAATCCAGGCGTAAAACGCCGCTTGTGGCTCTTCGATCAGCACGACGCGGGCCAGGCCGGCGCGAGCGGCGGCTTGCACGGTCAGTTCGCGGGCGATCTCGTCGAACGAAGCTGGGAGAGTGAGGACAATGTCTTGCCGGGCGAGCGGCTCGCCTCTGAACTTGTCGTTCCAGGCGGCCGCGATATGGGCCAAGTATCGGCTGCTCGCTTCAACCGGCGAAATCCGCTCGACATCGGCCACCGCGTGCCACGGGAGCAGGTCTGCCGTCCGGTCCACCCCCGTATGGCACAGCCACGACTTGGCCGACGCCACTAACCGTCCCGGCGTCCCTGCTCCCCAATCGCGCGCCATGAAGCCGACAACCGGTGGGGCAGGCGCCTCGCCTGCCGTCGCCGGCGGCTGGAAGTGAAAGCTCGGCAGCGTATCGCGGGCCTCGACCTGCCCCGGCGCGACCAGTTGCGGAATCTCCAGCACCCGCACCCGCCACGGACGCTCCGCCGTATCGACATAGCAGACCGCCGAGTTCGTCGTCCCCAGGTCGATGCCGACAACATAGCGGCTCGGTACTTCGTCTCCGAGCGGATCGGTATGGGCGGAGGTATTGGCCATCCCTTCAGAGAACCGCGCGGCGTGATTCTGGCAAGAGGCCGCGCCGCTCGCCCGCCGGCTAACCCGCGGGCCATTGCTTGCAATACTCGTACATCGCCAGGGCCGCACTCGTCGCGACGTTGTAGGCGTGCGGCATGCCCCACACCGGAATTTCGACGACCACGTTCACGAGCCGCAACTCTTCGTCCGTCAGGCCGAGCCGCTCGTTGCCAAGAATGAGTGCCGTTCGCCGGGGAAAACGATACTCGTGCAGGCTGACGGAATTGGTCGCTTGCTCCAGGCCGACGAGCGTGAACCCTTCCCCCTTCAGCCCCTTTAGCACCGGCGGCAGCGTCCGATGCACTTCAATCTGCATGTGATCGGCACCATCACGGGCAATCGTTTTGTCGATCTTCGGGCTGCCACACGCGATCAGCCGCGTCACCCCGCAGCAGCCGGCCGTGCGAACCATGTTCGACAGGTTCACATTGCTCCGCAGCGGCGCGCAGCACACCACCAGCTCGCGCGGTCGCGCCAGCGGCGTCGCCGGCTTGTGGCGGAGATGCTCGAATTGTGCATTCTCAGACATCGACAACCTCAAACACTCGCCCCTGAACTTTGGACCTTGAACCTTGAACGATTCACCTTAACCCCCTTCCGCTTGCGGCAGCCCGGCGGCGGACAAATAATAAGACACATGCCTTCCCGACAGCAGCCCATCGACTCGATTATCCAGGTGGTGACCCCCGAAAACATCGCCTTTGAATATCGCCTCGCCGGGCCCTTCCGCCGCCTGCCGGCACTCCTGATCGACTACACGATCATGTTCCTGGTGCAAATCGTGCTGAGCATCGGCTTCAGCATGATCTTCGGCTGGGTCAGCCCGGGCCTCGTCGGGGGACTGCTCGCAATCAGTTGGTTCATCATGTCCTGGTTCTATGCCGGGCTGTTCGAGACCTTTTGCAACGGTCAAACCCCCGGCAAAATGGTCTGCTCGCTCCGGGTGCTCACCGATCACGGCCAGCCGATCAACGGCCTGCAGGCGGTGTTGCGCAATATCCTCTCGGCCGCCGACTTGCTGCTGGGAGTGGTGGGCTTGTCGGTGATGACCATGAATCGCCGCTATCAGCGCCTGGGCGATCTGGTGGCGGGAACGATCGTCGTCGTCGAAGATCGGCAGTGGCTGACCGGCGTCGCCAAGCTCGACGATCCCCGCTCGATTCAACTGGCCGCCTACTTGCCGCCGAATTTTGTCGTCAGCCGGCCGATGGCTCGGGCCTTGGCGACCTATGTCGAGCGGCGGCGGTTTTTCTCCCTCCCCCGCCGCCGCGAAGTCGCCAAGCATCTGGCCGAGCCGCTCCTCGAACGGTTTGGCCTGCCGAGCGATACCAGCTACGACCTGCTCCTCTGTGCCCTCTACTATCGCACCTTCATCGCCGACCGCAGCCAGGACGAACGCCTGCTCGCCGAGGCCCAGGCCGCCGCCAATCCGTTCGCCGGCTTTGGCCAGGCGATGCCGGGGCAATATCCGCAGCCCCCCTATCAGCCCCAGCCTTTGCCGCAGCAGCAGTTGGCCGGGGCGGGCCAGTTTGGCCAAGGTCCGACCTAGCGTGGGGCAGGCGTCTCACCTGCCACTTACGAAATTCCGACACTTCAGGCGGGACGCCTAACCCACCATCCATGAAAGTCGTTGAACTACTCGAACGCCGCCGCCGCAACTGGCAAGAGCTGGAGCGCTCGTGCGACCAGTTGCAGGCCTCGCCGCGCGTCCCCAAGCTGCCGCCGCCGGCGATGTCGCGCTTCGCCGCGCTCTATCGCGCCGCCTGCGCCGACCTGGCCCTGGCCCACGCCTATCAACTGCCCCAAAACACCGTGCTCTATCTGCATCGGTTGGTGGGCAGGGCCCACAATCAACTCTACCGCAGCCGGCGGTTCGAGTTTCAGAAGTGGAGCCAGATGCTGCTGCACGATGTCCCCAAGCAGGTCTTCAACGACCGCTGCGTGCAACTCATGTTCGTCTTGTTTTGGGGCCTCTTTATCCTGTCGGCATGGTTGTCGTATTCCAAAACCGCCTGGCCCGATTTCGCCGAGCAGATGATGGGCGAGCAGACCATCAATCAGCTGGAGGAGATGTATAAGAACCCCATTGGCGACAGCGGCCGCGGCGGCGACGAAAACGCCCAAATGTGGGGCTACTATATCCAAAACAATGCCGGCATCGGGCTGCGCTGTTTTGCCTGGGGCTTGCTCGTCATTCCGGGCCTCTTGACCACGATGTTCAACGCCGTCTTTCTCGGGTCGGCCTTTGGCTACATGGCCCGGCCCGAGGTCTATGGCACCGCCCCGAACTACGGCCCCGGCGGGCATTTCTTTCATTTTGTCACCGCCCACGGCCCCTTCGAGCTGACCGCGATTTGCCTTTCCGCCGGCGCGGGGCTGCGGCTGGGTCTGGCGTGGATGATGCCCGGTCCTTTCACCCGGCTCGCCAGCCTGCAAAAGGCCGGCAAAGCGATGATGCCCGTCATTCTGGCCGCCGTGCTGATGTTCGTAATCGCCGCCGTGATCGAAGGCTTTCTCAGCCCCTCGCCGCTGCCGTACGAAGTGAAAGCCGGCGTCGCCGTCATTTCCAGCGCGCTGCTCACGTTCTACTTCGTCGTGCTGGGGTTTCCGCGGCGGCTGGCGGTGTGATTCGCCGCGAGCCACCGCTCGATTGAAGAGCAACAAAGTAGAACCTCCTATTATTGTTCCCGCACGCGACGTGCGACTCGGGGCCTGCCCGTTTTTCGCTCGCAACTCCTTGTGCTGCCATGCTTTGCGGCCAGCCAGCCCCCCTTATCGCGCCAGGCCCTGTTGATAACCCCAATAAGACCCCGCCGCCCCATCGCCCCCCGTTCGCAGCTTTTAAAGTTGCCCTTTTGTGCTGGCTCACCACCCGGCTCGTCCGGTTGGATGCCTGATTGCGTACCAGATCGTGCGAGAAAACGACGCCGACCCCGACCGGGCTCGCCCCGGTCGAGCCATGCTTTGTCGGCAGAGGCCAGCTCCGCCGGGGCCGGATTCCAACGGACTCGCTCATTGGTTGAAAATCATCGTTCCGCAGAGGGCAAGCCCCCGCGGTGCCAGGAATGGCGCAACTTCAAAACTCGCAGCCAACCCCGAGCATCGCCGCGCCAGTGCTAAATTCCTGACTCCCAATATGCTATACAAAAGATTCTTTGTCAAGAGCCTGGCGCGCGGATTTTTTACCGCCGTCCGCGAACCCCCCGTTAGAGGCCCGTGTGACAGATTCTGTCCAAACCAGTTGTGAATTCTAGTCATTTCGAAGGGAATTTTCAGTCGGCACTAGTTGACTTTGTCCTTGCAACCCGCCCTACTGGCGACCAGTCCGTTCGGACATTCTGGTCGGCCGTTTCCTCACTTGCCGGAAAAATACCTCCATGCACCTCCCTCTCCGCCTCTGGAAAAGCACCCTGGCTCGCCTCGGATTGCGGGTCGCCCCCCCCAACGTAGTGATTCGCGCCGGGGGCCGCGCGGGCGTAGGCTGAGGGTCGAGAGCCTGGAGCAGCGGGCGATGCTGGCGACCCTTTCGGTCACGGCATCCGCCGAACAAGTGCTGGAGGGGGAAGAGGTGACGTTC
>JANRLS010000108.1:0-15235 GCA_033762315.1 Pirellulaceae bacterium
GCTGGCCGATGATCACATTCAGACCGCTATCGCGTAAGTTTTGAGCCTGGGCATGCCCCTGGCTGCCATAGCCCAGGATGGCGATGGTCTTGCCCTTGAGCACGGAAAGGTCGGCGTCGTTGTCGTAGTAAATGGTGGCAGGCATGGGGAGGAATTTCAGATTTCAGATTGGGGATTTAGGATTTTGGATTCGGGGAGGTCGAAAGTCGGAGGTCCGAGGTCGGAAAAGAAGCCGCATGTCCGACTCCTGACCTCCGATCTCCGATCTCCGTTTTTATCCCGCCGCTTTCTTCGCGATCGCTTCCTGCGCTTCCGCTTCTTCTTCGGTCTTCGGCTGGCGATTCTGGCCGCGGACCATGGCGATCCGGCCGGTGCGCACCAGTTCGAGGATGCCGTAGGGCCGCATCCGCTCGATGAAGGCGACGATCTTGCTTTCGCGGCCGGAGATTTCGATCATCATCTCCTCGGCCCCGACATCGACAATCTGGGCCCGGAAAATCTCGACAAGCTCGCGAACTTCCGTCCGCTTGGAGCCCGGCGCCGCCGCTACCTTAAGCAGCATCAGGTCGCGCTCGACATGGTCGCGGCTGCTCACATCCTCGACCTGCACCACCGTGACGATCTTCTCCAACTGCTTTCGCACCTGGTCGAGCACCCGGTCGTCGCCGACGACGACGAACGTCATCCGCGAAAGGTTCGGCTCTTCCGTCTCGCCGACCGCCAGCGAATCGATGTTATAGCCCCGCGAGGCCAACATGCCGGAAATGTGCGCCAGCACCCCCGGCACATTTTGCACGATCGCGGACAGGACGTGTCGCATACCAAAACCTCGGAAAAAACGAAACAACCAATCTAGTTGCCAGCCCGTGGGGGGACAAGGGACGGCCCGGCCGGGTTCGCCCCGTCTTGCCCGCGAGGGTGGGGGGCCGGTACATTACTAGATTCGCGAAAACCTATTACGAAGGGTTGTCATTGTGGGTGTCAAGAAAACGGGGCGGGGCCGCCGCAAGCTGGGGCAAAAGAAACGCCGGATGCGGGCCCGCATCCGCCATCGCAAGAAATAGCCCGCTGGGCACAAGTTCGCACTTTCTACCAGGCGACTGGCGGCTTCCCCCTGCGCGGTTGGCCAGTGCCGGCCTGCTCGCTGGCCGCCGCGACCCACGGATCGGTGCGTCATGATCGAACCCCGCACGCTCAAAGGCTTTCGCGATTATCTCCCCGAGGCGATGATCCCGCGCGAACGCCTCATCGCCACCGCCCAGCGCGTTTATCGCTCGTTCGGCTACAGTCCGATCGACACGCCGGCACTGGAGCTGTTCGAAATCCTGGCCGGCAAGGGGAGCGACGAGACCGACCGGCAGATGTACCACTTTCAGGACCACGGCGACCGGCATGTGGCCATGCGGTTCGATCTGACGGTCCCCTTGGCCCGCTTCTCGGCCCAGCACGTGGGGGAGTTGGGGCTCCCCTTCAAGCGCTATCACATCGCCACGGTCTGGCGGGGCGAGAACACGCAGCACGGCCGCTATCGCGAGTTCATGCAGTGCGATTTCGACACCATCGGCACCCGCTCGGTCGCGGCCGACATCGAAACTGCCCTGGTTATTCACGAGCTGCTGTGGGCCATCGGCACCACCTTCGGCCAGCCGCTGCCGTTCGCGATTCGGGTCAATAACCGAGCCGTTCTCAGCGGCCTCTTGGCGAAGCTGGGCTTATCGGAAAAGAGCACCGCAGTTTTGCGGGCGCTCGATAAGCTCGGCAAGATCGGCCGCGAAAAGGTCGCCGACGAAATGATCGCCGCCGCCGGCGCGACCGCTGAGCAAGCGGCCGACGTGCTCAAGCTGGCCGAACTGACCGGCACGAATGACGAAATCCTGGCCCAGCTTGGGCCACTCGTCGCCGGCAACGCCCAGGGGGAAGAAGGTGTCGAGCGATTGCGGCAGATTCTGGCCGGCGCAAAGGCGGGCGGCGTGCCCGACAGCGCGCTCGCCGTCGATGTCTCCATTGCTCGCGGCCTCGACTACTACACCGGGGCGATCTTTGAGACTTTTCTTGGCAACTTGCCCAAAATTGGCAGCGTCTGCTCGGGCGGACGGTACGACAACCTGGCGGGCCTCTTCACGAAGCAAGAACTGCCAGGTATCGGGGCCTCGCTGGGGCTCGACCGGCTGCTGGCGGCACTCGAAGAGCTGGGGATGATCGAGAAGGTGCGCACCCCGGCTCCCGTGCTGATCGCTTATTTCGATAAGGACCGCCTCGCCGACTATCTGCGCCTGGCCGCCGCGCTGCGGGCCGCCGACATCGGGGTCGAAGTTTTCCCGGAGCCAAAAAAGCTCGGTCAACAGCTGCAATATGCCGACCGCCGCGGCTTTCGTATCGCCCTGATCGCCGGCGAGCGCGAATTCGCTGCCGGCTTGTGCCAACTGAAAGACCTGCACAGCGGCCAAGCCGTCGAAGCCTCCTCGACCGACGCCACCGCGCTGGTCGATGCCGTGCAAAAAATCCTGAGCTAACGCGCCCCAAAGCCGCGATCACTGGTCGCGGCATTGAAGCGGCGGCGGCTCGGCGGGAGCGTCGCCCTCCCTATCCCCTGTCTCCCACCGGCCCGCAGCATTACGATGGTTTAGTCTCCCTAACTTCCACGGGTCTCCCCATGCCGCGTTACATCGTCCGCTATGGTTCGACGCGGGCCCTGGGGGTGTTTTCGTCGCGTGGGCAAGATCGCTATGCCCGCGGGATGCGGGTCGTCGCCCGGACGCAGCGGGGACTCGAAAGTGGCGATGTCTTGTGCGAGGCGACCGACGCCCAGGCGGCTCAGGTCGGCGGTCCGGGGGGGCAGATCGTCCGCGAAATGACTGGCGACGATGCCGGCGAGCTGACCCATATCCACGCCAAAGAGCGGAGCGAGTTTGACGTCTGTCTGAAACACGTTCAACAGCTCAACATGCCGATGCAGCTGATCGATGTCGAGCACCTGTTCGGCGGTGAGCGGGTGGTAGTGTATTACGTTTCGGAAGAGCGGGTCGATTTTCGCGAGTTAGTGAAGGCCCTGGCGGCCGAGTTTCAGACCCGGATCGAAATGCGGCAAGTGGGCGTGCGCGACGAAGCGAAGCTCCTGGCCGATTATGGCGACTGCGGCCAGCCCGTCTGTTGCAATACGTTTTTGGTCGAGATGCCGCCGGTGTCGATGAAGATGGCGAAGGTGCAAAAGGCGACGCTCGACCCGACGAAGATTTCCGGGCGGTGCGGGCGGCTTAAATGTTGCCTCCGTTACGAGTACGATACCTACGAAGAACTGCAGCGCGACCTGCCCCCCGTGGGGTCCGACATTGTCACCAGCAGCGGCAAGGCCCGCGTGCTGGGGCAAGAGATTCTGGCCCGGAAGCTGCTCGTCGCGATGGAAGACAACCGCCGCGTCCTGATCGACGCGACCGACGTTTTAACGGTGATCAAAGCAGGCACGGGCCGCCGCTAGGGCGGACCATTTTCGACAAGGGATCAGGCCGTGGCACGAGTGAAGCCCCCCCAAGTTCCGCCGCTCGTCAAGCTGTTGTGCGAAGACCGCCGTTATAAGCTCGAGGCGTATCACTTCGTCCAGTCCGGGCTTGAATTCGCCCATGAAGTGCTCGGAATGGGGGGAGAGCCGGTCGAGCAGGCGATTGGCGAGTCCGCCTCCCTGGGCATTGACGACCGCGAAGAACTCGCGGAGAGCGCCCCGCCGCGCGCGGTGCGGCATGTCACCGGTCAGCAATTGTGCGAGGCGTTTCGCCAACTTGCCCAAGAGCAATACGGCTATCTGGCCAAGCTGGTGCTCGGCGAGTGGGGAATCCGCAGCACGTCCGATTTTGGCGAGATTGTCTATAACCTCATCCGCATCGGCATGATGAGCAAATCGGAGAGCGATCGCCGCGAGGATTTCGACGGCGTGTACGATTTTCAGACCGCGTTGATGCGCGATTATCGCATTACCCGGCCGGAATCGATCAGCCTATAAGCTGGCGGCCGGTCTTTCGTCTCCTTACCGCGAGGTCCGACATGACTCCCCTGCAATCGCTGGTGGCCACCGGAACCAAGCTCTGGCTCGATTCCATCGATCCCGACCTCGTGCGCAGCAACCGGGCCGAGGGGGCGACCGGGGCGACGAGCAACCCGATCATCGTTTCGGACCTGATCAAAACAGGTCGCTTCGATGCCGACATCAAGGCCCTGGTGGCCGAGGGGCTATCGGACGAAGAAGTCGCCTGGAAAGTGACCGATAAGCTCGTTCGCGAGGCGCAGCAGGTCTTTTTGCCGGTCTTTGAGCAAACCGGCGGCGACGACGGCTATGTCAGCTTCGAGCTCGACCCGCTGATCGAAGACAACCAGCTCAACCTGCCCCATGCCGAGCGGGTGCGGCGCTATCTGGAACTGGGCAAAAAGTGGGCGGCCGGCCACAAAAACCGGATGATTAAGGTTCCCGCGACCCCGGCGGGGCTCGACGCTTTGGAAGGGCTGTGCGCGGCGGGAATCACGCTCAATGTGACGCTGATTTTCTCCCCCCGGCAATACGAAGCCGCCCGCGACGCGGTGTGGCGCGGCGCTCAGCAGCGCGGCAGCTTGGCGGCGTTCAAGAGCGTCTATAGCATTTTTGTCTCGCGGGTCGATGTTTATACCGAGAAGCACGTTCCCACCCTCAGCCCGGCGGCGCAAGGGCTGGTCGGCATCGTCAACGCCAAGCAGATCTGGGCCGCCAACCGCGATTTCTGGGCCGCCAAAACGCTGCCGCTGGCCCAGGAAATGATCTTCGCCAGCACCGGCACCAAAAAGCCGACCGACGCGGCCGAGAAGTACGTCGCCGCGTTCGCCGGCAGCGATATCGAAACCAACCCGCCGGGCACCAACAAGGCTATCGCCGCCAAAACTGGGCTCATCTTCACTCGCCAGGTCGATCAACTGCCCCCCAAGACCGTGCTCGACGAGATCGCCGCGAAGGTCGATATCGCCAAGCTCGAAAGCACGCTGATGTCCGAGGGGCTGAGCAAGTTTGCCGAGCCGCAGAAGGATTTGCTCAAGCTGATCGGCGAGAAGCGGGCCGGGTTGGCGAAGTAGCGATTCGTTTCAGGATTCCGCCATGCGCATCATTTTTCTCTGCGTTGAGAACAGCAACCGCAGCCAAATGGCTGAGGCCTGGGGCCGCATCCACGCCCCGGCCGGCTGGGAGATCTATAGCGCGGGTTCCAAGCCTTCGGGCAAGGTGAATCCCAAGGCGGTAGCGGCCATGCAAGAACTGGGTTACGACATGGCCCCGCACCGGAGCAAGGGGCTGGACGACGTTCCCGGCGAGTTCGACGTGGCAATCACGATGGGTTGCGGCGATAGCTGCCCCACGCTCAAGGCGGCGAAACGCATCGATTGGCAGATTCCCGATCCCAAGGTTCTCTCGCCCGAGGAATATCGCGAGGTTCGCAACCTGATCGGCCGCATGGTGCAGTCGCTCGTGGCCGAGGTCGCCGCGAGATGACCACGGCGCAGCACGAGGGGGAGAGTGGGAGAGGGGGCGAGAGGGTGACTCCCGCCGACTCTCCGGTCTCCCCCTCACCCGCTCCCCCTCTCTCCCCCTCGATTGCACCTCCCGCGCCGATCAAGCACGAATTTCGCAACTTCTGGATTCTCGTCTGCTATCAGGTGCTGCTCCGCACCGGCTGGATCTTCAAAACCGAAAGCTCCATCATGCCGGCGGCGGCTGATGCCCTCGATCCGACCGGCCTCGCCAAAAGCTGGCTCCCCTTGCTTAACCGGTTCGGGCAAAGCGTTCCCCCCGTCCTCGCTTCGCGGTGGCTCAAAAACCTGCCCAAAAAAAAGCGGGCCTTCATCGGCACCACCGCCTCGATGACCCTCTGCTTTCTCGGCCTCACCTCGCTCTGGCTGATCCCGGCACTTGAAACCTCCCCCTTCACCGGCTGGCTCTACCTCCTGCTCTATGCCGTCTTTTTCGCGGCGATTGGGGTGAACGCCCTGGCCTACAACACGATCCAAGGGAAGCTGATCCGCCCGAATCGCCGCGGCCGCCTGCTGATGATCGCCGACACGGTGGGGGCGATTACCGCCGTCACCTGCGCGTTGACGCTGCTCATGTCGTGGCTCGGCGAACGCACGGCCGACTATGCCCGGATTTTCGGCTTCACCACCTGCCTGTTTGCCGCCGCCTCGGCCATGTCGTGGTTTCTGAAGGAGCAGCCCGACAGCCACCATGAGCCGCCGCGCGGCGTGGGGCGGCTGTTCGCCGCCGCCTGGCAGACGCTCCGCGAGGACGTCAACTTCCGCCGGCTCGCCATCGTGTCGGCCCTCTTCAGCACGTCGCTGATTCTCTTTCCACACTATCAGGCCCTGGCCCACGGCCAATTGAAGCTGCCGCTGACGTATCTGGTGTGGTGGGTCGTCGCCCAAAACGTCGGCACCGGCGTCTTCAGCTTTCTGACCGGGCCGCTCGCCGACCGCTTCGGCAATCGGCTGGTTCTGCGAATGCTGTCGCTGTGCATCATCTCGGCCCCGCTGCTGGCGATGGTCCTCACCTGGAACGAAGCCTGGGGGCAACGCTACTTCTTTGCCGTCTTCACGCTCATCGGCATGACGCCAGTGGCCCAGAAATCGTTCAACAACTACACGCTCGAAATCTCGGAGCCGGCCGAACATCCCCGCTATCTCAGCACGCTGAGCCTGTGCATGGCCGCCCCGATTTTCACCTCCCCGCTCGTCGGCTGGATCATCGCCATCGCCGGCTTCGAAGTGGTCTATTTTGCCGTGACGCTGCTGCTCGTCGCCGGCTTCGTTCTCAGCCTCGGCCTCTCCGAACCGCGCTCCGGCGGCAAGCCCATCGTGCTGGCCGACGACTCGCTGACGGAATGAGCCGTGGTTGCCGCTGCTCGATTAACGGCAAGCCGCAGGCGACGGTGTTCTGGCATGGCCGACGACGCGGTCGCCTTTGGCTCCCCGTTAAACGAGGGAGAAACGGCCCCCCTTAGTGATTCAGCCCGAACTCCGCGCTATTGAGGAGCGCCCAGAGCACGTCGCTCCACCCCTTCGCCCGGTCGCCTTCCGAGTAGCGGGCCAGTTGCTGGCGGCAGAGAGCGAGTTCCGCGACGGTCGGCCGGCGGGAAAGGGTCGCCAAGAACAGCGCTTCGGCCCGCTCGTCGTCGGTGAAAAGCGGCGCGGAGAGCGCTGCCAGGAGCGGCCCGCGCTCGGGGTCGGTCGCCTCGGCCAGGTCGCTGCCGTTGAGCAAGGTCAGCGCTTGCAGCACCCCGGCGTGATATTCCAGCGGCGAGCGGCCGGCCGTTTGCAGCTTGGCGAGAAACGCCTGCCTTTGCGGATCGAGCAAGGGGCTGGCGACATTCGCGCCGGGAAACATGCTGGTCCCGCGCCGGGCGAGGACGCGACTCACGCTGTCGTACAGCTGGTCGGCGGTCAGCATTTTCACCGGCATCACCGCGTAGACCTCCGGCGGCGGCGGCGACTCGCCGGTCCATTCGCTCGCGCGCTGATACGTCTCGGTGCTGGCCAGCGTCCGCAAGAGCTCGCGCAGATCGAACCCCGTGCGGACGAAATAGCGAGTCAGCTCATCGAGCAGCTCCGGATGACTCGGTGGATTTTGCGGCCCCAAATCATCGACCGGCTCGACGAGGCCCCGGCCAAAGAGCAGCGACCAGCCACGGTTGACGGCGGCTCGCGGCAAGTAGGGGTTGTCGCGCGAGGCCATCCAGATCGCCAGTTGCTCGCGGCGGGTGCCTAGTTCATCGGCGGCTGGGGCGCTCCCCGATGGAAAGCGCGGCGGGACGGTCTCCTCGCTTCCCGGCAGCTTCACCTCTCCCTCGTCCAGATCGACGAGCGACACCCGCTGGCCCGGCTGATCGGAATTGGGCTGGCGGAGGCGGGCGAAGAAGGCGGCATAGCCCCAAAAATCGCGCTGCTTCCAGGCGTCGAACGGGTGATCGTGGCACTGGGCACACTCGATTTGCAGGCCCAGGAAAATGCGGGCCGTGCTGCCAGCGAGCTTTTCCGGGGCCACGTCGAGCGACGTGTAGTAGAGGGCCGGGCCGGCATCGTCCCCCGCCGTGGCGACGAGCAGTTCCGAGACGAGGTTGTCGTAGCGGACGTTCTCGGCAAACCGCTGGCGGAGCCAATTCTGCACGCCGACGAGGTTGTTCACCTGCTCCAGGTCGAAGCCGCCGGGGAGCATGATGTGCCGGAAGGTGTTAGCCAGGTGCGTGGCATGAGCGGGCGAATCGAGCAGCCGATCGATCGCGCGGGCCCGCTTGTCCGGCCGCTTGTCGGCCAAGAACGCCCGCACATCGGCCACCCGCGGAATCGCCCCCGTCAGGTCCAAACTCACCCGCCGCAAAAACTCCGCGTCGCTCGCCCCCTTCGCCGGCTCGATGTTTTCCCCCTTCAGCCGGGCCGCCACCAATTCATCGATCCGCCGGACCATTGCCGCCCGCTGCGCGGCGGGGGAATCGGTGTCTTCGTTCTCTTCCGCGACGAGAATTGCCGCGGGAGCTAGCGCGAGCAAGGCACCGACGACCAAGAGGCAGCGCGACATGAGGAGGCCCCAGGAAGAGGGAATGCCGACTATTGTACGGCGCTAGCAGGATTAGGGGAAAGGAAGCACCCATTCGCTGTTGACGTGCTTGGACTTGTACGACGTGGATCGGCCAGGGTTCCCGGTTCTGTTCACCTCAATCTCCCAATGGCCTTTCTTAACTGTCCACCCGTCGCTAGTCAGCACGCGCTCCATAATTTCTGCCATGTGTCGCAACTCCATCTTGCCTGCGTGGTCGATCCACCAAGCCAACCCGATGCCGATGATTATTGTCAGCAGCACCAGTTCGCGGATCGTGAAACGAAACATTGGCGGTTCCTAACGCTCGACGGCGGTAGCCAGCCAGACGAGCAGAATGCCGGATACAAATAGTGCATTTTCTTCGCTGCCGCTGGACGAAGTGGTGGCGGACAGCAACCACCACGCTGCCGCCAGTAGCGGCGGCGCGACGGCCACGGCAATCAGCAGGGTGCGGAGGCGATAACGCATAACACGCATTGTAGGATCGGGCCGCGAGCGGGGGCAATTCGCGGGTGGCGTTTGGTTTCGCGTTGTGGTTGGCGTTCCGTCGTTTAACGGCAAGCCAAAAGCGACGGTGTTGGCACGAGGTACGACGCCGTCGCCTTCGGCTGGCCGTTAAACGAGGGGGAGATGCACGGTGAAAAACGTCTGCTCTGGACATGGCCGGGTCGTCGGGATGATTGAGCGTCGTGCCGCGGCATCCCAGCGCCGGCGCCTGCGGCTGGCCGTTAAACGAGGTGGCACCTGGCGAAGGGATGCAAGTCTATTTCCCTCCTCTTTGTGACCTTTGCGATCTTCTGTTCAGAATGGCTTGGGCTGCGGCACGGCAAGCGGTTTCGTTGCTGGGTACTCCTCGTGCGACGGCGGAACCACATGGGCCGCGAATACCTCATCCAGAAATTCCACCGGCGCGCGTTCGGTGGTGCGGGGATGGAACCAGCCAAAACCGGCGGCAAACCAGGCGGGCGTCAACACTCTCAAGGGCCACGCGATCCAGGCCCAATCCAGAGGCAACGCGGCGGTGACGAAGAAGGTGCAGACGAACGCGAAGAGGGCGGTCCCACCTCCCATGAACAGCCTGATTGAGCGACGGAACGCGGCGGTCGAGGCGAACTCCAGGCAAACTTGCGTGCCCGACTTCACGGCAGCAAGCGATCCCAGTTGCGGGCCAAACAGAAGGTGAAAGCTGCGATTGTGTCCCAAGGGCGCGAGTTGAAAACGCTTGCCGTCGAATTGAATCGTCCAGCTCTTCGAGCCCCAAAATAGTTGCTGGTAGTACTCTCGCTTAGTGGCGTTTGCCGATTGATGGACGCAGACGGCGGACAGGAGCGCAGCAACACCCACCGGCGGCAAGTCGAGTTGCCACAGGTAAGTGTCGCCGTTGTGTTGATGGTTGGCGGGCATAGCGATACGCAACCCAGTGTTCCCGACAATCAATTGCCGGGCTAGAGCAGCGGGGTCGCAACGCGACTCGCGCGAACTGCTGCGCATGATATGGAAGCGCAGCCTGCACTAATGCCGGAAGGGCGTCAAGGTTTCTCCATCTCGGCCGCCGCCGCGGAATCGGCCAGCAACAGCGCGCGGGCTTGCTCGACGCGGCCGGCGGGAATGCTGGGGTCGCGGTCGAGCAGGCGGGGGAGCATGGGAGCTTTGTCGGCACCGGTCACGAGCCAGAGGATTTGACGGGCCCGGTTGATCGGTGGATAAGTCAGCGTCATGCGCCGGCGGCCCTGGTATTCGCCGGTCAGGGCAACTCCCGCATCGGAAATGTCCAGTGCCGGATCGCCCGGCAAGAGCGAGGCGGTATGGCCATCTGGCCCCATGCCCAGGTGCACGAGATCGAGCACTGGCGGCGATCCGGCGACGGACGCCAGCCGCTCTTCGTAGTGCCGGGCCGCGGCGGGCAAATCGGTATCCTCGACGGGCATCGCCAGCACTTGCGCGGGGCGCAGCGCGACCGTCGCGAGCAGGCTTTCCCCCAGGTGCGTGAGGTTGCGATCGGCATGGCCAGCGGGGGCGATGCGCTCGTCCACTTGGGCGATGCGCACATTCTCCCAAGCCAGCTGCTCCTTGGCCAGTTCGCGGAGCATGATCCACGGCGTTTTGCCGCCACTGACCGCCAGCACGAACTGGCCCCGCTCGGCAATCGCCACACGAGCCGACTCGGCGATGAACTGCGCGGCCGCCCGCGCCACGGCGGCCGCATCGTTGAAAACTTCGACTTGCATGAGTGCTTACCCTTTGGAACGGGACCAGCCGCCAGCTCAAAAACTCTTGGCCTGGCCAAATTGCAAATCCGAAATTTTGCGGGCCATGTCGTGCGCGGGGCTGTAGGCAAGCTCCACCGTCGCCACCCGGCTGATGCGGGCCGTCATGCCGACGACGCCCGGCACCATCTGGCCGAAGACATAGCCATTCAGTGGCCGCTTGCCGATGTCGAGCCCTTCGACCCGGACCGAAGCATCAAGCGGCAGCAGGGCCGATTTCCAGCCGAGAGGGCGCATGACATTCGACCCGACGAGCAGCCAGGCGGGAGAATCGGCCAGCAGCGGCGAGGCCCCCATCGACATCGCGTAAGCGGTCGAGCCGGCGGCAGTCGAAACGAGGACGCCGTCGCAAACCGCCTTTTCGAGCTTCACTTCGTCGTTGACCGCGATTCGCAGCCAGGCGGTTTGGCCGCTGCTCCGCTCGATCCAGGCGTCGTTGAAGGTCAGCGCTTCGACCGGCGGGCCTTCGTCGCGGGCAAACTCGACATGCAGCATCGGCAGCCGGCGAACGACCAGCTCCTGACACAGCCCGCCCCCACCACCCGTCAGCAGCGACTCGGCCTCGTTCATCAAAAAGCCCAAATGCCCCGCATTCAGCCCCACCATCGGACGCCGCAGCCGCCAATGATTCTGAATCGCGGCGAGCATCGTCCCGTCGCCACCGATGACCAGCACCGCGTCGGGATCGGTCTCGCAACTCGCCACTCCGAGCCGTTCGCGCAGGCGAACGGCATTCGGGTTGCGGTCGTCGGCGACAATCAGCAGCCGCGACCCGGCCAGCTTGATGCGCCCCTCGTGCGCCACCGCGCCAAACTTGAACAGGCCATAGCGGTTGATGTATTCGAGCACGCGCGGCGGGAGTTGGCCGCGGCAATCGTCTCCTTCATACAGCTTGCGGCGAATTTCGAGGCTCGAGCCCCACACGGGCGTTTCGATCACCTCCGCATGCGGCGGCAAATCGGCCGGGTCGAGCGGCATTTCGGGGGTGCGATACACGGCAAAGCGCAGCTCTTTCCAGACGAGCGCGCCATGCACCCAGGTTTTCTGGATCGCCGACTCTCCCCGCGCGCCGCCGCGCACCAGCTCGGCGGTGATGGCGTGCCACACTTCGCGGTCCGGCGCGGCGAACCGCCGCTCCAGCTCGTCGGAGAAGGTGAAGCAATCGTTCTCGAGATCGAAATGATCGACCACGACCCTGGGCAATCCCTGAAAGCCCAGATCGATCAGCACGGCCCGCAAGGCCGGGGCAAGGGCGTTGTTGCTGGGCTTATCGGGGCGAAAGCCGCAGGTGACGATCCGCAGCTCGTCGAACCGCCGGGCCAAGGCCGCCGCAATTTCGACATGATGCCGCCCCGGCGGATTGAAGCTGCCAGCAAAGATGCAAATGCGTTTGACCATGCTGGCGACAGGCAATCGACCGCTTCGTCGGGATTGGAACGAGATGCCGGGGTGCTGCTTCCCACGCTGGCGTGGGCGTGCTGTATCGACGTGGCAGCACGCCGACCTTCCGTGGGCGTGGCGCCCCCGAACAATGGTGACACAGCACCCGCGTCACCGCCAGAGCGGGTCAACGCGGCACGCGGACGGCGAAACGGGGTCTCGCGGCAGTTCGCCTCAATCGCTGGCCGGGGAAGTGCCGAATAGAGAGGTGCGTTTTTGCCGACCAGTCGCCTCCACCACCCGCGGAGTTTGCCCGACATGCGCAGTTTGACACTCGCCGTGGCCATTTCCACCATCTGCGTGCTGGCGGGCTGCACCGGCGGCGGCCCGGACCTGGCTGCCGAGGGGCAGCGCTTTTTGCTGGCCGAAGAGCCGGCGGGGGCCGTCAGCATCCTCGACTTTCGCGAGGCGGGGGGGGCGCGGAGCGATGTGGTCCTGTTTGGCCGCATCGGCGGCGCGGAGCCGGCCGTTTCGACCAGTGCCGCCGAATTCGTGATGAGCGATCCGACCCATTCGCCCGACGAGCCGGAGCACGCCTGCCAGGACGACAACTGCCCCTTTTGCAAGGGGAAGAAAAAAGTGGACACCAGCGGCACCGCCATCGTGCTGCTTACCGACGCCGCCGGCCGCGTTCCCGCCGTCGGGGCGAGCCGCCTGCTGCCGATCGAACCGGGGCAGCTCGTCGTCGTTCGCGGCGCGGCCGAGGTCAACGCGATTGGCCAATTGGTGGTTCGCGCCAAGGGGCTCTATGTCCGCCGCTAACCGCACACCCGCCTTTGAACAGGAGCCGAAGATGATCCGCCTGATGTTTGCCGCCGCCTTCCTGCTCGCCGGTTTGCTGGCGGTCCCCGCCGCCAATGCGACCCAGCCGCTCTACACGACCGTCGTCGTCCACAACATGCACTGCGACGCCTGCGCGAAGAAGATCGCCCGCAAGGTGTATGCCTTGCCGGGAGTGGTTGAAGTGCGGGCCGACGTGCCAAAGAACCTGGCCTATGTCGTCCCGCAGCAGGGGAAGACGTTGTCGTCGCGGGCGGTCTGGGAAGCGGTCGAAAGCGCGGGGTTCAAGGTCGCCCGGCTGCAAAGTCCCGAGGGGAACTTTACCGCCAAGCCCCCGCGCTAAGCGCAGCGACCGGACTTCCCGGCTAGTTGCCCCAAGTCTCGCGCCACACGCAGCCAGCCCACGACCAGCCAACGCCAAAACCGACGAGCATGTTCTGCATGCCCGGTCGCAGGCGGCCGCCACAGCGGAGCGAGTCGATCAGAATCGGGATGGTCGAAGAGACGGTGTTGCCGCAGTGCTCCAGCACAATCGGCATCCGCTCTTCGGGCAGATTCATTCGCTCGCGCAGCTGGCTGAGCATTTTCAGCGTGGCCTGGTGCAGCAAAAACAGGTCGATCTCGCCGAACTTCACGCCGGCGGCGGCGAGGATGTTTTCGACCAATTGCGGCACCGCGGTGACCGTGAAATTGATGAGGCTTGGCCCGTCCATATAGAGGGCGCTTTCCCACCGATGCCGGTGCCGGGGCTTGATGGCATGCTCGGCGGGCCTCGCCCCTCCTTCGGTGACCAGCAGCGTGTCAGCCCCGGAGCCATCGGTGCCGAACTGAAAGGCGGATAGCGTCGGCTCGTCGGCGGCGTCGATCAGCGTGGCGGCCGCGCCGTCGCCGAAAATGGTGCGCAGGCTCCGGTCTTCGGGGTGGATGTATTTCGAGTAGGTCTCGGCCGTCAGCAGCAGGACGCGCTTGGCCGCGCCGGCCCGAATCAGCCCGTCGGCCAGCGACAGCCCATACACGAAGCCCGAACAGCCGAGATTGAAATCGAGCGCGCCGACCGAGGTTTTCAGCCCCAGCCGGCTTTGGAGCAGGCAGGCGGTGGTGGGGAGGGGATAGTCGGGAGTTTGCGTGCATAGCAACAAGAAATCGACCGACTGCGGATCGATCTGATGCTCGGCAAACAGCTTGCTGGCTGCGGCATGGGCGAGGTCCGAGGCGCACTCATCCGGTGCGGCAATGTGCCGGGCACCGATGCCCGTCTTTTCGAAGATCAGGTCCATGTCCCAGCCGGGGAACTGCGCCTTGAGCTGGGCGTTGGTTTCCACGCGCTCGGGAAGGTGAACCGCGATCGGCCCCACCGCTGCATATTTCACGACACAACCAGCCTCTGGCGACGAGCATCCTTGACGGCCACGGCGGCCGAGGGGCAACAGCAGTTAGCGTACCGGCCCCCCGCTGGCGGGTCAATTGGGAACGGTGCCGCCGCGCTTGCCGGTCACGCCTGCCGGATGCTCGCTCGGATGCCGAGCCATCTGGTTTGCGTCTGCCGCCACCACCGCAAAAATGGTTCCCCTTTCCTCACGTCAGCCTTGGCCAGATGCCAGTGCCCCACACCATGAGTCAATTTCGAGCTTGCCACCCGGCCGCGCTTATTCGCCGGCTCGGAACCACGCAGGGATGGATTGGGGAGCGGTCGGCCAGCAGGCACAAGAACTACCCACGCGAACCCGCTTCACGAGACCGTGACGAATCGACTGTCCCGCTACCATTTCCGTCTTTACTTCCCCTCGACCCAATCAAAAAGCGATCCCCCCTCGACTCCGATCTTCGACCGCGCCGCCAACCCCTTGACGCCCAAAGCTCTTTCAGGGAAGGCCACCCGCGGGTTGTGAGTACAAAACACCAGCCACGCGTCGGTACTATTCTGCCGCGATTACGGCTTGCATGGAATCGACAAATTCGCTTCGAGAGCGACTGGTGGCAAGGAGTTCTCGCGTTGCCGCAGGAGAGACTTCTAAGTAGAGCGTATTTCAAAACCGTCCTAGGACGACGATGAGGCACGCAAGCTGGACGAATCCGTGAAAGAGATGGGCATGGTACTCGTAACGCGTGACAAGACGCCGAAAGTTCTGGAGCCAGCTTATCGAGCGCTCCACTT
>JANRLS010000109.1:0-5360 GCA_033762315.1 Pirellulaceae bacterium
GGCCCGTGATCGAAGCGGGGCTGTGCATCACTTCGGTGGGCGTTCCCTCCGCCACGACCAGTCCACCGTGCGAACCCGCGCCAGGGCCAATGTCGATCAGCCAATCGGCCTCGCGCATCATGGCTTCGTCGTGCTCGACCACCAGCACGGTGTTGTCATTGCCGAGCAGGTCTCGCAAGGCGGCAATCAGCCGCTGATTGTCGCGCGGGTGCAGGCCGATCGAGGGTTCATCGAGGATATAGCAGATGCCCGCCAATCCGCTGCCGATGCCGGTCGCCAGGCGAACTCGCTGCATTTCGCCGCCGGAAAGCGTGTCGCTGGCCCGGTCGAGCGTGAGGTAGTCGAGCCCCACTTTGTGCAGGAAGCCGAGGCGGGCGGTGATTTCGGTGACGATCGGGCGGGCGAGGTCGGGATCGAGTAGCAGCGGGGGAGACGACGAGAGGGGGAGAGGGGGAGCGAGGAGGGAGCTGAAAAACTCGCGGGCGTCGCCGATGCTGAGGCGGCAGATTTCGGCAATGTTGCGGCCGGCAATGCGCACGCCAAGTGCTTCGGGCCGCAGTCGAGCGCCGCCGCAAGACGAACAGGCCACCTGGCCGCGGAACGACTCGAGCTGCTCCTGCCGGGTGGAATCGGTGGTGGTTGCCAATTCCTGTTCGAGCAGCACGAAGAGGCCCGGAAACTCTTTTCCATCGCCGGCGAAGAGCCTATCCAGCATTGCCGGCCGCATCTCGGCCAGCGGCGTTTCGAGCGGCGTCTTCTGGATCTCCAAAAACGCCTCGACCGCTTCCTTCTGGCTCCTGACTCCTGATCCCTGACTTTTGGCTCCGCGACCACTGGTCGCAGCTTTGGCCCCACCACTGGCCGCGGGTTTGGCGGCGCGCCAGGCCGCCACGGCGCCACTGGCGATGGACAGGCTCCGATCGGGAATCAGCAAATCCGGATCGAACTGAACCCGGTAGCCGAGCCCTTCGCAGGCGGGGCAAGCGCCATAGGGGCTATTGAAGCTGAAAGTTCGCGGCTCGACCTCTTCCAGGCTGAGCTGGCAATTCGGGCAGGCATAGAGCGTGCTGAAGAGGCGGTCGGTCCAGGTGGGTTCGCTTGGCTCCTGTCCCCTGGTTCCTGACTCGTGCCCCTTCGCGGGTGCTTCGGGCTGGTGTGCCAACGGACCGAGCGACGAGGCGACGACCAAGCCACCGCTTTGCTTGACGGCGAGGCCGATCGACTCGGCCAGTCGCCCGCGTGAGCCGGGACGAACGACGATCCGGTCCACGACCGCCTCGATGGTGTGTGGCTTGCGACCATCGAGGGGGGGAGCCGCATCGAGGTCGAATACGGTGCCGTTCACTCGCACGCGAACCTGCCCCGCCTTGCGAATTTGCTCGAAGATCTCCAGGTGCTGCCCCTTCCGTCCGCGCACGAGCGGGGCCAGCAGCATCAGCTTCGTTCCTTCCGGCAGGGCGAGCAGCGAGTCCAATATCTGCTGCTCCGACTGCTGGCGGATCGGCTGGCCGCACTGATGGCACGAAACTTCTCCCAGCCGAGCAAAAAGCAGCCGCAAGTAGTCGTAAATCTCGGTGCTGGTGGCGACGGTGCTGCGCGGATTGCCCGGCCCAGGACGCTGGTCGATGCAAATTACCGGCTGCAAACCCGTGATCGATTCGACATCTGGCCGCTCCAGCTCGCTGATGAACTGTCGGGCATAGACCGAGAGGCTCTCGAGAAATTGCCGCTGTCCTTCGGCAAACAGCGTGTCGAATGCCAGGCTGCTTTTGCCGGAACCGCTCGGCCCCGTGATGACCACCAATTGGCCGCGCGGAATATCGAGGTCGATGTTTCGCAGGTTGTGCGTCCGCGCTCCGCGAATCTGAATCGCGTCGGGGACCGATGACGCTGGCGATTCGACGGATGTTGGCGGCAAGAGCGTGCGGAAGGTCATGAGTGCGGCAATGCGTGGCGACAAACCCGTCAGTATATCCCGCGTTCCCGGCCGCGGTGGCCGCTACGTCCACATCTGCCGATCCAGCATCCGATAGTTGATCGCTTCGTTCAGGTGCGATTCTTGGATGCTCTCGGACTTGTCGAGATCGGCGATGGTTCGGGCGACGCGGAGCACTTTATCGTGCGCGCGGGCGCTGAGGCCCAAATCGTTGACGCTCGCTCGCAGCAGCTCCTGGCAGCTTTCCGACAGCTTGCAAAACTGGCGAATCTGGCGGCTTGACATTTGCCCGTTGTAGCGTGTGCGGCTGCCGGCGAACCGGCCGGCTTGGGCTTGGCGGGCGGCGACCACTTCGGCCCGCATGGTGGCGCTGGTTGTGCCGGCCCGCTCGGCCGAAAGCTCTTTGTAGGGAACCGCGGGCACTTCGATGTGGATATCAATGCGGTCGAGCAGCGGGCCGCTGATCTTGGCCATGTACTTTTCGATCTGCGGAATCGTGCAGTGGCATTCGCGGCGCGGATCGTTCCGAAAGCCGCACGGGCAGGGATTCAGAGCGGCCACGAGCTGAAAATCGGCGGGAAAGGTGGTCGCGTTCATCGCCCGCGAGATCGTCACCGTGCCGTCTTCCAGCGGCTGGCGGAGCACTTCCAGCGTGCGGCGATTGAACTCGGGCAGTTCGTCGAGAAAGAGCACGCCGTTGTGCGAGAGGCTGATTTCCCCCGGCGCCGGCGGATTGCCGCCACCGACGAGCCCCGGCTCGCTGATCGTGTGGTGCGGACTGCGATACGGCCGGCGGGCCAGCAGCGGTTGCCCGGGCGCGAGCCGGCCGACGGAGCTATAAATTCGCGTCGTCTCGATCGACTCGGCCGCCGAAAGATCGGGGCAAATCGTCGGCACGCGCTTGGCCAGCATCGTCTTGCCGCTGCCGGGAGGACCAAGCATGAGGATGTTGTGCTTGCCGGCGGCGGCGACGACGATGGCCCGCTTGGCCATTTCCTGGCCGCGGACATCGCCGAAATCCTCGTCGTACTTCGAGTGCTCTTGAAACAGCTCTTCGATTCGGGAGGGGGTCGGCTCGATCTGCAAAGTTCCTGCAAAAAAACCGACCGCCTGCGCCAGGCTGGCAATCGGGATTGCCTCCACCTCTTCGACGACCGCCGCCTCGGCCGCGCTGGCCACCGGCACCAGCAGCCCCTTCAGCCCCTCCTTCTTCGCAGCGGCCATCGCCATCGAGAGTGCGCCCTTGGTGGGCCGAGTGGTTCCTTCGAGCGAAAGTTCGCCCACCACCGCGTACTGCTCGAATAGCTCTGATGCCAATTGCCCGCTGCCGGCCAGTATTCCCAGCGTGATCGGCAGATCGAAGCTCGAAGCGTGCTTGGGCAATTCCGCCGGGGCCAGATTGATGACGATCCGGTCGTTCGGTTTCAGAAACCCGGAATTGACGAGCGCCCGTTCGACGCGGTGCGTGCTCTCTTTCACGGCCGCCTCGGGCAAGCCAACAAGCACCGTTTTCGGAAGCGCGCCGGGCGAAACATCCACCTCGACCTCGACCGGAACGGCATCGATGCCGACGAGGGCGAAGGTGTGGAGCTTGGCGAGCATGAGGGGGAATCTCGGGGGCGGAATTCGCGGTCGGAGATTTGTCATTCTGGCGGGGGGAATGACTGGGGGCAAGTTGCCGACGCTCAAGTCGCCGCGCCACCCGCCTTTCGCCGCCCCGCCCGCACAACCGGCGCGAGCGGCAGAGGTCGGGCAAACCGCTCGGCTGGTCCCCCGGACCGGCACCGCTTGCCTCGCCGGCTTCGTTTGCCTCATGCGTCCAACTTGCCGGTTCCGATACAACTTGTGAAATAGTTCACACCCGGGATGGCTCGCGAACCTGGACGTTCGCGGGGGAGGCGGCTGGTGAATCGCCCGTTCTACGCAATCGGTGTTCTGCTGGCCGCACTGGCCGGGGCGATGCTGCTGGTTAGCGCGACGAATCGTCCGCGCGGACCACAGCCCGCCACCGCCGCGCCCGCCGGCAAGGGGGAATGGCAGCCGAGCCGGTCGCGGGGAACGAACTTCATCATCGTCCTGGCGGCTGAAGACGGGGCTGACGATGTGCAGGCTCTGGCCTGGGAAGCGGCCGACTCGGCGGTCGCTCGGCCCTCGTTCGCGGCGGGCTGCGGATTGGACCGGACCACGGGCGAGATTTATCCGCAACCAGCCGCCGGCTGGAACGACGAAGCGGCGGAGCCGAAGCTGCTCTATGACGCCGCCTACGACGCGGCGATGTTCGGAGTGGCGTGGAATGCCGATTCCACGCCCGAATTGCTCCCCGCGGGCAGCATTGAGCCGGAATTGCTCGAAGAGTTGGATCCCGCGCTGCAAATGATGCGCGACCTGCTGAAGGAACGTCCCGACGCCCTTCGCCGGCCGAAACTTCGGCGCAGCCGCCTCGCTGGAACAACGCAGCAACGGCCGACTTGGGACGACTACGAGCAGTGGGCAAATTCGCGGCAGAGTGTAGCGGAGCGCGGCAACGAGCTGTCCAATTCGACGCAAACCCATTCGGCACAAGCGCTTAGGATTCGCCAATTGGCCGCTGAAACGCTGCAAGGGATGTCCGAATGGCTGGCAGCTGCCGCACGCCACCTGCACGAGCAGCCCCAAGGCGCAGTCGCCGCCACCCCCGCTAAAGCTAGCCAAAAATAGCCTAACTCTCTATCCTGCATAGACTTGCGCTAATTACTCTGGCGACCGGCTGTTCCTATCTTACTGCCGCCACTATCGGCGACAATCTCCTTTTCTCCCCTCGCTTCCTTTCGCTCCGCCCTCCTGGCACGCCCTTTGCCCTTCTGCCGCTCCGTCCGAGGGTTGCAAACCGCTGAGGGCCAGCGACTTTCACCGCCAAAAGCACTTTTTTTGGTGGCGAAATCGAATTGCTCCAAATACACTAGGAATTGGCAGTGCCAGCACTGCGCCTCCTCAGTTTGCTACATCGGGCGTATCGAAACGCTCCAGGGCGCTCAATCTTTTCACAGGTAGTGGAGTTTTCCATGTCCACGTGCAGGCAGTTGTGGCGGGCATCGGCTCTGGTCGCAACTTTGTCTCTGGCGGCGCATGCGGCGGCCATCGAAGGTGTCGGCCGCTTGGCGACTTATGAAAAAGCGCCGGGCGAGTCGTACTTCGCCCTCAGCGTCATGCCGAAGGTCGCGGCCGATCCGGCCCAGACCAACGAAATCGTGATCTTGTTCGATACCTCGGCCAGCCAGGCCGGCACCTATCGCGACGACGCGCTGGCGGCCCTCGGCTCGCTGCTGCGGGCGCTAGGCCCGCGCGATCGCGTCAAGCTGATGGCGGTCGATATGAAGGCGGTCCCCATGACGGATACCTTCGTCGCTCCCGGCAGCCCCGCCTTGATCTTCTTGATCCCCTCCAG
>JANRLS010000110.1:0-4430 GCA_033762315.1 Pirellulaceae bacterium
GCGCGAGCAGGTGATCGATCGCCAGCTCGTGCTGCGTGCCCTATCGCGACTGGGCAAGGCCGCCAGCGATCAGGACGTGGCCCACGCCCTGGCTGGTCTCGAAAAGCAACTGACCGCCCAGAAAATCACCCTTGCCGAGCATTGCCGTCAGATTGGCCTCACGGAAGACGACGTGCGGGCGCTGTTGCGGTGGCGGCTCTCCTGGCAAGCCTATCTGGCCGAATTTCTGACCGACGAGAACCTGCAAAAGTACTTTGGCAAGCATCGCGCCGAATTCGACGGCACACAGCTCCGAGTCGCCCACATTTTGCTCAAGGATGCCACGCTGGCCGATGGGCTGCGGGCCGACATCGCCGCCGGCAAGATCACCTTCGCCGAAGCGGCGAAAAAACACTCGACCGGCCCCAGCGCGGCCGACGGCGGCGACATCGGCTGGATCGAGCGTCGCCAGCCGATGCCCGAGGCCTTCTCGAAAGCGGCATTTGCGCTAAAGCCCGGCGAAGTGAGCCCGCCGGTGTCCACGGCCTTCGGAACGCACCTGATTCAGGTGCTCGAAACCAGGCCCGGCCAGCGTACCTGGCGCGACGCTTCGGCCGAACTGAAGCCGGCGGTGGCCCTGTTTCTGTTTCGCTTTCTGGCTGATCAAGAGCGCAAGTCGGCAAAGATCGAGCTGAAATAGTCGCCGCGCTACGCTTCCTCCTCCGGCAGCGGCGCGGCACCGGCCGGAGGTTTTCCGCCGCCGGCGCGAACGTACTTCGCCCGCATTTGGGCATAGTCGTCAGGGGTGGGAAGCTCCAGGCTCGTTTGTCCTCCCGCCACTCCCTGCTCGAATAAGCGCTGCAAGAATGGCCGGCACCAGCCGCAACCGGTTCCCGCCCCAAAGCACTCACTCAATTGCCCCGGCCGCTTGGGCTTTTCGATGCGGATGAAATTCACAACCTTGCGCTGCGTGACGTGAAAACAAAGGCACAGTTCGTCGTCGGAATTCATGCGGCACTCCACTAGCTCGATTGTAGGATGCCGCGAAGTTCTGGCACAACGCCACCAGGGGACCATCCAGAAACGAAGGCTGGCCCGACATTGTGTTGCCGTTCGCTGCGAAAAGTCCATCAAGCGAGTCGTCCGGCGACGGCTAGTGCTTCGTCCAAACTTAGAATTGGGGGCAGATCGTGGGACGAAGCCTCGCTTCGTCCTCGAAATCGCCGGACAAAGACGAAGCACGGCTTCGTCCTACACCCCAAAATTAAGTCTGGAGGCGGCACTAGAAACTCTCGACAACTTCCCCGTCCGCCGGCAAAACCAGCCGGTCCCAGACTCCATACAGCTTCCACCCAGGATCGCTCAGCGGCGAGGGTTCGGCATCCACGCCGAATGTCGGGTTATCGGGATCGCTGGTTTCAGCGCGGGAAATCTCCTTCGCCAGCGTCCGCGCGCTCCCGTCAGCGAAGGCCACCGCCAGTTGCCCAAAATGCAAACCTTGCACGCGCCAGTTGTTGCAATTCTTGTGATGCGGCCGCGATTGAAACATGAAGGTGTTTACGTCCCCCTTCCACGTCACCCCAAAGTTGTGCGAATGGGTCCGCACCCAATCGCTCCACAGCGCGACGCGAAACGTGCCGTCGCACAGCCGCATTCCCTCGGCAAACAGAATCGTGTGCGACAATCCATCGCTGACGAGCGGAAAGCGACTGCGCTGCGCTCGCGGGGCGTGAACGGGAGTGACATTCATTCCCGCATCCCGGGCGAAAACATGGTAATTGGCCATGTAGTTCGTAAGTCCCCAAGTCGAGCTATGGCGAAAAGAAATGGTGTGCTTTGGTCCCACGGTGCTTGGGTCCGACATGCATTGCAGAATCGGGAAGGTTCCCGTCGCCAGCCCGTCAATCCCGTGCAAGGCGGTCGTCGTGACGGCGGGCTGATAGTCGGGCGAGGGGGGAATGGGAAGCACCTCCGCTTTTGCCGGAACGACTCGCGTGGTGGTCACCGTCGTCGGCCCATACCCCGGCGGGCAATCGTAGGTCGTGGTGGTCGTCGTGGTGCTGGTGCCCGGTTCGTAGGAATGTCCCACGTGACCGGTCGTCGCACCGGGATGCGTGGTGGAGGTCGTGACTTTGGTGCATTCGCGGGGATAAACGGTAGAGGTCGAGGTCGTGGTGGTCGCCGGCGTCGCCGGACTCCCCGCCCGACCTGGCGTGCCAATCTGCGGGCTAACCGTGACGGTGGACCTGCCTAGTTTTCCATCCACCGCCAACACGTCGTAGAGGTTGCCCAGTTCCAAATACGGCATGAGATGCACGAACCAGCCCCCTTCGGGATCGCCATTGCAAGTGGCGTCGGCGGCGGCACCCAAACCCGTGACCGCGGGAACCACCGCGGACGTGCGGCACGAATACATCGGCAAGGTGTTGCGTGCCTGGTGATGGTTCTGCGTGGCGATGGCCAACTGACGGATGTTGTTGAGGCAGGCCGTGCGGCGGGCCGCCTCGCGCGCCGCCTGCACGGCCGGCAACAAGAGCGCGATCAGAATGCCGATGATGGCGATCGTCACCAAGAGCTCGACCAGGGTAAAACCGCGACGCTGGAGTTTCGCGTGGGCAAGCATGATCACCACCTTGTGTTTCACGATGCGGCGAACGGATCGAACACATCTCAACGGATGGCTGGGAGGCATCGATATTGCACGAGCGAACGATTAACCTTCTTGATTGGCGGGATATCACGCACCGATTGACTACCGGAGATCCGTGACCCGCACGATCGATGACGAGGAGCAGCGATCCCCCTACTAATGGAGAAGATCGACCGGTAGAGTAAAGGTTCTGTCTTCCATTGTCAAGAATTTCTGGCGTTTTTTACGACATCTCTATCTAAACCAATAAAACACCCGCATGAAGCGTTTTGAACCCTTCTTTCTAATGGTTGTCGGTTTGGGTTTCGTGGCCAGTATAATGCTGACGTTGGCGGCGACCGCCCGCGGCGACGAAGCGGCCGATCTGTTCGAGAAAAAGGTGCGGCCCCTCCTCGCCCGCAAGTGTTTTGATTGCCATTCGGCCAAGGCCCACGAACTGAAAGGGAACCTCAAGCTCGACACGCTGGACGACATTCTCAAAGGCGGGGCGACCGGTCCGGCGATCCTGCCAGGCGATGTCGAGAACAGCTTTCTCCTGCGGGCGATCCGCTATCAAGAGGACGACTATCAAATGCCCCCCAGCGGCCGAATGCCGGACGAAGACATCGCGCTGGTCGAAAAATGGGTCCGGGCGCTTCAATCGGAATAAGCGCTCGCGGTGGGCTACAGATACGTTAGCAGCCACTCCTCGATCCGCTCCTCGGCGATTTTGGGCACCGCGTGCCCCTGCCGATGGTTGAATTGCCCCAGGCGGGCGGGCTCGCCATAAAGGCGATAAACCGGCAGAGCAGCTTCGATGAACGGCCAGCCCCGGTCCCCATCGGCCGATTCGCCCCCAATCAGTAAAAACGGCCGCGGGGCGGCCAGCGCAAGCAGCTCGTGATGCTCGTGCGTGAACGCCGGTTCCTTGATCGTCGGGCCGAGATACCAGGGGGCCTCCCAATTCGAAAAGCGGGTGCCGATCCCTCCTTCGCTGCTGACGGTGGCTTTGATCCGCTCGTCGAAAGCGGCGAGGTAGAGCGTCTCTTTCGCGCCGAGCGAATGGCCGACAGCCCCCAGACGGTTGGCATCCACGTCGGGTAACGCGGCGAGAATGTCGGTCGCGACGAGCGCGTCGTACAGCATTTTCACCATCGCTTTCGACTTGGGCTTGCGCCGCAAGAACTTGTCGGCCTCGACCTGCGCCGCGATGCGCCCCGTTTCGGGCCAGGCGAAGCAGCGGGGGCAAATTACCACGCACCCCCGGCGGGCGAATTTCAGCCCAAACATTTTCTCCGGCGGCCCCTCCAGCCCCGCCGGCTGGCGGATCGAATAATCGACCGTGGAATGCAGCGCCACGATGCCGGGCAGTTTCCCTTTGGCCTTGGCGGGACGCAGGACATAGGCCTCAGTAAGCAGACTCGGCTCGACTTCGTAACGCACATGCTGGCGAATCACCCCCTCCGGCCGGTCCTCGGCCAACACTTCCAATCGCGGCGGCTTCACGGCATCGCGTTCGGCGGGCATGGGACCGAGAAAATCGAGCCACCAGCGGTGCAGTTCTTCCCGCCGCGCTCGCCAACCGGCCAGCGTGGTGATCGGCTGGCCGGCGGCATCGACGAGCAATTCGCTCAGCTTGATTTTGTCGGCAGGTGACTGCGCGGGGGGCTGCTGAATCTCGGCCAGCCAAGGGACCTCGTTCGCCGCGGCCGACCGCGGCAACAGGGCCCCAGCGCCAGCCGCTGAAAGAGCGGCAAGCCAGGTGCGCCGATCCAGCTTCGTGCCAATTGATCGCATCATTGCAAAGCTCCAAAACACATGG
>JANRLS010000111.1:0-11182 GCA_033762315.1 Pirellulaceae bacterium
CCGCCGCCATGCTGCCGCTCGATTACGCCAGCGACAAGGAAATTCTCGACACCGCCCTCCCCACCATCGGCCTGACCGACCCGCCCCACGCCAAGCTGATGTGGATTCACAACACGCTGGAAGTTGCCGAAGTCGAATGCAGCACAGCCTACTTAAACGAAGCCCGCGAGCGCCCCGACCTGACCATCATTCGCGATCCGCGGCCGATGACGTTTGATGCGAGCGGGAATTTGGCGGATCGAGTTTAGAATCACAATTTTCGTACTATGCAAACTTCCGATTCTCGATTCATTCGTCGATGTCCACGTTTTGCAAAGCTGCAAAAGATTGCTGCGCAGGCAAACAAGAGATTTCGCGATACCTTGTCTGGATTTGACCTTATTGGCCTCAATGTCGGCGACGGACCGCCTGAATCCGTAGGTGGTTACTGGTGTTCGCCCATAAACTCTAAGTGCTTTGCGGATACCGGTGGCGAAGGTGTTCACTTCAGCTTTATGTGTGAGGAGGAGGATTTGGATTTCGACAATCTTCCCGTGATCGTCACGATTCCCGCTGCATTAGGAGCCAGTTTCGTAGTCGGGGAGAACCTTTACGAATTCCTGTGTCTGGGCTGTCATCGCGGCTTCTTTGCTTTGGAACAATTGGGGCATCAACTCGAAAAAACCCTAAGAGTTTACGCGACGCCGACTTGGAAGGCAAAGGAAGATAAAGATTGGTGGGTTGGCTTTGGCACCAATGAGACGCAGTGTGCCGTTCTCAAGTTCCTTCGTGGTCAGATGGGGCTTAAGCAGTGGCCACGCCTAAGAACGCGCTTCCGTAAGCTGCAACAGGAGTTCGCGCCTCGCATCCGTCTTCGAGAAGAGGCCACTTGGTGATGCAACTCTCCCTCATGATCACCTGCCTGGGCGACAATATCCGTCCGGGGACGGGTAAGGCGGTGGTTCGCATCCTGCGGCAACTGGGGCACGAGATCGATTTTCCCCAGGCGCAAACCTGCTGCGGCCAGCCGATGTTCAACAGTGGCTACGCGGACCTGGCCCGCGAGCAGGCCAGGCATACGATCCGCGTGTTTGCGGGCGAGCGGCAGGTGGTGGTGCCGAGCGGGTCATGCGCGGCGATGGTGAAGGTCGAATACCCGCACCTCTTGGAGGGGGACAAAGAGTGGCATCCGCGGGCGCTCGAACTGGCAGCGCGGACGTTCGAGTTCACCGATTTTCTGGTCAATCGATTGAAAATCGTCGATGTAGGGGCCAAGTACGACGGCAAAGTGGCCGGCCACTTTGCTTGCCACGGCCGAATGCTCGGACTGTCCAATGAAATGGAAACGCTCGTCCGGCACGTCGCCGGGGCGACTTATGTGCCGCTCAATCGGCAGGACCAGTGCTGCGGGTTCGGCGGGTCGTTCGCGGTCCGCTATCCGCAGATTTCGGGCAACATGGTCGATGACAAAATGCGCTGCATCCTGGCCACCGGGGCGGATCTGGTCGTCAGCACCGACACCGGCTGCATGATGAACATTGGCGGGCGATTGCATCGCGAAGGCAAGCCCGTCGAATTGCTGCACATTGCCGAGCTTTTGGAGCGGCGCTAATTCGCCGGCCGGTCGCGGCGCGGGTCGCCGAGCCGTGACCAGACTAGTCACGGCGGGAAAATATTCTGGCGCAAGTTACGTCGCGGGCGATTGTCGTAAGTCGCGTGGAGGCTGGCGCTTGCGACGCGAGTCGGCGACGTAAGTCTTCCCCGGCGCGAGTTGTCGCGCGTAAGATCCTTGACAACCAGACAGAGCTTTGACATAATGTGAACTTTTGATCTAACTATGAATGTCCAAAGAACTCTGCATGAACACTCCAGCACTGCTACTGCGATGTAAAAATCACTCCAACTCGCGAGCGATTTCGCTCCATTGCACCACCCGCGCGGGGGATAAAACCCCTTGGTTTCCAGAAACCCCCCTGAGGCGTCTTTTTGGTAACTCGCGAACGACCAAAATCGCGATTTTCCCGCGGTTTTTTGGTGCTGCCTGCCGCGCAGGTTTCCAGCGGGTACCCAATCGTGGAAACCTAGCGCAAGTCGTTTCCGCACCGCCACTTAACGCCGAAAATCGGCCCTCGGCGGCGAATTGGAGTGGAAACCAACCGCGGCGCTGCATTTTGTTGACTTCCGTGGGCCGACGAACCATACTCGACGAGGTCTTGCTTCTCGGGGGCATTTGAGAAGAGGGTGTGCTTATGTCGTGGCGAGTTCTTCGCCGGGGCGGCCTCGGCCTGTGCGCGGCTGCCGGTTATTTCTGTGTATTCGCCTTGGGTTTCGCGCGGACGAGCTCCGCGGTCGATCTCGATGCGCATCTGGCCGCCGGCGAATTCGCCAAAGCGAAAGAGGCGGCAGCCGGAATTCCCGAAGCCAGGCTCCGCGATGCGGCGCTCGGCAAGATTGTCGCGGCCCAAATGGCCGGCGGCGCGGGAATTGGCTCGCTCGAAACGGCGCACGACATGACCAGCGACCTCGCTCGCCGAGCGGCCCTGGTTGGCCCGGCGGGGGGTGGTTTCTTCGGCCCGCGCGGCGGCGGTGGCGGTCTCACGCAGGCCGATTTCGATCCGCTGATCGAACTCATTACGACGACCGTCGCCCCGCAAAGCTGGGACGAAGTCGGCGGCCCCGGTTCGATCGAGGGCTTTCCCGGTGGCGTATGGGTCGATCCGGCGGGGCTCTTGAAAAAGTTCACCCCCGATACCGACCGCTCGCTGGCGATGGTTCGCGCAGCGGCCGCTTCGCCGCTGAGCGCCGGGGGCGATCCGCGCCGCACGGCGATCCTCCGCAAGGTTTCGCTAACCCGCCTGGAGCGCGAGGTGCAATTGCTCCGCGCGATGGGGCGCGAGCCGGACGAAGCGATGCACACGCTGGCCGGCCTGCGGCGCATCAAGTACATCATGATCTATCCCGAAACGGGCGATATTGTCGTTGCCGGTCCGGCAGGGGATTGGCGGACTGATCTCGAAGGTCGGTTCGTCAGTGCCGATAAGAACGTGCCGGTCGTCCGCCTCGATGATCTCGTCGTGGTGATGCGCAATGCCCTGGGAGATTCGCCGAAGTTTGGCTGCTCGATTACGCCGACGCGCGAGGGATTGGCCGCGGCTCAGGCGGTGGGTGCCAAGTGGGCGGCCGCTCCGCTCAAGCCGGGCCAGCGCGATCAGTGGCTCGGCGAGCTGCGCGACGCGGTCGGGCTGCAAAACATCGAAGTTTATGGCATCGACCCGCAAAGCCGCGCCGCCCGCGTCATTGTCGAAGCCGATTATCGGATGAAGCTCGTCGGCATGGGGCTCGAAGAGGGGACGCTCGGCGTCAAGAGCTATCTCGACTCGGTCGAAGTCGGCCCCGATGGGAGCGTGCCGCCGCTTTCCGTGTTGCGGTGGTGGTTCACGCTGAATTACGACGCCCTGCGGGCCACGGCCGAGCGCGACGCCTTCGAGCTGCGCGGCCCTGGCGTTCGCGTCCAAAGCGAAAACGAGCTGCTCTCGGATCGCGGCGACCGCATCCACACCGGCAAAAGCGACGTGGCGACCGCCCAGTTCGCCGAGACCTTCACCAAGCACTTTGAAACGCTCGCCGCGAAGTATCCCGTCTATGCCGACATGCGGAACATCTTCGACCTCGCGCTCGTCGCGGCGGTCGTTCGCAGCCATGAAGTGGCCGGGCAAACGTCGTGGCATCTGACGCACTTCGGCCACGACGGCGGCTACGAGATCGAGCGGGGCATTGCTCCGGCGAAGGTCGATTCGGTCATCAACCATCGCGTGATCGGCGGCAAGCACGTGATTGCCGGCGTCAGCGGCGGCGTCACGGTCGATGCCCGCGAACTGGCCGCCCGCCAGGCCGTGCAAACCGACGAATACGGCCTCGTCGCCGGCGAACGGAAAGCCAGCGCTCCCAAGTCGCTCCCGCGGCACGCCTGGTGGTGGGACTAGTGGTGTAGGACGAAGCCATGCTTCGTCTTGGTTTTGCCGAGGGTCGAGGCATTGCTTCGACTCGCATTGGGCTTTGAGGTCGAAGGTCGCCTTCGACCTACGACCATGTGGAATCTTGCCGCGCCTCCGGGTTTCGTGGGTTTTGATTCCGACCGACCGGTCCGGATTTATTCGCGTCACCTGCCGCATTGGCGTCAGGAAGGCGTCACCTACTTCGCCACCTTTCGATTGGCGGACTCGTTGCCTCAGAACCGGCTGCGCGAGTTAGCCGCGCTGCGGGCGACATGGGAGAAGAACCACCCCACGCCCCGCTCGGACAAGCAATGGGAAGCGCTGACCCGCCTGAGCATGGAGCACGTCGAGAACTGGCTTGACGAAGGTCAAGGAAGCTGCGTGCTGAGACAAGCGTTCGCGGCCGATTGCCTGGAGCAGAAATTGCGGCACTTTGACGGTCAGCAATACGATTTGTGGGCCTTCGTGATCATGCCGAATCACGTCCATTTGCTCGTCAAACCCTACAGCGATGCGCTGCATCCCTTGGAGCGATTGGAGCAGGCTTGGAAAACCTATTCGGCGCGAGCAATCAATGCGGCGAGCGGCACAAGCGGATCACTTTGGCAAGCGGAGTCGTTTGATCGCATGGTTCGCGACGAAGAGCACCTGTATCGATGCTTGCAATACATCGGCAGGAATCCGCGTCGCGCCGGACTTGGTCTCCACGAAGCCCGCCGCTGGGTACGCCCAGAATGGGCGTCGGCGGGCTGGGGTTTTGTTGATTCGTAGGTCGAAAGATCGAGGAGACGAAGCACGGCTTCGTCCTACGATGACTAGCCAGCCGTGCGAATCGCCGATTCCGATTGATGATCGAGCGCCTCTTGCAGGCGCTCTTCGGCCGAGCGCTGATAGGGCAAGCTCTTGATCCAGAGCAGCACGCCAGCTGCGAGCAGCGCGGCGACGATGGTGGCGGCCGGGGTATAGCTCGGCTCGCCGTCGGCGCCCAGGCGGATGATGTGGCGCAGCCAGGGGAGCGTGTCCACGGTTTCGGGGGTCACGCGGCCGAGCAGCATTCCCAGCCCGTTGTGGACGAAGTGATAAAGCACGCCGGGCCAGAGGCTGCCGGTTTTCACGGCGATGTAGCCGATGACGATGCCGACGACCCAGGCCGAGAGCGATTGCTGCAAGATGCCGTGGGCCATGCCAAAGAAGAGGGCGGCGAGGGCGATCGCGCCCCACTTGTGGCCGATGCGCCGCAGGCCCGACAGGATGAACCCGCGAAACGCCAGCTCTTCGCAAATTGCCGGGGCCAAGGCCATCACCAGCAGGACTTGCCAGAGGGGCGTTTCGGAGACCATTTTTTCTAGCGGCTTAAGCTGCTCGAGCACCGCCGGATTGAGCGGATAGAGGTGTCGTATGAGGCCACTAAGCCAGAGCGCGGCCGGATGCAAGAAGAGGGCGAGCAGACCGGCGGCCGGGAGCGTCGCGCTGAACGAGGGGCGGCCGAGCATGAGCGTCGCCAGCGGCTTCTTGGTCAGCATGATCGCCATCAGGCAGGCGGGGGCGGCGACCAGGGCGATTTGCAGCGTCAGATTCGAGGCGACGAATTGCGGCCAGCTTTCGGGCAGCTTGCCGGCGACAAGGCTGGCGAAGAACCGCAGGACCAAAATCAGCACGCCGCACAGAATCGCCTCACCCGCGGTGGGGAGATCTTGCCGGTCGCGCACCAAATGCTTGAACCACAACCCCAGATCGAGCCGCTCGCTTTCGCGGAACAGCACCGATTCGTTGTTGAACTGGTCGATGGCCCAGCGAATCGCCAAGAGGCAGCAAATGGCCGTGACGCCGACGACCGGCACCGCGAACCGCAGCGCCTCGAGATATTGCCCCTCGATGAGCGACCTGAGCAGCAGCATCAGCCCGCTGAGCGGAATGAGCGCGAAGCCCAGATCGAGCTGCGCGGCCGGCAACATCGGCAGCATCATCAGTGGCAGCGAGATCATCAAGAGCGGCATCAGGTAGTATTGCCCTTCCTTCGAGCTTTTCGCGAAGGCGGCCACCGCCAGCGACAGCGCGCTAAAGAGGGCCGACACCGGCACGAGGGCGACCACCAGCCAGAGCATCGGCACCAGCGGCGGCGGACCCAGGTCCATCCGCAAATTGCCTGGTCCGAGCCGCTCGAGCTGCGTGATGATGAACACTCCAGTGCCGCACATGCTGGCCAGATTGAGCAGCGAAGTCGCCATGCTGAAGGTCATCACCGTCAGCAGCTTGCCCCAGACAATTTCGCCGCGCTGGGCGGGACTGCTGAGCAACGTCTCCAGCGTGCCGCGTTCTTTCTCGCCGGCGCACAAATCGACGGCCGGATAGAAAGCGCCGGTGAGCGCCCAGACCATCAGCACGAACGGGAGAATTTTCGACCAGAGGGCGGCGCGGCGGCGGACCGGCTCGGCGATGTCCTGACTGGCGACTTCAAACGGACGGGCGGTTGCCGCGGGGAGCTTGCGTTGTTCGAGGTTGGCTTTGACGATCGACTCGCGCCAAGTGCGCAAGATCGCCTTCAGCCGCTCGTGGGCCACTTGCGATTTGTCGCTGGCCGCGTCGTAAAAGATCTCGGGCTGGGGAACGCCAGCATCGTGCGCTACTTCGCCCCCCTCGTCGGGCGCAGCGCCACTCGTGGCCGAATCGCCCGGCGATTGGCGGCGAAACTGGGCCAAGCGCTCGGCGAAATCGGCGGGAAAGAACACCACCGCGTCGCACTCGCCGGCCCGCACCGCCCGCTCGGCGGCGGCTCGCGCTTGGTCGCGCGTCGGCGGCGGCACTTGCGGCTTCTCGATCAATAGAGCCAAGAGCCTTTGTTCGTCAACCGTCACCAGACTCTCGGCGAATTGGCCGTCGGTCAGGAGCGCCGGCTCGTCGGGCAAGGCCGACGCGCCGACGATCCGCACCTTCGAGGCATGCTCCTTCAGGAACTGCTGCACCTGAAAGACGCTCATCCCCATCAGCGGATAGAGCAAGAGCGGCAGCACGACGATCATGAACAGCGTGCGGCGGTCGCGCGCCTGGTCGCGCAGCTCGCGGAGATAGATCAGCTTGATGTTGGTCCAGGTCATGGGACAGGGCAGGGGACAGGTGTCAGGAGTCAGTTCGCCAAGACGGCGTGTTTCGCTTCCGCGTTCCGAGCGTCGTGTTCGGAAATGAGCTGAAAGAACAACTCTTCCAGGTCTTGCTCGTGATGGCGATCTTGCAGCTCGGCGAGCGTCCCTTCGGCCAAAATGTGGCCGCGGTGCATGATGGCGATCCGGTCACACAGCCGCTCGGCCTCGCGCATGATGTGCGTCGAGAAGATCAGGCATTTGCCTTGGTCGCGCAGCTCCTTGACCGTTTGCAACAGTGCCCGGGCCACGAGCACGTCGAGGCCGGCGGTCGCTTCGTCGAAGATCAGCACCGGCGGATCGTGGACGAGGGCTCGCGCGATCGACACCTTCTGCTTCATGCCGGTGGACATTTTCGCCCCGAGCACGTCGCGAATTTCGTTCATCTTCAGGCGCTCGAACAGCACTTCCATCCGCTGGCGCAGCGGTTCGGGGGCGAGGCCATACAGGCGGCCGAAATACTCGACCATTTCCCAGGCGGTCATCCGGTCATAGACGGCGGTATTCGTCGAGACGAAGCCGATTTGCCGGCGGACAAGTGCCGGCTGGGTGAGCACGTCGCAGCCGTTGACCGTCGCGGTGCCGCCGGTCGGCCGGAGGACGGTGCTCAGGATGCGCAGGGCGCTCGTCTTGCCCGCGCCGTTGGGACCAAGCAATCCATAAATCTGGCCGGGTAGGGCATCGAACGAAATGCCGGCGAGCGCAACGAATTGTCCGCGGCGCAGGTCGGCATACGATTTGGTCAGGTCGCGGACGTGAATCATGAGCAACCAGCGCGGGCGGGGGAGCTTCCGATAACACAACCTACCATATTGAGGCGGATCGTCTGCCCGGCCAGCGCGATGCGCGGAGCGTAGCGATTGTGACGTTTGCGCGGGCCGCTCCCAGGCGCTCGGCGGCACGATCCTCAAGATGGCGGCCGCGTGCCGGTTCCCGCTCCGCCCGGTCCGAAGGTGCTGGGGTTGTTCGGATCGCGCGGCGGCGGCGCGGGACGCTTGATCGTGCATTGCGGCAGCGCGGTTTGCAGCTGCTGCAAGGCGGAGGGCGTGAGCGAGGTGCCCACGAGGCTCAAGCTGCGCAGCGACTTGAGCTTGCCGAGCGTCGCGACCGAGCCTTCGGTGATGGGCGTCTTGGCGAGCGACAGATCGGCCAGATTCGCGAGCCCCGCCAGTTTGGCGAGCCCGTCGTCGCCGACCGTGGTTTCGTCCAGATTGAGGCTCGCGAGCTTTGCCAGTTTCGCGATCCGTTCGAGCGAGGAATTCGTCAGCTTCGCCCGCCGCAAGCTGAGCCAGCGGAGATTGTGGAGCTTGTCGAGGTGCGCGAGCCCCTCGTCCGTGACGCGCGGCGACGACGACAGATCGAGCGTTTCGAGCCCCGTGAAGGCCGTGACCAGCGGAAAGAATTGTTCGTCGAACTGGGCATTGGCGAGCAGCAGTTGCTTGAGGCCACTCGCCCGCGACAGCTCGGCCAGTCCGCGACCAGTGACCATCGTCCGCGAAAGATCGAGCACTTCGAGCTTGTCGAGTGCCGCCAAATGCTTGAGCCCCGCGTCAGTGAGCGAAAGCCCTGGCAGGTACAGCTCGCGCAGCGAACTGAGTCCGCCGAGCGCGGCTAGGTCCGCTTCGCGGAGGGGAGCGTCGTCCAAATGCAGCACCGCCAGGTCGGTGCAGCCGGCCAGATGTTTGACAAGGTCGCTGGTTTTGAGCGCGGGAATGTCGCGCAGGTCGAGCACCACGATGCGGCAAGCGTCGCGCGGCAGGTCGCGCGGCGATTTGAGCGGGCCGGCGTCGAGCGCGACATACCCCTTGTTTTGCAGCACCCACCGCGCGGCCAGTCGCTGCCGATCGGGAGCATCGGCCACGATTTCGCGGCCCGGGCCGCCGAGCATCGCCTGCAGTTCCTCGACCGCCAGATCGGTGAGCCCGGTTCCCTCGACATTCAAGTATCGCAGCCGCCCCAACAAACTCAAATGCACGAGCGCGGCGTCGGTCAGCGCGGTATGCGAGACATCGAGCCATTCCAGTCGCTCCAGCCGCTTGAGCAAAGCGAGGTCGTTATCCGCCAGTTCCACTTTTCGCAGCGACAGGTGCGTCAGACCGTCGAGCGCCGCGACATGCCGCACTCCCTCGCTACCGATCTTGGTCTCGGCGAGATAGAGCCGGGCGAGGGCCGGCAAGCGGGCGAGCGCGGCGACACCACTCGCGGTGATTTTCGTCTCCGACAGACCCAGCTCGCGCAGCGAGCGGCAGGCGGCAAGTTGCGTGACCCCCTCGTCCGTGATGCCGGTTCCCGCGAGGCTGGCCACCTCCAGCGTGGCGAGCTCCGGCCAGCGGGCGAGCAACTCGTCGCCGACATCGGGCAAGTTGTCGAGTTGAATTGCCCGAACCGAAAACATGCCAGTCGGCAGGCGGGTGGCGTCGGCAAAATCCCCCAGGTCTTCGTTGCGTTCCCCCTTGAGCGAAACTTTGCCGCCGGCCTTGAGCACTGCCGCCGCCACCTCGGCATCCGGGGGAGTGACAACCAGCAGCTTGCAGTCGGGGAGGGCCTTTTGCAGGGCTTCGAGCGCGGCGGCAGGCAGGCGGCTTGCCCCGAGGTCGATCGACTTCAGCGAGGCGAGCCCTTGCAGCGGAGCGAGGCTGGCGGCCGACAACGGCAAATTGGCCAACCGCAGCGACTCGATCTCCGGCAGGGCGACGAGCTGCGCGAGGTCCGCATCGACGATCCCCACGCCGGCGGCCAGGTCGATGGCCTTAATCACGATCCGTCCGATTGGCAGGCCATCGCGCGATTTGATCCCGGCATGCAATTGGCCGTCTTTGTCGGCGACCGTAAGCACGCCCCCTTTTTCCAGCAAGCGCTGGGCAATCTTCCGCTGCTCGTCGGCACCGTCCCAGGCGATTCTGAGATTGGGGAGCGCGGCCACAAGCGCCGCGTGCTCGGTCTCGGAAAGTCCCGTGTTGTGCAGCCACAGATTCGTGAGCGCGGTTAACCCCTTGAGCTGGCCGATCCCGGCATCGGTGATGCTCGTGTCCGAAAGCACCAGTCGCTCCAGTTGCGACAACCCGCGGAGCCGGGCCAACCCTTGATCGGAGATTTGCGTATGCGAAAGATCGAGCTCGACCAGCTTCGACAGCCGCTCAAGATGTTCCAGGCCGGCGTTCTTGACCTTCGTTTGCGAGAGATTCAGATGGGTCAGTTCCTTGAGCACCGCCAGATGAGCGAGCCCCTCGTCGGTGATTTTGGTGTCCGCCAGGTTCAGCTCGCGCAGCCCGGGAACATTCGCGAGCAACGCCAATTCGCGGTCATGGGCGCCGGTTCCCGCCAGGTCAATCGCCAAAATCTCGACCGGCTGATCGGGAACTTCGGCGAGCGTGGTGAGCACCTGCGCCTGGCCCCCGCCGGTTTGCACCCGCACCTTCCCCCGGTTTTGCAGCACCCACGCGAGCACCTCTTGATGCGGCTGCGGGCGGGCCGTCGGCAGCGGAGTGGGCACCGGCAGCGGATTGACGTCGGGCGGATTGACGGCCGGTGGCTTGGGAACGGCGGCCGGCGGATTGTTCCCTTGCGCGATCCCCGGTCGCGGCGCGGGCGGGCCGGCAAGAAACGGCGCGGCGGCCAGTGCCGCCAGTGCGCAAAGGCCCAGCGCGCCGGCTCCGTAGGCGATCCACTTGCCACGCGCCGGAGCGGAGGGAACTTCAGCCGGCGGCGGCGCGGCGAGCGGCTTCCGCGGCGCGGGGCCGACGATCGTCGCCGTGTCGCGCGGGTTGAGCATCGTGTGCTTACCGGGACGCGAGCCTTGCACGGTGCTCGGCTCGTCCGGCGGAAACTCGACCCCTTCGAGCGCGAGCGGCGCGTCGTCGGGCAAATCGGCGAGGCAGCCATCCAGCTCTTCGGCGATTTCGTCGAGCGATTGCGGCCGGTCCGCCGCTTGCTTGGCCATCATCCGGGCGACGAGGCTTTCGAGCCGCGGCGTGATGGCGGGATTTTCGCGCGACAGGGGCGCGGCCGCCACCGCCTGATGCCAGAGCAGCTTTTCCGCCGCCGAACCGGCCGGCGCGGGGGTATGACCGG
>JANRLS010000112.1:0-27862 GCA_033762315.1 Pirellulaceae bacterium
TCTCTCCGCGCACTACGGTTATCCCGCGCGTCTCCAGATTGGCGAGAATACGTTCCAGTCTACCCGCATCGAATGCTGGCCCGACACTGCTGCCCGTTGAAAGCCGCAGGCCGTCCACACTGGCGTTCGCGGAACGGACACGTTCCGGCTATAGCGCCTATCGCCCTGGCTTCGGGGTCGGTGTCGGCGGCCCTGGCTTTGGCTTCTATTTCAGTCGCTAGGCCCCAGGCGCCGGAAAGCAACACGCCAAGAAATGAGAAAGTCCGGGCGACCTTGTGAGTCGGCCCGGACAATCGTCCCCCCCGGGATAATGCCGTTATGATCGTCGCCAGGTTGCGATTGCTTCTTGGCGACAACCTTAACATCGGACCGGCACCCCTCGCGACTTTGGCAATCTTTGCCGATTGTGCCACCCGCGCCACCCGCGCTTGCTCTTGGCACATCCCGCCAATTGCGGTATCGACCGGACGCGAGTCCTGCCGGACCCCCTTTGCTAGCGGCGTCTGACAGCACTCGCTAACGAGGATGTCACCGGATATTGGCTCATTAAACTGGGCCGGACAGGTCGATTTTACCGCCAAGCGAAACCCTGCGGTCTCGTTTTGGAACTGTCCGGCTGGCCCGCGAGAAAGGATGCTCCCGTGTCGCGACCCGAAAATCGTTCGTCCGGCAGTTCGCTGCTTGGCAGCCTGGCTTGGCCGTTGGTAATTGGTCTCGGAGCGACGGCCGCCTTCTATATGCTGCTGTACCGCGGCCCGCTTCACCATCCTTTGATGATGCGATATTTCGCCGGCCATCCGATCAACATGATCGAAACCGGCATGTTCTTCGTCGGCTGCGCGGCACTGGCCCTCAAGCTCTTCGAGGTGCTGGGGCAGTCGAGCGCCATGGCGAAAGTATCCTTGGCCGATGCCGACCTCGGCCAGCCCGCCACGAAGGCGAGCCAGTGGCTCGACGGACTCGCCAATCTGCCCGCCGCCGCTCGCAATAGCTATCTCGGCCGCCGCCTGGCCGATGCGCTCGAAGGGGTCGAACGCCGCGGCACGGCCGACAATCTGGAGGAAGACCTCAAATACCTCGCCGATGTCGATGCCGGCAAAGCCCACGACAGCTACGGCCTCGTACGGATCATCATCTGGGCGATTCCGATGCTCGGCTTTCTCGGCACGGTCGTCGGCATTACCGAGGCCCTGGGCGACCTCGGCCGGCAAGAGCTTGGCGCGGCCCTCGACAGCGCCATCAAGGGGCTGACCGACGGCCTCTATGTCGCCTTCGACACCACCGCTATCGCTCTCTGCTTTTCGATCGTCTTGATGTTCATTCAGTTCATGCTCGACCGGCACGAGACGGAAGTGCTGAGCAGCGTGGAGCAGCGGGCGAGCCATGAGCTGGCCGGCCGGTTCGAGGTGACCGGCTCGACCTCCGATCCGCAACTCGCGGCCATCCAGCGGATGAGCCAGGCAGTGGTCAAGGCAACCGAAACGCTCGTGCAAAAGCAGGTCGAACTGTGGCAACAGTCGATCGTCGCCGCCCGCGACCAATCGCAGCGCCTCGCCCAGCAAACCACCGAGCAAATGCAAGCGGCTCTGTCGGCGGCACTTAATCAATCGCTGGCCCACCATTCCGCACAGCTGGCCAAGATCGAGGAAACATCGTCGCAACACCTGGCCCAGCGGTGGGAGCAATGGCAAACGGCGCTCTCGCAAAATGCCCGGCTGCTGCACGCCCAACAAACCGAAATGGTCCGCCAAGGCGAGTTGCTGAATCAGGCGATCAAGGCCACGGGTGATGTCGTGCAGCTCGAACGGGCGCTCAACGACAATCTCGCGGCCCTCGCCGGGTCGAAGAACTTTGAAGACACCGTGATGAGTTTGTCGGCGGCCATTCATTTGCTTAGCACCCGTCTGGGTAAGCCCGACGCGCCGCACGTCGAGCTCAAGTCTCCGCTCGCGAAAGGCCGCGCGGCATGAAGCGGAACGTCCGCCGCCAGCAAATCTCGGTCGCCCTGTTTCCGTTCCTCGCCGTGCTGATTTGCACGATGGGGTCGCTCATCGTGTTGCTGGTCGTCTTCGTGCATCAGGCCACCGTCGCCGCCAAAAACGTGGCTCAGGCTAGCCCCGCCGGCGATCCGGCCGAAGCGCGCCAGCGTCAGGAGCGCTTGGAAGACGCCCAGTGGCGGCGCGATTTGCTCGAGCAGCAGCGGGCCGAAAAGACCGCCGAACTGGCCGATTCGCGGGCCCGGCTCGCGCATCTCGAAGAGCATATCCAGCGCCTCGAAGCGCAAGCCCAGCAGCTCCTCGCGCGGGCCAAGGAAATCGACGAAGGGCGGCAACTGCGCGACGACGAGCTCGCCACCGCCCAGGCCGAGCTGGCTCGTTTGCAACGCGAGATCGCGGGCAAAAAGTCCGAGCTCACGGAGGCCCAGCAAAAGCAACGCGGCCAGGAACAGTGGTACGCCCTTATTCCGTACGACGGCCCCAACGGCACGCGGCGACGACCAATCTATCTCGAATGCACGGACCAGGGAATCGTCATTCAGCCCGAGGGGATCGTCTTTCGTCCCGAAGATTTTCGCGGGCCGCTTGGTCCCGGCAATCCGCTCGATGCGGCGCTGCGGACCATTCGCGAATACCTGAATCAGGCCGGCGGCAAGCTGGGGGAGCCTTATCCGCTGATTGTCGTCCGACCGAGTGGCGTGGTCGCTTATGGTGCGGCTCGCTCGGCCCTCCGCAACTGGGACGACGAATTTGGTTACGAGCTCGTGTCCGACGATAAAAAGCTCGCGTTTGGCGATGCCGATCCGAATCTGACCGCGCAATTGCAGCGGTCCGTTGCCGTGGCCCGGCAAAGGCAAGTCGCTATGCTCGCCGCCACGCCGCGCCGCTATGCCGACGAAGAGCCGATCACGTCGTTCGATCCGGCCGATGTTCCCGGCCAGGTTCCCGAAGCCTTTGCCGGCGGTGGTGGACTCGGCGGCAGTGGCCGCGGCCCCGGTGCCGGCATCGCGGGGAGTGGAACGGGCACCGGCACCGGCGGCGGAACCGGTTCGGGTACCGGCGATCCGGTCGGCAGCACGGCGGGCATGGGGGGCCGTGGCACTGGCACCGGCAATCAGCCCGGCAGCGGTTATCCGCGCGGGGCAGGCACCGGCGGCTTTGCCGGCGCTGGTCCGTATCAACCTGGTGGCGGAACGGTTGGCTCTGATGCCGCAGGCACGGGCACAAGCGGCGGTCAAACTGCCGGCGGCAGAACCGCAGGCAGCGGAGCAGGTGGAAGCACCACCGGCGGCGGCACGCAGCAACCAGGTTCGCAGTCGCTGCCCGGCGGATCGTATGCGTCCGGCACGCGTGGCGCGGCCTCGGGCTCGCCAGGCGGAAGCAGCCAGCCCGGCCAAACCGGCGGACAAGCAGGGCAGGGGGGCGCCTCCGCCAGCGGCGACGCCAGCCAATCGGCCAGCGCGAATTCCTCGACGAACTCCACCAGCCGCACCGCCAGCCGCAAGCCGCGGGGCAACAACTGGGGCCTGCCGAACGCTCCCAACCGCACCACGGGAATCACGCGGCCGATTCGCGTCGCCGTGCAGCCCGACCGCCTCATTCTGGTTCCCGACCGCGGCACGCAAGCCGTTACGCGGCAAGTACCGATGTCGCCGCAAGTGCGGCCCGAAGAGATCGACGCCCTCGTCGCCGCGGTGCAACAGGAAATGAAAACCTGGGGCCTCGCCGTCCAAGGGGGCTACTGGAAACCGATCCTCCGCATGGAAGTCGCCCCCGGTGCCGAGCAGCGCTTTGCCGAACTGCAAACCGCCCTGCAAGGGAGCGGCTACGAAATCATCCGCAAATAAATGCCCAAGCGCCAACCACCTTCCGAGATTGAAGCCCCCGGCCAGGACTCGTTCCTCGATGTCGTGGCGAATCTCGTCGGCATTTTGATCATCCTGGTGATGGTCGTCGGCGCGGCGGCCAAAAAGGGGGCGATGGACCGGGCCGCTCAGCAAACGGCCGCCATCACCGGCCCTCCCGCCGCCGATGTTTCGGCCGCCGAAACCGCCGCGACTGCCGTCGAGAAAAGCATTCTGGAGCTGCAAGAAAAACTCTCCCGGCAAGACTTGGAAATCGCCTATCGCGAAGCCGAACGGAACAAGTATCAGCTCTTGGTCACCGTCGCCGAGCAGCGGCTGGCCGAGCATCGCGGTCAGCTTTCGAGTGCCGACCAGGCGAAGTACGACCTGCAAGTGAAGCTGGCCGCCTCGCAAAACGAACTGGCGAAGCTCTCGCAGGCGCAAACCGCCGCCGTCCGCCCGGTTCCCACCGCGCTGCAGCATTTGCCGACTCCGATGGCCAAAACGGTGTTCGGCAGCGAGGTCCATTTTCGGCTCCTCGGCGGGCGGCTCACGTATGTTCCGTGGGACGAAATGCTGGGCCGCCTCAAGGCCGACGCCCCGAACCACGTGCAAAAGCTGCGCGACGCTCCCCGCGTCGAACTCGGCCTCCCCGTCATCGATGGCTTCGGTGCTCGCTACATCCTGCGGCGGGCGAATATCGAGGTGCAAACGCGGCTGGGAGCGGCCTCGCAGTCGCATGTCGAACTCGAAAAGCTCTACTTTGTCGATGCCGAGCCGAATCTCGGCGTGCCGCTGGCGGAGGCCCTGAGCGGTGGCAGCGAATTCCGCGCTCGCCTCGCTGGCCGCCCGCCGCAACGGACAACGGTCACCGTCTGGGTCTATCCCGACAGCTTCGACGAATTCCGCACCCTCAAGGCCGAACTCTTCAAACTCGGCTTTCTCACCGCCGGCCGCCCCTTGCCGATGAACCATCCCATTGGCGGCTCTCCCGACGGCACGCGCAGCAGCGCCGAATAGCCACCCCAGCCGCTGACTGTCGTTGATCGCTTACGCGTGGTTTCCACGCGACTTGGCCTGTCGAACCATTTTTTGCCCTCTAAGTGCTTACCGGATAAGCACTTAAGCATGGTTTCCACTATTTCACCCCTCGTGGAAACCTGCGGGGCCGAAAACTCGCTAAATCCCCCGAAAAATGCCGTTCCTCCCGACCACAAGTTTCCAAAATCAAGCATCAGGGGGGTTTCTGGAAACCTGGTAGATTAACCCCCTGGAAGAATGGATATCGGGATCACTTCGCCGCAATTTTTTCGCCAAATTGTCAAACATCGCCAATGGAATCCCTGAGTCGAATACATACTGACTTTTCGTCCATGTATAGAACGCTCTCGACCCCACAAAGGTTCCAACAAAATCTCCGCTTTCATCCATTTTCTTGAAATTTTGTTCACACCGCTAGTTCCCCAGCCTGCCCCCGCGTAGAGCGGATTTCGCAAATTGCCGTTCTGGGGGGGGGGGAGGTCCGTCTCTGGCAGTTTTTCGGTCTCGTCATCCAATAACGGCCCCGCTTCGGGCATCTCTAACCTGATCGCCGTCAGCCTGTTCGTCCCCAGGGTTCCGCCGTATCTACGCGACGGGCTTGTGGTAGTCTGACACCCAGTCGCAGCATTCCCGCAGCCTCGGCACGACCCCAGACCCTGCACTCCCAAATACACAGCACTCCAAATCGCGGAAGGAAGACGCATGCTTAACCGCCGACAACTCCTGCAAGGCTCGGCCGCTGGTGCCGCATTGGGATACTCGCTTCGGGCGGATGAGCTCTTCGCACTGCCCTCCCCCAGTGGCGCGCCCAAACGAATTGTCTTCTTCTTGCAGAACCAAGGCTTCGATCCGCGGACGTGCATCCCCGCAGGAATGAAAGAGAGCGGCTCGCTGGCGAAGGCCGAGCTTCCCGAGCCAATCGCCCCGCTGGAACCGTTCAAGGAGCGACTGCACATCATTAACGGGCTGCATGGCCTGCACACCAGCCCGGCACACAGCGCCTTCTTCGGCGCGCTCGGCGGCTATCGCGGGGATGACGGCACGCCCCCCTTGGCCTCAACGATTGACTACGAGCTGAGCAAGCTGCTCCCCTCCACGCTGCTGCCGCATTTGTGCATCGGCATGGAATCGCTCGACAACATGCGGGCCAAGCCAACGATTGCCACCCTCTCGGCCAGCGGCGCGGGGCAGCCGATCTTCATGCACTCCGATCCGAACCAGCTTTATCAGATGCTGTACGGGGGGATTTCGGCGAACGAGATCCGGGCGCGGCACGAAGCCGGCTCGAACGTGATGAGCAAGATCGAAGAGCTAGCCGCCGCGAAGGGGCAAGCGCTGCCAACCGGAGACGATCTCCGTTTTGGGCAATTCGTCCAGGGCATTCGCGACATGAACGGCCTGCGCGACCGTCTCGGCACGGTGGCCGATCATTTGCGCAAGTTCGCCCCGAAAATCGACGACCGCTATACCAAGCCCCAATTCGAGACCGACTGGCACGACGTGCTGCTCGATCTGGGCATCTCGGCGCTGACCTCCGGCATCACCAACACGCTGACCATCGGCTCCGGCCGCGGCGAAATCTTTGGTTCGTGGAAGGGGATCGGCGTCGAACAGCAAGGACACAACTTGGGGCACATGGAGCAGCCCGGCAATCCGATCTGGATCAGCATCCGGCAATACAACTGCCAGATGCTCGTGCGCATCATGCGGGCGCTCGAAAGCGTGCCTGAGGGGAGCGGCACGATGATGGATAGCACGCTCATCGTCTATACCAGCAACAATGCCGACAAGCAGCACACCAGCGGCGCGACCTGGCCGTTCCTGCTGCTGGGGGATTGCGGTGGCCTCTTCAAAACTGGTTGCTTCACGCAGCTGGATGGCAAACGGCCGATCAACGCCCTCTATGCGACGCTGCTGCGAGCGGTCGGCCAGAATGTCGATCGCTTCAACATGAGCGAGCAATTCGCCAAGAAGTTCGACAGCGACAGCGGACCGCTGCGGGAAGTGCTGGCATGAACAGGATTGGCGTGCTGGGGGCGCTGGTGCTGGCGGTCGGCCTGTCGTCGGCCGCACATGCCGAGACCTACACCCCCGGTCAAAACATCGACAGGCCGTTTGCCGATTTTGCCGGGCCATTTCTCGCCGCCCACTGTGTCGATTGTCATGGCGCAGCCGATCCCGAGGGGAATCTTTCGCTGCACGATTTGGGACCGGTGAACGAAGTCAACGCCGGAACCTGGAAAAGCATTTGGGCCCAAGTGACCTTGCGGGAAATGCCCCCCCGCGATGCCGATCAGCCCCAGGTCGTGGAGCGGCTCCGGTTTTCCGATTGGATCGTCGGTGAGCTCACTCGCGTGCTGCGCGACAAAGGGGGCTTTCATGCTCATCTCGATCCGGAGAAGGGGAATTTCGTCGCTCACGAGTTGCTGTTTGGTCCGCTCCCCGCGGGCATTCGGCTCGTGCCGACTTCGTCGCCAGCCCGGCTGTGGCGCGTTTCGCCGCAGGAGCACATCACCCGGCTCAACGAGCTAATCAACACGGAACCGGCGTTCGATCCGCGGAAGCCCGGCCAGCGCACGCACGGCGACGCGGTCCCCACCAACCACGGGGGCGAACTGAAGCTGTATTTCGGCGTGGACAACATCCTGTACTGGCAAGGGGGAACGGTTGCCTATGCCACGGCGGTCAAAAGCGCCCCCGCCGTCCTCTCGTCAGCCAAGAGTCACGGGCTGAAGAATTATCCCGATCTCTACACCGTCAACAGCGCCGAGGCGATGCAAATCTTGAGCCTGGCCGACGACATCCTGCGGTTCATGGCCTATGGCCCGCTGAGCATCGCCGAGCCGTGGCAGATCACGGACGATCCCAAATCGGTCGCCGACAAGATGCAGGGGGATATTCGCGGATTGCCCACGAGCCTGGTCTATAGCACGAAGGTGCTGCGTCCGCTGACACCGGTCCACGACCTGATGCGGGAGCCCGGCACCACCGACGAACGCTTGCGGGCCGCGGTCGAATACCTGTTCGAGGCGCTCACCTTCCGTCCGCCGACCAAAGCCGAATCGGACGACTACCTGGCCCTGGTCAAAGCGAGCATCGAGAAGCTCGGCAAGGAAGACGGCGTCATGCTCGGATTGTCGGCCATCTTTCTCGACCGCGATGCGCTCTTCCGCCCCGAACTGGCGGCCAGCGGCACGCCCGATGCGCACGGCCGCGTGCCGCTGCAAGATTGGGAACTCGGCCTGGCGGTCAATCATGCGCTGCGCTATCTACCGCCGGACGAGCAGCTCAAGCAGGCGATCGTCGCCGGCCGGATGCGAACGAGGGACGACGTGCGCCGCGAAGTATCGCGGATGCTGGCGGACGAAGCCATCCGCAAACCGCGCGTGCTGCAGTTTTTCCGCGACTTTTTCGACTACGACCTCGGTGGCTACATTTGCAAGGACGCCAAAGCGCTGGCCGAGACGGGAGTCGTCGCGCGGGGCGACGCGCACTACGGAGCCATGTTCGCGGCGACGGCCAGCACCGACCGCCTCATCGAGTTGATTCTCGCCGAGGATCGGGACGTGCTGAAACAGTTGCTGACCACCGACAAGGTTGTCGCGGCCCCGCGCGACTCGGTGTACTTCGGCGAGCGACGTTCTAAAGAGCAAGCCGCCGCCGCCGCCAAGGCCGCGAAACAGACGGAGCCGACCTCCAAGAAAGAAAAACGCCAGGAAGAAAACCACAACGTGACCGAAGCCGAGTTGTCCGGTCCCAAAACTTTTGCCCGCGTCAGTCGCCGCAGCTTCGGCAACGGGTCGCTGGAGCCGGATCGCATTCTGGCCACGGTTCCCGAGGGGCAGCGCCTCGGCATTTTGACGCACCCCAGTTGGCTAGTGTCGCATTCCGACGCGATGGATAACCATGCCATTCGCCGCGGCAAGTGGATTCGCGAGCATCTGCTGGGCGGCGGCATTCCGGATGTGCCGATCACCGTCGATGCAATGCTGCCCGACGAGCCGAACCATACGCTCCGCGAGCGGATGCGCGTGACGCGGGAAACCTATTGCTGGACTTGCCACAAAAAAATGGACCCGCTCGGCCTCCCGTTCGAGATGTACAACCACGCCGGCCTGTTCCGCCGCACCGAGCTCGAAAAGCCGGTTGATACGACGGGCGAGATCATCGACTCCGGCGATCCCGCGCTCGATGGCAATGTGACTGACGCGCTCGATCTGATTCGCAAGCTCGCCGCAAGCGAGCGGGCCGAGCAGGTTTTCGTGCGTTACGCCTTCCGCTTCTGGATGGGGCGCAACGAAAATCTGAACGACGCCCCCGTGCTGCAAGCGGCGCATCGCGCTTATCGTGACGGCGGTGGCAGCATGAACGCCCTCCTCACCTCGCTGCTCACGTCCGATGCGTTTCTATACCGCACGCGGGGTATCCCTTCGTCACCCGCTGCCGCCGCTGGACCAATCGGCAAGTAACTTGTCGATGATCGTTGCCAATCGGGAGCGGTCGGTGATGTGCCGTTGAAGCATCCGCAGGCGAGGGGGCTGGCCGCCGATTCAGACTATTTTCTGGCGGAATCGGCCATCGTTACGGGCCTTCGGACTAGGCTCGGCCGAGAAAAAATTCCGAGAGCCAGACTCTTGACAAAGTAGTGTCTGTATAGTACATTGGGTGTCAAGAAAACAGATTCTGCTCCGTGGCCTGGCCGAATCTGAGGAAAGCGAAGCGATGCAAGGGAGTTTGGTTTTTGCGCCACTCGGCGCGCGGGAAAACGGGGAGCCGAGCTTATTGAGGTCACCAAAAGGGCCTCGCGCGACAATGGCAAGGAACGCGTCGCAAAGCATTGCTGCAAAAGGAGTTGCAAACAACAAACAGGCCGGCCACGAGGCGCGAGTTATTGTTCGCGGGGGATAAGTGCCTTGGTCCGTCATTCGTCAATCCCCGCTCGTTTTTCCTTGGACCTAGCCGGCCATTCGGGTAGATTCAAAGAATCAGCGACGGTGCCTTCCTAGGTCCGGCCGCTCCCACCTTGCAGCCATCCCGCCAACCGATTGCCGCTCATGCCGTGTTCCGCGCGACTATCGTCCTTTATCGCCGCTCGTGACTGGTGGCGTTCACTTGTACTCGTCAGCCTGGCGGTTTGCGGGGTCCGCCCGGCTAGTGCTGCCGAAGCGACTCCCGATCAGGCGCTGGCTCAGATGCTGGGGTTCGTCAAGCAGCATTGCTTGGAATGCCACGGGGAGCGCGATTTCAAGGCAGATCTGTCGCTGGCCGGCTTTCGAGACCTAAAGAGCGTGGCGGTTGGCCGCGATGCCTGGGATAGCGTCGTCAGCATGGTCGAGGCGGGCGAAATGCCGCCGCAGGGAAAACCGCGCCCCTCGGCGGACCAAACGACCGCATTCCTAGCGAGCGTGCAAACGGTGCTCGATCATCTGGACCGCACCGCGCGGCCCGATCCCGGCCGGGTCACCATTCGCCGCCTGAGCCGGATGGAATACAACAACACGATCCGCGATCTGGTCGGCGTCGATTTTTCGCCTGCCGAGGATTTTCCGGCCGACGACGTGGGGCACGGCTTTGACAACATCGGCGACGTGCTGACTCTCTCGCCCGTGCTGATGGAACGCTATCTGGCCGCGGCCGAGAGCATCATGGACCGGGCCATCGCGATCAATCCTCCCAAGCCGCCGACCCGCGCCTTGCACGCCCGCTACATCGAACCGGCCGGCCGCGATGTGCCGCAGTCGCAGTATCGGCCGATCACGCCTAAGGCCGACAGCCAACCCATCTTCACCGGCCCCTTACACACGTCGTACCCGAATCTGCCGGAGGGGGAATATTCGTTCCGCGTTCGCTGTTATGGCACGGTCGAGGGGGATCGCCCCGTGCGGCTGGCGGTGATGACGATGGGAAAGAACTTGGTGGGAGAAAGCCCGCCCGAGGAATTGGCCCAGGTTCCGCTGGCCGACAAGCTCGGCAAAGTCAAGATCGTGAAGATCGTCGAGGTTCCCGGACGCGATGAGAAAGGGGCCCAGAATTTCGACGTGCCATTTACGTTGCCCGCCGGTTTCGAGCGGATGGCGGTGGGCGTCGTGGCCAATCCGGCCGAGGGCCCGCCGCCGACGCTGCATATCGAGTATTTCGCCCTGACTGGCCCGATGGACACCCGCCCGGCCACGCATCGCAAGCTGCTCGCCGCCTCGCCCGACAAGCCGCAGAGTGAGCAAACGCGCGAGGTTTTGGGCCGGTTTGCCTCGCGTGCTTATCGCCGCCCCGCCACCGAGGCCGAGCTGGCGCGGCTCGAAAAGTTCGTCGCCGCTCAACTGGCCGCGGGCACGGGTTGGGAAGCGGCCATCCAGCTTGCTATGCAGGGGGTGCTTTGCTCCCCCAAATTCCTATTCCGCGCCGAGCTCGACGACCGGCCAGTTTCGCCCGAGCCCCGCCCCATATCGGAATATCAGCTCGCCAGCCGCCTGTCGTATTTCCTCTGGTCCACGATGCCCGATGACGAACTGTTTGACCTGGCGGCGCGCGGCGAGCTCTCGAAGAATATCGAGCTCCAGGTTCGCCGGATGCTGGCCGACCCCAAAGCCGAGACCCTCTTCGACAGCTTCGCCCAGCAATGGCTGCAGCTCGGCCGCATCAAGCAGGTCGCCCCCGACAAGCAGCTGTTTCCGACTTTCACCGAGGAACTGCGGGCCGACATGCTGACCGAAACGCGGCTCTTCTTCCTATCGATCGTCGAGGAAGACCGCAGCCTGCTGGATCTGGTTTCTGCTGACTACACTTTCGTCAATCGCCGCCTCGCCGATCACTATGGTCTGAAGCTGGCCGGCGCTCCGCCGAGCCGTGGAAATCGGGGACAAAACGAATTCCAGCGGGTTTCGCTAACCGACGGCCAGCGCGGCGGGCTCCTCACCATGGCTAGCGTCCTGACCGTCACGTCGAATCCCACCCGCACCTCGCCGGTCAAGCGCGGCCGCTGGATCTTGGAGCAAATTCTGGGCACGCCCCCTCCGCCGCCACCGCAAAATGTGCCCGAACTGGCCGAAGACAAAGAGGCCCAGCTCACTGGCTCGCTCCGTCAGCGGATGGAGCAGCACCGGGCCAACCCGGCCTGTGCCAATTGCCACGCCCGCATGGACCCCATCGGCTTTGCGCTGGAGAATTACAATGCGATCGGCCGATTCCGGCAAAAGGACGGCGAATTCGCTATCGATCCAGCCGGCACCTTGCCCGGCGGCGGCTCGTTTGCCACACCCGCCGAAATGAAGCAAGTGCTGCGCGGCAAACAGGAGCAAGTCGCCCACAACCTGACCGAGAAACTGCTCACCTTCGCCCTCGGCCGGGGGCTAGAACACTACGACCGACCGACCGTGAAAAAAATCACCGCCGCCGTGGCGGCTGACGACTTCAAATTCTCGCGGCTGGCGATTGAAATCGCGAGCAGCGAACCCTTCCGGATGCGACGAGGCCAGGAGATCACCCCATGAGAAGCCAAATTTCGCGCCGCATGATTTTGCGTGGATTGGGAGCCGCCGTCGCCTTGCCCTGGCTGGAGGCCATGGGCCCGCTGACCGCCTGGGGGGGCGAAGCGGGGCGTCAGGCCGCTCCAAATCGCTTTGCGGTGCTCTATGTTCCCAACGGCAAGAACATGGTCGATTGGACCCCGCAGCAAGAGGGGCGCGACTACGCTCTCCCCGCCATTTTGGAGCCGCTGGCCAAGGTGAAGGACGATGTGCTCGTGCTCACCGGTTTGACCGCCGACAAAGCTCGTCCGCATGGCGATGGCGGCGGCGACCATGCCCGCGCCCTGGCGGCGTTTCTCACCGGTGCTCATCCGCGCAAAACCGACGGCACCGACATCCGCAACGGCATCTCGGCCGATCAGGTCGCGGCTGGCCGCATCGGCGATCAAACCCGCCTTTCCTCGCTCGAGATCGGCTGCGAAGCCGGGGCGATGGCCGGCAACTGCGATTCGGGCTATAGCTGCGTCTATTCCTCGACCATGTCCTGGAAATCGGCCACCCAGCCGCTCCCCAAGGAAGTGAACCCCAAGCTCGTCTTTGAGCGGCTCTTTGCCTCGGGCTCAAAGGCCGAGCGAGCCGCGCAAGACGCCCGCCGCAAAAGCGTGCTTGATTTCGTCCGCGACGATGCCCGCGACCTGGAAGGCAAGCTCGGCGTTAGCGATCAACGGAAGCTCGATGAGTATTTTTCCGCGGTCCGCGACATCGAGCAGCGCATCGCCCGCGCCGCCGCCTTGCCGGAGGTGCCAACGCCCGACTATCCCGTCCCCGCTGGCGCTCCATCAGATTTTCGCGAGCACTTGCGGCTGATGGCCGATCTGTTGGTGCTCGCGTTCCAGACCGACACGACCCGCGTCAGCACGTTTGTCTTCACGAACGAGGGGAGCAACAAACCCTATCCGTTCATCGGCGTCTCCGAGGGGCACCACGACCTGTCGCATCACGGCAACGACGCGGCCAAGAAAACGAAAATCCGCGACATCAACAAGTTCCACGTCGAGCAACTCGCCTATCTGCTCGAAAAGCTCAAAGCCGTGCCCGAAGGAGACGGCACGTTGCTTGATCACACGATGCTGGTCTATGGCAGCGCCAATTCGGACGGCAACGCCCACAATCACAACGACCTGCCGATTCTGCTCGCCGGCCGCGGCGGCGGCACTATCGACACCGGCCGCCACATTCGCTACCCGGCCGAAACGCCACTCGCCAACCTGTGGCTCTCGCTGCTCGCGCGGATGGACGTGAAGCTCCCCTTCCTCGGCGACAGCACCGGAGAACTGCCAGGACTCAAGGTTTAGCGACTGCGCCGGGCCCTCATGCGGGCCGCACCAAATTCCAGCCAATCACAAAAATCGTGGCATCGACGACGGCGTGGCTCAGCCAGGGACCCAGGAGCGAGCCGCTTTTGGCATAAAGCCAGGCCCAAACTGCTCCGCCGATTGCCACCCCGGCCGAAAAGAGCCAGGTCAGCGGCGAGTCGTAGCCAAAAAACTTGCCCAGCACCAGCACGTGGTGTGCCATGAAGCCCAGGCTGCTGATGGCGATGGCGGCGGGCAGCGTCACTCCGCGAGCCAATTGCCGAAAGACAAACCACCGCCAGTAGTATTCCTCCAGCAGCGAATGACCGATCGAATAGAAGGCCGCCAGCGCGATGTACGACCCCAGCCTGCTGACTCCAAACGCCGCCAACTTCGCCCGGGCCTCCACCGCCGCTTGATCGAATAGCCCTGCCGGCTGGAACCAAAAAAAGTACAGCCCCACCATCGCTCCCAGCACCGCCAGGCCAAACGCGATTCCCACCACCGCGTCGCGCCACGCGAATGTTGGCCACGCCATTGGTTCGTGCCGCACCAGCCAAATCCAAACCGCCGGCAGGACGAATTGGATCGTCTTGCCGACGCCATAGGCCCCCTTTTGCAGCACTTCGGGCTGGCCGTCGAGAGCCACGAAATAGAGCCACGTCACCGCGGTCGGCAGCACAAGGGCGACGGCGACTACCGCCCAATCAGGCGGCAGCAGCGGGTCAGCGCTTACGCCGCGCAATGCCAGGCCGCTCATCCTTCGGCCTCCAGTTGCCTCTTAGCCGCAGAGATCGCCTTCTTCTGGACGTCGGTCACTTTCGGCCACGCCAGGTCGAGCGACTTGATCGTCTCGGTCAAAATTCCCGCGACAAGGGCCCGGCTGACCCATTTGTGGTCGGCGGGAATGACGTACCACGGGGCAAGCTTGGTGCTGGTCTCTGCCAGGCACTCCTCGTAGGCTCGCATGTAGTCGTCCCAGTGTTTCCGCTCGGCCAGGTCGCCGGCCGAAAACTTCCAGTGCTTTTCGGGCTGCTCCAAACGGTCGAGAAAGCGTTTGCGCTGCTCGTCCTTGGAAACGTACAGAAAAAACTTGACGATCGCCGTGCCGTTGCGGGCCAAGTGAGCCTCGAACTCCCTGATGTCGTCGTACCGATGCCGCCAGAACTTTTTGTCGTCCGGGTCCGCGCCGGGAATTCGCTGCGAGCGGACCAGGTCCGGATGCACCTTTACGACCAGCACTTCCTCGTAATACGACCGGTTGAAGATGCCGATGCGGCCTCGTTCGGGCAGGGCCTTCATGCAGCGCCACAGGAAGTTGTGGTCGAGCTCTTCGCTCGAAGGATGCTTGAACGAATAGACCTGGCACCCCTGCGGGTTGATCCCCGACATGACGTGCTTGATCGTCCCGTCCTTGCCGGCGGCGTCCATCGCCTGAAAGATCACGAGCACCGACCACGAATCGTCGGCGTACAGCAGTTCTTGCGCCTCAGCGAGTGCCGTCACATCCTGCGACAAAATCCCCTGGGCAAACTCTTTCCGCTTCTCCTTGGGAACGTCCTCGTCGCCGGCCCACTCCGGATCAAAATCCTTCAGGCGGAACTTCTTGTCCGGCTCGACGCGAAACATCTTCACGAAGTCTTTGCGCGACAGCATGGCTCGGCTCAGGGGGAAAAGTTGGCGGGGCAGGGGACTCTCCGACGCGCTTGCCAGCGTAGCAGAATTCCAGCGGGCAAGTTACAACTGAGGTAGCAATCGCCCATCGAGTTTTCCCGTGACCACGCTTGCAACAACTGCTGCCGATCCCCTGGCCGATGTCCCGCCCGAGCGGCGGCCGCGGCACGTGGCGGTCATCATGGATGGCAACGGCCGCTGGGCCCAGCGGCGACATCTGCCCCGGATCGAGGGGCATCGCCGCGGCGTGGCCAGCGTCCGCCGCACGGTCGAGGAGGCGGCCCGCCTCGGGCTGGACCAGCTCACGCTGTACTGCCTCTCCAGCGAAAACTGGAAGCGCCCCCAGCGGGAACTCGATTTCCTCATGCACCTGCTCGAGCAGTACATGATCGAGGAGCGGGCTACGATCATGCGGCAGAATATCACCGTCCGCGTGATCGGCCGCCGCGAGGGAATCCCCGCCGGCACGCTGGGCGAGATGGACCGCACGGTGGAAATGAGCGCCCCCAACACCGGCACGCGACTCTGCCTGGCGATCAACTACGGCGGCCGGGGGGAACTGGTCGATGCGGTGCAGCAAATCGCCCGCGAAGCCCAAGCCGGCCAGCTCGACCCCCGCGCGATCGACGAGCAGACGATTTCCGACCGGCTCTACACCGCCGGCATGCCCGATCCCGATCTTTTGATCCGCACCGCCGGCGAACTGCGGATCAGCAACTTCCTGCTCTGGCAGATCAGCTATGCCGAGCTGTGGATCACCGACCGCTGCTGGCCCGAGTTCGAGATCGCTGATTTTCACCAGGCGATTCGGGATTTTGCGGGGCGGGACCGCCGGTTTGGGGGGATCAAGGGGTAGAAGCCACACAAGCCCGAAGCGCAAGCGAGAGAGTGCCGCGCGTGCGGAGAGAACCCTCGCTTGTGCTTCGGGCTTGCATTGAGAAGTTCATCGTTCTTGGTTGAGTACGACCTGATACCTCCAGCGGATTGTCTTCTGCGCTGGACCAGAAGCTTGGGCTGGCGTAATCGTGAGGCGATCCCCCTCGCGGTGAAGCAAGGCGTCGGCTAAAGCGACGAAGGACAGGCGCGACTCGACAGCGGTGAGCAGGCGGTAGCGATTGCCGAGCGTTGCCGCGGGGTCGCTGGTGCGGCAGGCGATGTCGAAGAGCAAAGCGGCCTGGCCGGGAATGGTTTCGATGCTGGCCGACCAGTGGCTGCGGCCCGCCATGCCGACCAAGAGCGCCACGCGGCGGCCATCGGGCAAATCCTGCAAATGCAAGTTTTGCAGCGGCGGGCTGGCTGGCCAATTGTCGGCCGGCGAGCCTTCGATGGATTCCAGCAGTGGCATGACCTGGCCATTGGCAGAGACTAGCGAAAGCACCTGCGCGTAGCGGTCGCCGACGCGCGGAAACTCAATCCGCAACGTTCCCGCTGCCGATTCGTCCAAGTTCAATTCCATGCCCCACGACCTGTGCCGGTTTGCAAAGCCAGAATCCTAAATCCGCCACCCTCCTTCCAACAGGGGCTGGACCGCCGGCATACAATATCTCCATGACCACTCGCCAGCCGCTCGGCGGCATTATCCATACCTATCAGAAGTACGATCCCGTAAACCTGCCGGCGCCGACCCAGCCGCCGCCGGACCTGGTGTCGCCGGCCCTCGAACACATGCTGATGTTCGGCAACGCCCGCGAACTGACCGACGCAGAGCTGGCCCGGGCCGTTCATCTCGATCCGAGCCAGATTGCCGGCCTGGGGCCAAGCATTGACGCCTTGCGGGCCATGCTGCTGGAGCGGAAGCGAAAAATCCTCGCCAAGTTCGAAACCAAAACGGTGCAAAACGAGGCGAAGCGGCAGTATCAGCGGGCCGGGCAAAAGGTCGCTCCGCCGGAAGACCTGAAAAAGCCGTTCGAGCGGGCCTTTCGCGAAGAGCAGATTCGCGATCTGGAAACGCTGTGGTACGCGGCCGACGACGACCGCTCGCGCTTTGCCCGGCAACTGGTGACGCTCGTCGAACACTTGGGGCGGAAGTATCAGGTCGATGAACTCGCCGCAAAATATGCCTTCACCGGCCGGACATCCCTGTCGATCGACGAGGCTCTCGCCGTCAAGGACGAGCTAGAAAAAATCGACACGCTGCTGAAGCAACTTGACGAGGCCGAGAAGAACGCCCAGATCGGCCTGATTGACCTGGAGCTGCTGGAACAGTTTGCCGAGCCGGGAGATCTGGAGAAGCTGGCCGAATTGCAGCGGATGGTTGAGAACTACGTCCGCGAGATGGCCGAGCGGCAGGGGATCGAGCGCGAGGGGCGCAAATTCCGCCTGACGCCGCAGGCTTATCGCCTGTTTCAAGGTCGCCTCTTGGAGCGCATCTTCAGCAGCCTGCAAGCCTCAAAAAGCGGCCGGCATCAGGGGCCAATCGTCGGCGAAGGGGCGGTCGAGCTGCAATCGACGAAGGAATACGAATTCGGCGATTCGCTGGCCCACATGGACATTCCGCAGTCGCTGGTGAATGCGATGCTGCGAAAGGCGGGGCAGGGGGGGCCGCTCCGCTTGACCCAGGAAGACATCGTCATCCACCGCACCCGCAACAATCCCAAGTGCGCCACGATCGTCATTATGGACATGAGCGGCTCGATGCGGCACGACGGGCAGTACGTCAACGTCAAGCGAATGGGCCTCGCGCTGGAAGGACTGATTCGCCGCGAATTTCCCGGCGATTTCCTGCATTTTCTGGAGATGTTCACGTTCGTTCGCCCCACCCCGCCGGGCAAAATTGTCGAGCTGATGCCTAAGCCGGTGACGATCTACGATCCCTTTGTCAACCTCAAGGCCGACATGAGCCGCGAGGACATCAGCGAATATCACGTGCCGCAGCACTTTACGAACATCCAGCGGGCCCTTTCCATGTCGCGGCAACTTTTGGCAACGCAGGACACGCCCAATCGGCAAGTGATTCTGATTACCGACGGGCTACCGACGGCCCATTTCGAGGGACCGATCCTGCGGATGATGTACCCGCCGCATCCGCGCACCGAAGCGGCGACGATGCGCGAGGGGATGCTCTGTGCCCGCGAGGGAATCACCATCAATATCTTTCTCGTGCCGAGTTGGTCGCAGTCGGAAGAGGACATTCGCTTCGCGTATCGCTTGGCTGAAACCACCAAGGGGCGCGTCTTCTTCACCGCAGGTCGCGACCTTGATCGCTACGTTGTGTGGGACTACGTAAAGCGCAAGCGCGAGATCATTGCCTGAGTGAAGCGCGCTCTCGCAAGCGCTTGGCACCGCGCGTGACGCAAAAATATTCCGCGCGTGAATCTCCACAAAGTCATTGCAAGCGCGCGGGCGCGTTGATTACGCTGAAAGCCATGCAGCGCGATCTATTCCGTGCGCTCGAGTCCGGGCGGATGAACGAACTCGATCACGTCGCGCCGCCAGTCCCAGTGAGCTGTGGTATGCAGCGCCAATTTTCGCGGTTTGTCGAGCTACCCTCGCGAGAGAATTATCTGGCCGCTTGTCGGGCCGTGCTGCGGCGGGCCGAGTTGCCACTCGTGGCGATCGATCTGGCCGACTTGGAGCAGCTGCTCGATGCGGGGGAGTTTCAGGAAGTCCTCGACCGCATCGACTCGTTGCCGGCCTCGAAGGCCCTCTCGCCGCGGGTGCATTTCTTCGCCGCCGAGGCGGCCGAAGCACTCGGCGATTTGGAAACGGGCGAGGTCGAGCGGTTTCTCTTCGTGCTCTGCCTCAAGGGATTGCTGGCAACAGGTGATGGGAGCCAGTCCGCCCCCTATGTCGTTTGCCACGCGACCGACGAGCACGACGTGCTCGAGGCGCTGGCCCACGAACCGGCCGGACAAACGTTGCTGGCCGATGCCACGCAAATGCTCGACATGATTACCTGCACCGACGGCCGGCAGGTGTGGTTCGATGTGTCGGCGATTTTCCCACGGCCGGCGCGCCGCGTGAAACCCCGCGCCAACCGCCGCGGCATCGTTCGCCGCGTGTCGCGTTCGCCACGCTAAGTCGTTGCGTGGCAGCTACTTGCGCAACACCAGCACGGGGCAATGCGCAAGCCGCACCACGCGCTCCGCCACCGAGCCAATTAAGAGGCGCGTCAGTCCCGTCCGACCATGTGAGGGGATGACGATCAGGTCCGCCTGTTTTTCCTGGGCATAGTTGGCAATGCCGTGGGCCGGCTCGCCGAGCAGAACTGTCGTCTGAATGCCTGCGTATTTCGCGTCCGCCAGCTTCTCACGAAGTGCCTTCTCGACCTGCTCCATGCGCGACTGCGGATCGATTACTCCCCACACTTCGCCCGCTTCGAGGGGAGTGATGTCGATCACTACATGCACCACGTGCAAATGGGCCGGCTGATCGACCAGAGCCAGGCCCACATCGACTGCGGCCAGCGACGCAGTGGAGAAATCGACCGGTACGACGACGTTCTTCTTCGGAAACCAGGCCATGAGTTTTCCTCGCGCGGGGAGAGGGAGGATGCCAGCACTGCTATCAGTTTCGCCCGGTGCATGGTCCATGTCCACCGGGATTGTGCCGGGCGCGGCGGAAAACTTTGCCCAGTTTGACAAATCGACTTAGGCCGCAAAGTCAACTAAACCCGCACCCTTTCCGCAACCGATACCGATTCCCGCGCGGAAAACTTGCGCGGAAATCGAGGAATCAGCATGGCTCGCACGACAACCGTGGTAATTGCTCTTCTGATGGTCGTTGGCTGCGTGGTGGCGATGCTGCCGGCGCAGGAATCGTCGTCTCGGCGGCGAACATCGAGCTTTCGCGCCACCTCCGACTTGGCTCCGATCACCGGGCCCGCTGAAGGGACCGCGCCGCCAGCAGCGGAGCCGGGTTTCATGCCGGTCGCCGACGAAGGCCATGGTGCCAGCGCGCCGCCAGCCGATATTCCCGGTCCCACGAGCGTGCTCAAACGGCCCGGCCGCGAAGCCACGCTGAGCGGGCAACTCCGCTCGACCGCCGAAGCCGCCTCGCAAGACTACTCGGGCCTGCCGCCGGCTGGCGATGTGCCCGCCTTTGCCCCCGCGCCCGATAATCCGCAGCCGTATCAGCCACTGGAGACGACCGCTCCTCCGGCCGCCTCGCTGCGGCCCGAAGCGGCGTATTCCCCCAGCGACTTGTCCACCCGCCCGCCGGTTGCTCCGCCGCCGACCACGCCGCCGGCGAACACCCTGCCCCCGGCGATTCCGGCGACGACGATTGCCGCTCCCGCTGAAACGGGCGCGATGCAATCGATTCTAAAGAAACCGCGCGCCGAGACCGCGTCCGAAGCAGCTCCGATTGTCTCCGCCCCACCGACCGCTCCGCTGTCGATCACGGCGGGGAGCGAAAATGGCGGCTCTTCGCGCCGGTCCACTTCAGGCTCGATTGGGGTTCCGCTGGGAAGCAAGCGATCGCCCGCGAGCCTGACCAGCAGCGAACCGCGCTCGATTCAAGACCTGGCCCTCACCGGCCGGACGCCCGCCTTGCGGGTCGATGTCGCCGGTCCGCAGGCCGTGACCGTTGGCAAGCCGGCGGCTTATGTCGTCAGCCTGATTAACGAAGGGGACTCGACCGCCAGCGACGTGCAATTGCGGCTCGCCCTGCCGGGGTTTGTCACCGTCAGCGGCAGCCAGGCGACCAGTGGCGAAGCGATGATGCACGCCGACGATTCCGGCCAGCCGAAGCTGGTGTGGAGCGTGCCGAGCGTCGCCGCGCGAGGTCACGAGACGTTGCGCCTGCAGCTAGTGGCGACCGAAGGACAGGCCTTCGACCTGACGGTCGATTGGGCGTGCCGTCCGGCCACGGCCAAGGGAACGATCGCCGTCCGCCAAGCGCAGCTGCAATTGTCGCTGGCTGGTCCGGCGAGCATGACCTTTGGCGAAGAGAAAGTCTTTTCGCTCTTGGTCAGCAATCCGGGGACGGGAGACGCCGAGAACGTCGTCGTCAATCTCGCCGCGGGGGAAGGACGAGCGCAGCAAATCGACGTCGGGCTCATTCCCGCCGGCCAGCGGAAGGAAGTTTCAGTGCAAATCGTCGCCAGCCAGGCGGGCGAAATGGAGCTTCGCGCCGTGGCATCGGGGGATGGCGGCCTTTCCGCCCAAGGAGCGGGCAAAGTGATTGTCCGCAAGGCGGAACTGGCGGTGGCCGTTGAAGGGCCGCAGCTCAAGTATGCGGGGACCGAGGCGACGTTCGTCGTCGCCGTACAGAACAGCGGCAACGCTCCAGCGGAGAACGTGCTCGTTTCGCTCGCCCTGCCGACGGGGGCGAAGTTTCTCGGTGGCGTCGAGGGAACCCCATCTGCAGGCACCGTGAAGTGGAAAATCCCGGCGCTGCAACCGAACACCGAAAAGACTTACGAAATCGGGGTCCAGCTCAATACCGCCGGCGTCAATCGACTGGTAGTGCAGGCCCAGGGGCCGGCTGGCATCGTGGCGACGGGCGAAGCCCAGACCGAAGTGGAGGCTGCTCCGGACCTCAAGCTGGTGGTGAACGATCCCGCCGGCCCGCTGCCGACCAGCGAGCACGCGGTGTACGAGGTGCAGGTGATGAATCGCGGCAGCGAGGCGGCCGAGCAAGTTCGCATCGTCATGCAATTTGGCGACGGCATCGAGCCGATTGCCTTCGATGGCTGCGAGGCGAAGATCGTGCCGGGGCAGGTGGTTTGCCAACCGCTGAACCAACTTGGTGCGGGCGAGCAAGTGACGCTGCGGATCAAGGCCCGCGCCGACCGTGGCGGCACCCACCAGTTCCGCGTCGAAGTGACGAGCATCGATGCCGGCACGCGGCTCGTGACGGAAGGGAGCACGCGTTTCTTCAGCGAAGCGAGCCGCGGCAGCCCCGCCGCGAATACCGCCCGCAAGCCGAGCCAGTTCATCCCTAGCGGGACGATTCAGCGGTAGCGCGGGGACGATCGGCGGTCGGGCATTTCCCGACGCGACGGATGAATTTTTCGCGCGCTGCGCTTGGCCGCCGCGCGGGACGCGCATAGAGTTAAAAGCCGGCTCACCTGTGTCTGGTCGAGCACCCTTACCGCGGGGAGAAGATCGATGAATCGCCAATTCTTGTTGGCTTCGATTTCGAGTGTCGCGATTAGCTTGCTGTCTTGGAACGCCGGGCGGGCCGACGAGGTGCAGCTAGTGAACGGAGACATCCTAACCGATGCCACCGTGGTGGGGTTGGACGAGAAGCATCTTAAGCTGAAAAGCAATCTCTTGGGTGACTTGACAATTGAGCGGGCCAAGGTGCGGCAAATCGTGCTGGGTAAGAAGCCGCTCACACCCGCGCCGACGCAGAATTTGCCCGCGGTGGCACCTGCCGCTCCGGCGGTGAAACCACTCTCACTCGATGAGCTGCTGAAGCAAATCGAGGGAGGAAAAGAATTGACCCCGACCGAGGCCCTGAAACAGCTCGAGGCCGCGGGAGGGGACCCGGCACAGCTGGCCGAACTGAAGAAAAACATGGCCCTGTTCGCCGCGCCGGAGGTTCAGGCCTACTTTCGTCAGCAAGTCGGGGGCCTGCTTAGCGGCAAGCTGACGGTCAACGACATTCGCAACGAGGCGATTCGCGCCCGCGACGAAACAAAGGCCGCGCTGAAGGACCTCGGTCCCGATGTCGAAGCCGCTTTGTCACCTTACCTTGGAATCTTGGAGAATTTCATCAACGAAACGGCCCCCAAGGAAGTTGCTCCGGCACCAGCATTGGAAAAGCCCGCTGCCGAACAGCCCGCTCCGGTTCCAGCGGGCAAGCGCGAGGGGTAAGCGGCGAGCGAATGCCGCCGACTACGCTCGATCAGGGTATCGATAATGATGCAGGAAGACGGCCGCCGCGGCCGCCACATTCAGCGAGTCGATGCCGGGCCGCATCGGAATGGTGACGCGACGATGAGCAAGCCGCAGCCATTCGGGACCAAGTCCATGTCCTTCGCTGCCGAGCAGCAAAGCCAGCTTTGGCGGACGATTGCTGGTCGCCAAAGGCTCGGCGGCCGGATCGAGCACGGTAGCGACCAGCTCGTAATCCTCGGCCGATAAACTCGCGAGGTCGGCCGGCAGGTCGGACGATTCGCAAACCGGCAGGTGCAATGCCGCTCCCATCGACACGCGTAGTACGCGCCGCGACAGTGGATCGGCACATTTGCCCCCCAGCACGACCGCCGTGCAATCAAAGGCGGCCGCCGCGCGGATGATGCCACCCAGGTTCGTCGGGTCTTGCACGTCGGGGCAAACCACGATCGTGGAATGGTCCGTGGTCCCCCTCGTGATTTCCGCCACGGTTGGGCTTGGCAGCCGCCGGCCGCAAGCCAAGATTCCCCGATGGAAATTGAAGCCGATCGTCGCTTCCAAAAGTTCACGACTGGCGACATAGATCGGCGTCTCGTCCGGCAAATGCGGTACCACCCGCTCGGCGTGAGGGGCCTCGGCCAAGACCGACGCGACCGGATATCGGCTGGCGATCAGCCGATCAACGACCTTATCCCCCTCGGCGACAAACAGCCCCGACAGCCGCGTCAGGTTACGCTGACTTAGCTCGCGATAGGGGGCCAGCCGAGGATCGGTCAGGTTATCAACAGGAATCCGTGGCACTGCGTGTCAATTCCCGCCGAGCAGTTCGGCTCGCTCCGGGCTGGTCTTGAGCTGCCACTGTTCGTCGAAAAAGTCGGCATCGGCGATCTTGCCGGGCCAGATCGAACCGGGGGGAGTTCGCAAATCGACGATGGCCCAATCGGGAAGCATGGGAACCTGACGGGCATTGTTCAGATAAGCATAGTCGCGAAAGGTGAAGCTGCTGTTGAGGACGACATAGCGCTCGGGATTGAGCGGGTTCGGATAGATGGCGATAAGCGCGTGGTCGGCGCTAGGGTATTTTCGCGGCCCAACGGTGAGTTGCCTTTCATCCCAACCGATTGGCAGCTTCGCTGCGATTTGCTTGAGAATGCTATTGCTGGCCGGATCGCCCCACAGCACGAGATTCGAGCCGGCGATATCTTCCGCCGTGATCTGCGCATCATCCTTGACGCGTGCCGCACCGCGAAAATGTCGCCGCCAATGCTCAATTGCCCGGTCGAGCTCGCTGGCCGCCCACTTGTCGGTCGATTCGTGCCAAGCCTGGCCGGTCGGACGAACAAACAAGAAGCTATCCATGAAGGCATCGTCAATTGGCCCTTGCAGGCCATGCTTTTTGACGAGTGCCGCGGCGGGTCGCTTTCCCAGCCTCCATTCGCCGCGAGCCTTGTGCAGCGAGACGGTGAATGACCGGTCGCTCTTCGGCGCGGGAGCCTCAAGCTCCTCTTCGCCGATGACCACGATTACCGGCGAAAGGACGCTGAATGGCGCTTCCCCCGCCGGAAACGCAATGGTCAGGTCGGTCACGCCATCCGCTTCGATGTCGATTTCGCCGGAGAGTAGCTGCGCCGAAACGTCGGCCCGCTGCCAATGCTCGGCGAGGCCATCGACGGTGAGCCAGTGCATCCGGTTGTAGCGGAGGGTCGAGGTCGTGAATTCCACGTCCAGCGGCTGCCACTCGCGCCCATTTTTGGCGATCGCCCGCATCCGCTCTTCGACGGCGACTTTCGCGTCCGCGCTGTAGGCGTGCTTGGTTTGCGCGCCGATGACATGAACGAGCTCGATTCCCTCCGCCTGCAGGGCCTGCTCCATCACGTCGGCGGCCTGCTTTTGGATGTCAAGCTCGCCGCTATAGGCCACCGTTGGACAGTGCCGCAAGTTGAGGCACCAATCGGGGCAGTCATACCACCGCCAGAGCCGCTGTTCCCACCAAGTGGGTTGCAGCATTTCTTTCTGAAAATCGCGTAGAAACGCCGGCGTTTCGCTGAAACCGGCCCCCGGATTGGCGGCAAACCAGCGGTCCGAATAATGAACCGCCAAATGCCACGCGGCGGCTCCTCCCATCGAAAAACCCCGCACACTGGTCCGGTCGTCATCGACGCGATAGCGCTGCCGAACCGAATCGAGAGCTTCCAGCACGTCGATCTCCCCGGCAAATTTGAACGCATTGCTATAGCGACCATACGGATGCACCACGATCGTGTCTTCCGGAGCGAACGTGCCGGGATTCGTCGTCCGGTCGCGAATGAAATTGAGCTCGCTCAGCGTTTCGCCCCGTCCATGAAACCACAAATCGCCGCGATAGCGGCCCGGCGTTCTCTCGGTGTAGCTCTCCGGCACGACAACTCCATACGGCTGCACCGAGCCATCGATTTTCGAGACGTAGCCGCGAACGACGAGGCCGGTCGCCGCAGTCCAAGGTGCCTGACCGGCGGCAAGTTGCTCGGCGCGCTCCAGCCCCATGGCCAGGGCCTTATCGGCGAAGTCAATTTCCTTCGGATCAAAGAACTCTTGATAGGCGAGGGCGTCGTGAACCGCCTTATGAAAGATGGCAACGTCGGGGACCAGCGAGACGATCTTGGCCTGCTTGTTTTTCGATAAGGCGTCGATCTTGCCCGATAGCTCCGCCAGCCCCGCCGAGAGCTTCGCTTTCCGCTCGGCGGGAACCTCAATGCCCAGCTTGGGAATTCGGCGAACCGTGGCCGGATTGTTGTCGGCTGGACCATCGGCAAAGGCGGCGATCGGCGTGAGGAGCAACAAGGCCAGAGTCAAACGGCAGGGCATTTCAAGACTCCCTAGGGAAAACTCATCTGGATCAGTTTAATTGCCGGTTCACTTGGCAAACAGTTAACGGCAGTTTCGCAGGGGAAATCCCCTAATTTCGCAACGCTCGCCTTGCTATCGCTTCGCTAACACCTGAATTCGCTCCATGTCGCGCGCAGCTGCTCGGGGCTAGCGGTGCCGGTGGTGCCAAGTTGCTGCACGGTGATCGAGGCGACCAGGTTTCCCAGCGCGGCGGCGGAAAGTTCGCTGGCACCAGCGAGCAGCGCCGAGACGATGCCGCTGGTCGCCGCATCGCCGGCACCGACGATATCGATGGGGCCGCTGACCGGGATACCCGGAACAAGCTCCAGCAAATGACCTGGCCGGGCCACGAGGATGCCCCGTTCCCCCATCGTGCAAAACGCGGCGCGGCAGGTTCGCTCGCACAGTCCGGCCAGCGCGCGATGAACGTCGGCATCGGTCGCCGAGTGGGGAAAGTCAGCACCCAATACTTCCGAGCGATTCCCCTTTAGCGTCGCGGCGGTGAACTTGCCCAAAAACCGCCGGCTGTCGGCATAGATCAGCTTGGTGGGATGTTCGCGCCCCAGCCGGGCCAGGGTGTCTCGAACCTCGCTATTGACTACCCCCTGATTCTCGTCCACCAACTGATCGAGAACGATCAATCCGTCCGATGAATGAAAAACTTGCTCCACGCGGCGGCAGAGCAGGGGAGTCACCTCCGGGGATAACGGCCGGCGAGTGCGAATATCGAGCCGATTCAGCTCGCTCCATCGATCAGGCGATGGCCCGGCATTTTCAGCGAGGATAGGCCGCAGCGGCTTCGTATAGGTGGGGGTCAAGCGATTGCCGACCGCCAGAATGTGCTCCGGATCGACCGGCAATCGGCGAACTTCTTTGAGCAGGTCGTAGCCGTGGCCGTCGTCGCCAATGACCGACACCGGCACGAGCAATCCCACCCCCAGTGCCGCCAGGTTGTTCATCACGGTACCGAGCGCGCCTGGGGCATTGCGGATGCGCTCGATCTGATAAGCCTCTAGGCCGGTTTCAATAGATAGCTCGTGCGGACCGGGGACCAACTCCAAATAGCGATCGAGAAACAAATCTCCCACCAGGCCAATCGTCAGCCGGGGGAGGGTGCCGAGGATCGCCTCTAGCTGGTCGTGGGTCAGCATGTCTGCGAAAGTTTGCAGGGAAGAACCGGTTGAAAAGCTCGCCTGGCCGGCAGAGGCCGCGCTTGCCGGCGGCGGCCAATGTTTGCCGGCCAGCAGCCCGATAACAACCGAGATGGTCCTGAGGATAGCGAAATCCCCGCTGGCTGGCTCGCAGGGAGGAGTAGGAAATGATGATCGGGCGCAACTCACGGCTGGTGGCGATTTTGCTGATTATGGCAGCCACGGCACCTGCGCGGGCCGATTGGCTGCAAGAGCTTAATCGGAATCTGGGTCTGTGGTGGAGCGACGGCTATCACGCGCATGGCGACTGCCCCCCTTGCCACCAGCGGGACTGGTATGCCGCCCCGCGCCGTAATTGGCAGCCCTGTCCCAGTTTCGGATCGCCGCTTGAGTATCTGCCGACCCCCGCGCCAAGTCCCGCCGAGGGGAAATCGTCGCGCCGGCCGGGCGCGACGGTTCCGGCGAGTCCGGTTTCGGTTCGCGGCGGTCGCTGATTGTTTGCGTTTGCCTTTGGCCAGTTCTGACCTAGGCTTTCCATGCAGCAGCAATGGAGGCGGGCGCGGCCATTCTCGACCTGGGCAGGGTCGGTGGGCACGGCATTCGCGAAAGGGCAAACCATGCATTCCCTACTACGATTTCTACGCGACGAAAGCGGGCCAACCGCCGTCGAATATGCCGTCATGCTGGC
>JANRLS010000113.1:0-1873 GCA_033762315.1 Pirellulaceae bacterium
TGGAGATCGTCCGCGCCTTGGCGGGCGATTCGACAATCATCCGCACCGCCACGCTTTGCACCCGCCCTGCCGAGAGCTTGGGTCGCACTTTCCGCCACAAGAGGGGGGAGACCTCGTAGCCATAGAGTCGGTCAAGAATTCGCCGCGTCTCTTGGGCACGGACGAGTCCTTGATCGATGTCGCGGGTGTGCTCCAGTGCTTCGCGGATGGCCTCTTCGGTGATTTCGTGAAAAACCAAGCGTTGGACTGGCACTTTAGGCTTCAGCACCTCGGTTAAATGCCAGCTGATCGCTTCCCCTTCGCGGTCTTCGTCCGTCGCCAGATAGAGCTGCGAAGCATCCTTGAGCAGGGCCTTGAGCTTGGCCACTTGCTGTTTCTTGTCGCTGGGCACCACATAAACGGGGGTGAAGTTATCCTCCACGTTCACGCCGAGATTGGCCCACTTTTGTCCTTTATACTCCTTGGGAATCTCCTTCGACCCTTGCGGCAGGTCGCGGATATGGCCGATGCTGGCCTCGACGGTGAAATTCCGGCCCAAAAACTTGGAGATCGTCCGCGCCTTGGCGGGCGATTCGACAATCACCAGGGCTTTGCCGGTGGCTGCGCGTTTGGCCATGAGGATTCGCTTGCTCGGAGTTCGGAAACCGCCTGGAGGCAAAGCGCGAGCCGGGCTGGCAGCGCGCTGCTGGCGGCGACATTCTTACCATCCTGGCCCCGGCGGGCAATGCGGGTTTGTGTTCGCCGCGCGGTCCGAGGTGCTGATTGGGATTGAATTTACGTCGATTGCCCGTACAATTTCCCCGTCTTCGCAGGACAGCCTGCACCGTACAAAATAACTTTTCACGCGGCGGGCGACTGTCCAACGGTCAGCCCGTTTTGTGCTTTTAGGCGAGGGTAGGGCGATGGCAAATCGGCACATGAGTTTCTTCCGGCGGCACCAAAAGACCGTCATGGTGACGATGGGTGTCATTCTGATGGTGACGTTCACGGTGGGTGGCTCACTGTCGATGCTCCCCGGTTTTGGCGGCGGCGGCGGGGGCGGTTCTGGTACCGGCCCGGACGAGACGGTCGTCACCTGGCAGGGGGGGCGTGTCACGCAAAAGCAGCTCGAAGCCCAACAGATGATGCATATCGTGGCGGTGAATTTTCTTCGCGACGTGATTGCGAGTGCCGTCGAGAAAGGGGGATCCCCCGTGGTCGGCGGGCGGCGGATTCCGAAGGAGACCCCCGTTAACCAAATCGCGATGATGAGCCCTGGCATTCCTGCTGATTCGAGCGAGCCGACCCTGGTGCGCACGATGCTCATGGCGCGCAAGGCTGAGCAATTGGGAGTGACCGTCGATCACCGGGCGGTGCGCGAATTTCTGAACCAGCTTTCGGCCGGCATCTTGTCGGAATCCGATTGGGAACTATTGGCCCGCGATAGCGTGCCGAGCGGCATGGCGGTGAGCTTCAATCAGTTGCTCGATCATTTGGCCTTTGAGCTGAAGGCCCAGCATGCACAAATCCTGGCCGCCGCGTCGTTTATGAACGTCTCGCGGCAAGTGCCGCAATTCGGCTATTTGCCTCTCTTTTCGACCGGCGAGGCATGGGACTATTTCAATCGGCTCAATCGACGGTTTTCGATCGAGGCGTATCCGATCGATGTCACGCCGCTGATGGCACAAGTCGGCGGGACGCCTACCGAGGCGGAATTGATCGCCATCTTCGAAAAGGGACGCTCGCGCTATCCCGATCCCGCTTCGCCCGAGCCTGGCTTCCGCAAGCCGCAAAAGGTGGCGTTCGATTATCTGAAGATTTCGATGGCTCCGTTTTTGGCGGAGGCGAAAAAGCAAATCACCGATGAGCAGGTCGCGAAGGAATACGAAGCCGG
>JANRLS010000114.1:0-12480 GCA_033762315.1 Pirellulaceae bacterium
ATTTCGATGGCGATTGACTACGGCCTGGGCGCGACCTGGGCCAGCTATCAGGACATCGGCGGCCGGCACGTCGCGTCGATCCTGGGTGTCGGCAACATGTGCGGCAACTTGGGGGCCGCGCTTATTGGACTGCTCATCGGAATCCTGGCCGATGCCGACCGCTGGAACACTGTATTCCTGATTTCATCCGCCGGGATGGGAACGCAGGCGCTGTGCTGGTTGTTCTTCGATGCCTCGCGGGTGATTTCGCGGGAGGAGCAGAAGGTGGGAAACCTGCCTCGCTAAACAATCGCCAACGGGTTGCGACGCTCTTCGAGGGTGCCGCGGGTGACGCCGACCCGGTTGGTTGCGCGGAGGCGGGTCCACACTTCGTGCCCGCGAACTTCCCCCCGGAGCAGCCCCCGGTAGAGGCCAAGCAAATCAACGAGCGCGGTGCCGGTGTCGTCGAGCAATTCGACCCGATAATGCCGCACGCCGGCGGCCAGCAGTTGCGGCACCACCTCGGCCGCGCTTTGCGGCACGGCGTTGAACAGCGTATTGCGGCAGCCGACATCGGCCACCAGCGGATGTTCCATGCCGATCCGGTCGCGGAGCTTCACGGCATGCGTATCGCACGGTCGCCCACAGTTGGTCTTGTTCGTGCCGGGCGAGAGCACCGCGCAGAACACACAGTGCTCAATGTGAAATAGCGGCATGTGCTGATGCACGACAATTTCGAGCCAAGCTGGCGGCACCGCTCCGACCAGTTCCAACAACTGCTCGCGATTGAGGTCGTACGACGGCGTAATCCGTTGGCAGCCTTGCTCACGCAGGTATTGGGCGGTCAACTCGTTGGCACAATTGAGCGAAAAATCGGCCACCACCGGAATTTGCCGTTCGCGAAAGAATGCCAGTCCGCCCAAATTTCGCACCAAGATGCCGTCAGCTCCCTGCTTGGCCATGGCGTGGAAGATGCCCATCTCGTCGGGCTTTTGGATGCGGGGCGTGGCCAGCAGAATCTTTGCCTTGTGCTCGTGGGCAATCGCAACTGCTTCGCGAAACTCGCGGATGTCCTGAAAATCGACGCTGACGCTACGTTCGCCGGTGACAAGCACCTCGCGTAGCTGCGCGAGTGTGCGGCAAAGGATGTGCAACTCGGGTAAACCTTGGGGTGCCACGTCCCACGCTTGCGTGGGCGTGCTTCCCAACTGGGTGGCACTGCCGGCTTGCCCACCAGTGCCGCGCAACAGCGGTAGCACAGGCTGAGATGCGATTCGACGTAGCCGAGGAGCGGCGGAAACCTCCTCCAGTTTCCGCACCAGTTCATGCCGCAATTCGCCCAGCACGCTGAATGGCACCATCGGCCGGCCGTCGATGTGGGCGGTCAGATTCCGCAGGACAAACGGCGTTCCCCCCAGCCGGCCAAACTGCTCGCGGAGCGTCACTTCCGTTAGCGGATGCTTACGGGCTTCGTCGCATGGCTGACTGGCGACAACGATGCAATGCACGCCCGAATCCGTGAGCGCCTCCACGTGCAGCGGCTGGCCAACGGTCGTCCGGACCACCAGATCGACAGGCGTTCGCCGAACCGGATCATGGCCGGTGTAACTCTTTCGGAGCCGGTTGGTTAGCTCTGGATCGTCGGTCTTCCACACCTGCTGACCGGGGCGAATTTCGGCGAAGTCGATCGAGTCGTAGGCAAAGGCCAACTCGACGATGCCGGAGGAGACCGGCTCGGTCAGTGAGCGCCCCTGCTGAAAGACTTCATAAACGCGGCCCCCTTGCTCGTCATCGACGGGTCGGCCGCAGTCGAACGAAACGCCGTCGCCGCGCTTGATCGCCCGGTCGGTCAGTTCGATGACGACCCGCCCGCGGCGCACGTCGTGCACCGTCCCCAACAGTACGCCCCGTTTCGACGAACTGATCGCTGGCACCAGCATCTTATGGTCGCAGCCTCCCAGCCAGCCGTGCGAGAAGCCGCGGGAAAACGACAGCTCCATCTCCTCCACGTCGCGCGGGGCGAATTCGACCGGCCGGCCATCCAGGGCCTTATCAATCGCCTGCCGGTAATGCTTCGTGATATTGGCGACATATTCCGGAGTCTTTAGCCGCCCCTCGATCTTGAAGCTGCAAATGCCCGCCTCAATGAGCTGCGGCACCAGGTCGAAAGCCGCCAGGTCTTGCGGGCTGAGTAGATACTTTTGCTGCCCCAGATCGACGTCCTTCCCGTCGCAAATCAGGTCGTAAGGCAGTCGGCAAGCCTGAGCACACTGCCCTCGGTTGGCGCTGCGCCCGCCGAGCGATTCGCTGGTCAGGCACTGGCCCGAATAGGCCACGCACAGCGCGCCGTGAACAAAAACCTCGACCGGCAGCGTCGCTTCGCGGCGAATCCGTTGAATTTCGTCGAGAGCCAGTTCGCGGGCCAGCACCGCCCGCTCGACTCCCAAAGCCTGGGCCGCGGCAATGCTTTGGCTGCTGGTGAGGGTCATTTGCGTGCTGGCGTGGATTGGCAAATCGGGGCAGATTTCGCGAATCAGCCGCACCAGGCCCAAATCTTGCACCAGCACCGCATCGACCCCGGCCGCGGCGACTTGCCGGATCAGCTGCTCGACCTGGGCCAACTCGCTGGGAAAGACGAGCGTATTGAGCGTGACGTAGCCCTTCACACCCCGGCGATGGAGCTCGGCCATGATCTCCGGCAGCTCGGCCGGATCGAAATTCTTGGCCCGCGCCCGGGCGTTAAAGCCGCATTCCAGCCCGAAATAGACGGCGTCGGCTCCGTTTTCAATCGCCGCGCGGATGCACTCGCGGTCGCCGGCAGGGGCGAGAAGCTCGGGGCGTGGCGGGACTGACAGATTGGCGGAACTAGACATCGTCCCCACATTATAGCTGCCTGCGCTCTGGCTGATGAGCGGCTGCGCAATCTAGCTCGCCGCCTTTACCGCTGCCTTCGGCTCGCCGTTTAACGGGCCAATGGCTCCGCTGGCGTCGCGCGGCGTGAAGCGAAAATTCTGGCTCTGCCGGAAGAAGGTCAGTGGGTTTTCGTAAACGACGCGGCGAATCAGGCTTTCGGGATGCCGGCGGCGGCGCATCTCGAGGATGAAATCGGGGACGGCGGTCGGCTTGCTGGGACCCCAGTCGCCGGCGCTGTTCACCATCAATCGCTCGGGGCCGTACATCTCGATGATGTCGCAGGCCCGCTGCGGCGTGCACTTGGTAATTGGATACAGCGTCATCCCGGCCCAAAAGCCTTCTTCCAGCACGTGCCGCACCGTGTGCTCCTCGACGTGATCGACCAGCACGCGATTGTGATCGATCCGGCTGTCGTCACAGAGCATGTCGAGGATCATCAGCGTCCCCTGGTATTTGTCTTCCAGGTGGGGCGTGTGGATCAGGATTTGCTGGTCGTACTTCACAGCCAGTTCCAGGTGCTCGACAAACACGATCGACTCGTTCCGCGTATTCTTGTTGAGGCCGATCTCGCCGATCCCCAGCACGTTCGGCTTATCGAGAAACTCAGGGATCATCGCGATCACTTCGCGCGAGAGGCTCACATTCTCCGCCTCCTTGGCGTTGATGCAGAGCCAGCAATAGTGGGCCAGGCCATATTGCGCGGCCCGCTTCGGCTCGACCTCGGTGAGCTGGCGAAAATAGTCGCGAAAGCCATCCACCGAGCAGCGATCGAAGCCGGCCCAAAACGCCGGCTCGCTGATGCCAACGCAGCCCATTTTGGTGAGTGTTTCGTAATCGTCCGTGATCCGCGAAACCATGTGAATATGCGGGTCGAAGTAGTCCATGGGTGCGGGTGGAGAGGTTAGCGGGGGGCGACCTTGAAAGCCTTTTGCCAGGCGTCGTCGTAGGGACGCGAGAAAATCATCTGCACTTGCTCGGCCCGGTCGCCGTCGGCCCCTTGCAAAACGGCAATCGCCTCATGCAGCCGTGCGACGCGCGGGTCGTCGGCAGTCGAGCCCTCGGCCCTGGCGAGGCGGTCGAAGGAAGCAGCCAGTTCAAGAATCTTGCAGCGGATTTCCAGAAATTCCCGTTGCAGAATTTCCGGGGCGGACATGGCGGCGGGCATGGCAATTCGCCTTGGGGCGGGCGGGGTCGAGCACTCCCTAGTTTCGCGCCCCACGCGGCCAAAATCAAGCCGCAACCCGTGGCGATATTGCCGTCCCGCGGCCGCGCAATCGTTACCACCGCTATCGGCGGAAACCCGCGGGATTGCCGGCGGCGACGTAGGGTTGTACCAGCGAAAACTCCATGTCCGCCGGACTCTCCACTACGTTTGCCGCCCTGGCCGCTTCCGAAAACGACGCGGCGGTGGCGGTCCTGCTCGCCGCGCTCGACCTGCCGCAGCGCGAGGCGCGCGAAGGGGCGTTTGAAGCCTTGCTCGCGCGGCGCAGTGAGCGGGCCGAACTGGAAATCCTGCGCCGCTGGAGCGGCATGTCCGACCGCTGGAAAAGCCTGGTGGCCGAGCGGCCCGGCTGGATCAGCGGGGCGGTGCGGCAGGCGGTGCTAGGGCAGGACGCCAAGCTCCATGCCGCGGGATGCGAAGCGGCGGCGGCGACGCACGACTATGACCTGATTCCGGTGCTGGTTTCGGCTGCTTTCGACAAGGCAAATCCGCACCTGCCGCAAGTGGCGGGGACGGTGCTGCAACTGGCGGAATTGCTGTGCGAAGAATTGGCGGCTCCGCGCGATTATCGCATTCGGCGCGATCCGCAGCTGCAAAGGCAGCACGTGCTGGGGAGCCTCGAACGAGCGGTGGCTGAGTTCGATCAGCATGGCCGCCGCGAGCTGATCGAAGCCTTCTTGCTGCTGGCGAGCCGCGAAAACGCGGTGCTGCGGCGAATTTTGCAATCGCCAGCGGATCGCGGCTTTTTGCCGCTGATCGAAGCACTGGGGGCGAGTTCGCGGCCGGGGGTCGAACGCCTGCTGCTGTCGCTGCTGGACGATCCACACGCTCCGCTCTCCGCCATTCATGCCCTTGCCCGGCGGCGCGATCTGGCGTTCGTTCGCCGGCTCCTGCGCAAAATTGGTGCGGAACCGAGCGCCGCGGCGCGGCTGAATTTGCGCCGCATCGACGCGATTCCGTGGATGCAAGACCATTTGGTGCTGATCGACGCGCTGCACGAGGGAGAGCAGCCCGGCGCGGTGCTGCTGGCGGTCGCCAGCAGCCTGCCACGGGCGAAGGCGTTCGAGGCGGTGGCCTATGCGTTGCGGCATGGCAAGGTGGCGGGTCGCCGCGCGGCCGCTCAGGCCCTGGCCGAGTTTCGCGGCGCGGAGGCAAATGCTCTGGCCCTATGGGCGATGGACGACGACGATCCGCAAGTGCGGGCCACGGCGGCGAGCCAGCTGCGCGAGCGGGGGATTCCGGGAGCGACCAGCCGCCTGCTGCAGCTGCTCGAAAGCCCGCATCAGATCGAGCGCGAGGCGGCCCAGGCGAGCCTCGACGATTTTCACTTTGACCGCTTTCTCGCGACGTTCGACGACCTTCCCGAAGCGGCCCGTCAGAGCACCGGCCCGCTGGTGCGGCGCGTCGATCCGCTCGCGATCAGCAAGGTGAAATCGGAGCTCGATGCCAATACCCGCAGCCGGCGCCGACGGGGAATTGAGCTGGCGGTTGCCCTTGGCGCGGTGGGCGATCTGGTCGAGCCATTGGCCGCCTTGCTAAGCGACGACGATCAGTATCTGCGAATTGAAGCCGTGCGGGCCTTGGCAACGCACGATTGCCCGGCCACTCGGAACGCTTTGCGCGACGCCCAGACCGACACGCATCCCCTCGTTCAACAAGCAGCCGACGAGGGGCTCGCGAAGCTTGCGCGCGGGACGGCCACGATTCCGCTGGCGGCCCTGCCCCAGGGAACCGTCCCCCTATCGACATTGACCGGCACCATCGCGCTCGAAGGGGGGCTGGCGGAGGTTTCGCCATGACTATGCTGCTGGCCGAGAATGGGGGGTTTCTTCACCTGGGAGATCACTTTCGCGCGGGGGGCTCGAATTTCAGTGCCGCCAGCCTGGCGACCGTAGCCTTCGTGGCGGCGGTGATTGCCTTGGCGATCTGGATCGCTTCGCGGCGGCTGGAAACGGGCGAGCGGCGCAAGACAAATAGCGCGGGTCGCTTGATGCATGAGCTTTGTCAGGCCCACCGCCTGACCCATGCACAGCGCCGACTTCTGGGCCGAGTGGCCCGCCAAGCCAAGCTGGTCGAGCCGGCGCTGGTATTTGTCGATCGAACTTCGATCGACGCGGCGATCGCCAAAGCGGATGTGCCACGCGCAAAGCGCGAATTGGAATTGCTGCGAAAAATTCTCTTCGCGACGACCTCGTAGCCCCTATGCCGCGCTAGGGCGTCGCGAACGGATCGACCGCAGCGGGAGCGGGCATCGGAGCGGCAGGTGCCGGTGCGGCGAACGGATCAACCGCGCCTCCACCGGCCGGGGCCGCCGGGGCCGCGAACGGATCGACGCCACCACCAGCCGGCGGGGGAACCGCGACCGGGGGTACGGCACCACCGGCAGCTGGACCACCGGCGGCCGGTTTTTGGCCGGGCTTACGAGTGCGGAATTCGCCGCCACCTTTGGCACCGGCAAGTTCGACGGTCCGCTCTTCGGCCCGCCATCCCATTTGCTGCAGCAGCTTTTGGACGGGGATGATGTCGGTGCCGAAGCGTTGGACTTCGCCCTGAATGTTGGTGAATTCCTTGAGAACCTTGTCGTTGGTGGTCCGCTCGGTCGGGCGGTCGCCCAACACCATGTAGCGGGTGTTGACCGTGATATTGCCGACCCGCGTGCCATCTTCCTTGAGTTCCGCATCGATCACGCCGCCGTTGAGAGTGATGATGTTGCGGACAAGATCGTAGTCGTTGATGCCGTCTTTATCGATGTCCATGACCCCCGCCATCGCGAAGTGAATGCGCTGTCCGGGAGACCAGGAGGGCGTGTGAATCACGTCGTTCGGCAGAATCGGATTGGCGGCATCGTCCTCCAAAATGCGGCACTCGGCGATGTGCTCGTCCGACAGGCGAATCACTTCGATGCGCCCCTTGGGCTTTTCGTTGGAAACGCCGTTGATATCGTGATCGAAGACCGAGAAGGTGGTTTGCCGCAACAGGCCATCGGCCCGGCCGACGTTGATCCACACCAGCCGCTGGCGTTGATTGACCCAAGTCACCTTGCCGTCGGGATTTTCGAACAGGTCGGTTTGCCCCTTTTCGAGCTCGTCGAGGCGGGTCTTGATGCTGGTGACCGTCTGCGTTTGCTGCGTGTTGATGGCGATGAGCTGATCGCGTTCCTTGGTCACGCGGTCGATGTCGGTCTTGAATTTCTTGTCTTTATCGCCCAACTGCGCGGCGATCGCCTCCTTTTCCTTGGCGATGCGGGTCTGCTCGGCGGCGTAGTTGTCCTTTTCTTTCTTCAGGTCGTTTTGAGCGACGTCGCGGGCCGATTCCGCGGTATCGGCACGGGCTTTTTCCTTTTTCTCGGAATCGGCCTTGGCGACTTGCGTGGCCGAGGCATTGTCGTTCGACTGCACGACCGCGGCGTTCTTCTTCTGAATTTCGCCGATCAAAAACGCCGGCAAGGTGCGCCAATTACGCACGCCGACGTCGGCCGCCTGGTCGCCGAACGCAGCCATGTCCTGGTTGTAAGCGGTAAGGAGCTCAGTCACTTCGGTGTCTTCCCCGCCGGCGGTCGTTTTGGCGGCATCGACCTGATCTTGCGTGACGCCACCAAGGCCGATGGTCAGTTTCAGGGCCAGCACCCGATAGAGCAGCTTGTTATTCGTGATTTGCAATTGCGCACGCGCGGCGACCGCGTCAGCCCGCTCCTTCTCGGCGGTTTGCGACTGAGCGTAGAAGATGTAGGTGGTGATCGCGAGGATGATCGTGAGCATCGCAAACAAAATGACTGCGATCTGCAAACCCTGACCTTCACGCGCTGCCATGGCAAAGCTCCTAAAAACCCATCGCCCGCCTACGGAATGCCCCTGCCGCCAGCGAGCCTGATTGGCGGAAGATTCGCACCGAGTGAGCCGGATTATTCCCAGGTGGCCAAAGGAAAAGCGCCCCACAACACCGCAGGGGAGACGGGATCAGCCACCTACCTCAGAATAGACACGCAGGGCGGGAGTGTCAACGAAAACTGTCACGTCCATTGATCTTAGCGCCGATGGCCGGACCGGGCTGGGACCGCTACGATGAGCCGGCGGCTTGGCCGCGACCCTATCCTCTCGCCCGTATGCGATTCCATGCCCGCCAAACTCCGCCAGCAAACCTTTGCCGCGTTCGATGAGCCGCCGCCGAAAACCGCCGCCGTCAAAGCTCCAGAAGTGCCAGCGGCGAGTATCGCCCCCCCGATGGAGGTGCCATTCGATCCCGAGCGACCGCTTGCAGGGAAGCGGGTTTACGTCGTCGATTCGCATTCGCTGATCTACCAGGTGTTCCACGCCCTGCCAGAAATGTCGGGCCCCAGTGGCCAGCCGGTGGGGGCGGTGCATGGCTTTGTTCGTGACCTTCTGGACCTGATCGAGCTGCGCGGGGCCGATTTTCTGGTGGCAGCCCTCGACCATCCGGGCCCCACGTTCCGGCACACGCTGTACGAAGACTACAAATCGAGTCGCGAGCCGATGCCTGCCGATTTGCAGCTGCAGATGCCGGTGATCAGCCGCTTTCTGGAGGCGCTGGGGATTCCCACCTTGTCGGTGGCGGGATTCGAGGCGGACGACATCCTCGCCACCGTCGCCCGGCAAGTCGAAGCAGCCGGGGGGGAGTGTTTTCTTGTCACCAGCGACAAGGACTGCCGCCAACTGCTGAGCGATCAAGTGCGGATGTTCAACATTCGCAAGGGAGAGTTTTTCGACGCGAATTCGCTGCGTGACACTTGGGGCATTCGCCCCGATCAGGTCGTCGATTTTCAGTCGCTCGTGGGGGATAGCGTCGATGACATTCCCGGTGTGCCGGGAATTGGTCCCAAAAATGCCAGCGAACTGCTCACGAAGTATGAGAATCTCGAAGGGATTTTTGCCCATGTGGACGAAGTCTCCGGTGCAAAGCGGAAGGAGAACCTGAAAAACGGCCAGGCGACCGCCCTCGCCAGTCGCCAGCTAGCGCGATTGGCGACCGACGTGCCCGTGGCGGTCGATTGGTCCGTCGGGCCACTGGCGCGGATGCAACCGGATGCGGTGGCCGAACTGTGCCGCGAATGCGGATTTCGGCAAATCGCCCGGCGACTCGAAAGTCTCGCGAAAAAAAATGGCGTTCAGCCGGCGACAGCCCCGGATTCCCCGGCAACCACCGATGCCGCCACCGAGACTGTCGTCCAGGCTCCATCAGCCGCCGAGGAATTGACGACCGCCGATTCGCCCGCCTGGAACGCCACTTATCGCACGATTGCGACGGCTACTGAGCTGGCCCAGCTTGTCGCTGCCGCCAGCAGCGCGAAACAGCTTTCGGTCGATACAGAAACGACCTCGGTCCACCCGCGATTCGCCGAGATTGTCGGCTATTCGCTCGCCTGGAAACCAGGCGAAGCGTATTACATTCCGGTCCGTGCCCCGGCGGGCGAACCGCAACTGGAGCCGGCCGTCGCGGCCGACGTGCTGCGGCCGCTGCTCGAGAATCCGGCGATCGCCAAGATCGGTCAGAATCTGAAATACGACCAGATCGTCCTCCGCGGGGCGGGAATCGAACTTCGCGGCATCGCCTTCGATACGATGGTGGCCGATTATCTGCTCGATCCGGGAGAGCGGAGCCACAACATGGACGACATGGCGCGCCGCCATTTGCGGCACCAAACCATTACCATCGACCAACTGATCGGCACCGGAAAAAAGCAACGCCGCATGGATGAGGTGGCCGTGCCTCTGATTACGCAATATGCCGCCGAAGATGCCGATGTGCCACTGCGGCTGGCGAGCGTGCTGGCCCCACGGCTGGTGAGCGAAGAGCTGCACGACCTCTTCACGAACCTTGAAATGCCCCTGATCGACGTGCTGGCGGACATGGAATACACGGGAATCACGGTCGATGTTGGCCGGCTCCGCGAGCTCTCGGGGCAATTCAACGAACGGATCATGCGGCTGGAGAGCGAGATTCATGCCCTCGCCGGCCGCGAATTCAATATCGATTCGCCAAAGCAACTGGCCGAGCTATTTTTTACCGAGCTGAAGCTCCCCGTGCTAAAGCGCACCAAAACCGGTCCCAGCACTGATGCCGAGGTGCTAGAGGAACTGGCCGCGATCCATCCGCTGCCCGCGAAGATCATGGAATATCGCCACAGCGCGAAGCTGAAGGGGACGTATATCGACGCCCTGCAAGAGCTGGTGCATCCGGCGACCCGCCGCGTCCATACGTCGTTCAAGCAAGATGTCGCGGCGACCGGCCGGCTCAGTTCTCAAGACCCGAACCTGCAAAACATTCCGATTCGCACCGCCGAGGGACGGGCGATTCGCTCGGCGTTCAAGCCCGGGCCGCCGGGTTGGCTATTGCTGACCGCCGATTATTCGCAAATCGAGCTGCGGGTGCTGGCCCATTTTTCGGGGGATGCCACGCTGCGGCAGGCTTTTGCCGACGATCGCGACATTCACGCGCAAGTCGCCAGCGAAGTGCATGGCGTTTCGCTCGATCAGGTCACGTCCGAGATGCGGCGGGCCGCCAAGGCGGTCAATTTTGGCGTCATTTACGGGCAAAGTCCGTTTGGCCTGGCCAAGTCGCTGGGCATCAGCAAGCCGGCGGCGGCGCAATTCATCGACCGCTATTTCGCCGGCTATCCGGGGGTGGATGGGTTTTTGCTGGGGACGCTCCGCGAAGCCCGCCAGCGGGGTTTTGTCAGCACGATTCTCGGACGCCGGCGCCCCGTCACTGGCGTTCGAGATCCCGATTCGCTGGCCGACCAGCGGCAGCGAAATCTGCCGGAGCGAATCGCGATCAACACGGTGATTCAAGGGTCGGCGGCCGACATTATCAAGCGGGCGATGATCAGCGTCTCGCGGCGGCTCGCACGCGAAGGGCTGGCGGCAAAAATGCTGCTGCAAATTCACGACGAGCTGGTGTTTGAGTTTCCGCCGGAAGAACAAGAGCGACTCACCGCGCTCGTGACCGAGGAAATGGCCGCCGCGGCGAGCCTGAACGTGCCGCTGAAGGTCGATCTGAACATCGGTGCCGATTGGGCGGCATGCGATTAGCCGGCGAGACCTTGATTTCGCGGCAAATCAGGCCCGAGCGCCAATCGGCTCGTTGCCGGCGAGGTCTTGCTCGGGCGGCGTATCGCTTGCCTCGTGCAGCAGCTCGCGCACTTCTCCCCGACTCGTAAGCCAATAAGCGAGGCCGATGCTGGCGATCAACACCTGCACCACGCGATAGACAAGAGCGAGCAGGAAGCCGATGTTTTGCGGCCCGCCCGGCGGCGAAACGCAGCGGAACAGCAGATTGAGCACCACCTCGAAGGCCCCGATCGGCAAGGCACCGGCGATCATTGCCGGCGGCACGATGACGAAGATCATGCCGATTGCGGGGCGCTGCGCGGCGGGAACGCCAAGGCCAATGGTCATGAGGGCCATCGACGAAACATAAAGCAGGTGAATCCCCAGGCTGAAGAAAATCGCCATGAGCAGGCGATCGACCCGGCGGCGATAGTTCCGCATCGCTCCGACCAGCTTGTGCAGCACTCCACCGACCAGCGGTAAGTGCTCGACGAGATCCCAGGCGCGGAGCTGCGTGATGCCTGGTATCAGCAGAACGATGAGACCGAGCGTGCTGATTAGCGCCGAGGCGCGAACCACGTCGCACAGTCGCTGCAAGATGGCTTTGTCGCTGGCCGCCAGTTGTTGCACTTGCTCGGCAGGCAGAAAGAACGACGCGCCCGCGGCGAGCAGTAGCAGGGCGTAAAGGCCGATGACGCGATCCACAACCACCGTCGCGACCGCTTCGGTTTTTCGCTTCGGGTTGCGATGAATGAGCATCACCGCCTTCAGCGAATCGCCACCCACCAGGCCGAAAGGCATCAAGTTGACGAGATACCCGAGGAACCCCGCCCGCAGTGTTTCGTGCGTCGAAAACTCCAGACCCAGCGTTCGCAACAGCAGCCGCCAACGGAGAATCGTCAGCGAGACCGCCCCCAAGCAGAGGGGCAGCGCGCAAATCAAAATCGGCCAGTTTTTTTCCCCGGCCAGCAGCTCGCGAAAACGGGGATCGCCAGCCGCTTGCACTCCTAAATAGCCCAGCATCCCCGCCGAGGCGAGGATTTTGAGGCTGGTCGAGAGTACCTTTTTTAGTTGCACGGAGAATTCGCCGGAAGTGATGGCCCCACAACAAGATAGCTGAACCTGGAGCGGCCCGGCTGCGTCCTTGACAGTGCCGGCGGGCACTGATAGTTTCAGCCCTTCCGGTTGGAACGAATTTTCCAGCCATGCCGGCCGATAAATGGCTTATCGACCAGCAACGGGGGATTAGCTCAGTTGGGAGAGCGCTTGCATGGCATGCAAGAGGTCAGGGGTTCAAGTCCC
>JANRLS010000115.1:0-7103 GCA_033762315.1 Pirellulaceae bacterium
GGTCGTCGGGCTGGATGGCGACGACCAGGTCGAAGCGCTCCAGTAGCTGCCGTTCGTCGTCAGGAGAAATAGGGCGTTTGATGGGCAATCCTCCCGCGCGAAAGCTCTCGTCGCGCAGATGCAGAACGTCGTGCGTATCGACGATGCGGAGCAGGTTGCCATCCGTCGGAAGGAGGTCCGCCAGCGGCGCGACATAAGTGTGGTCGATCCAGAGAATCGTGGCCTGCGTTTGCCGCAGCAGGCGCTTGATCGTGGTTCGCGTCGTCCAGCGGGCCCACGGCTGCGCAACCAATCGCCGCAGAAGGTTGCGTTTGTGGCGGGTCAGGCTGCGCCATTGCGCGGGGTGCGTGCGCAGTGCCTGTTCGCCCGCGAGGGGCAACTCGTGCTGCGAGTTCACCAATTCCGCCAGGCTGGGCGGTGGAGCCTGGTGGCTGCTTTGGTGGACCAAATGCAGATAGTGGACGGGAATTTCCTGCTTGCGGAACCACCGCAGCACGCGCTCCATCCGGGTCGCGCTGCCGAACGGGACAGCGCCGGGATAATACTTCGAGCAGAACAGCACGGATTCCATCGCACGGGTTGGCCTGGGCCGATCAAGGGGGAAAGGCTAGCGTCGCGGACGGTAGCAATTCTGGCCCTCGCGCACAACCGCAATTCGCATCGCGAGGCCAGGAACGCCGAAGACTGGTGCGGTCACACGGTTAAGAATTGGGGTGCCGCGCCCACGGCAGGTGGGGGTGTTTCCCCGTAACTCAGCGCGCCCACGCGGGGCGTGGCGCTCGACCCCATCTCCCCTACTTCACCTCAACCACATCGACCTGCACGAACTGGCCGTTGAAGGGTTTGGGATCGGGAGGAATGCCCGGCACGACGAGCTTTTTGAAATTCGTGATCAGCCGGCCGTTCTGCCCATCGCCATGAAAGGTGATTGTCGCGCCGCCGTCGATTTCGATTGTCTGCGTGTAATCGATCGTGAAAATCCGGTGCCCAACCTTATCTTGCCGGTTGAGAAAAAAGTGCGACTTCGGAGAGGAGACACTGATCTGATAGACGTTGTAGGTACCGTTGTTCTTCTCGCCGCCGACATAGAAATACTCGCCGATTTGCTTCCCGTTTTTGTACATCATCGGCTCGACGACGCCGCGGAACCGGAGCGTCACCTGATAGCGTTTCCCTTTCTCTCCCCCAAACTCTTTCGTGACGGTGAAATTGTCGGTCGTTTTGGGATCGCCCGTCACCAGGCCCGATAGGCCATCGGCTCCTTCCTTCGGATTCTCCGGCATCGCGTCTTTGCAGGGGAACTCAAAGCGAAAGCCGTGGATCGCCGCGCCGGGTTGTTCCGGCTCGGCGGCCGAAACCGTCGCCACGGTCAGGCCGAGGACAACGCATCCGATCAAGGACGAAAAACATGAACCTGGCATGGCGAACCTCATGATTGGGAACGATTGGACGGGGAGACGGTAAGTGGAGCGGCGGATTCGCCGCGGACTGCCGGCGGAACGACTGCCTTAGCCATGTAGTTCGGCGAGGGGCCGCGGATTTTGATCGACGAGCTTGACGGGGCGACCATCGGGCAGCACGGTTTCGGTGGCCGGGTCGATCCCCAAAATCTGGCAGATCGTGGCGAGAAAATCGGGCACCGAGACGGGGCGGTCCTCGACCGTCGAGCCCGTGGCGTCGGTCCGGCCAATCACCTGGCCCCCCTTGATGCCAGCCCCCATGAACATGGTTGTCCAGGCTTTGGCAAAGTGGTCGCGACCTTTCCCCTTGAACTTGGGGGTGCGGCCAAATTCGCCCATCCAGACGACGAGCGTGTCGGAGAGGAGACCCCGCTCCTCCAGGTCGGAGATGAACGCCGTCATGCCCGGATCGAGCATCCCGCAGAGCTTGCGAATCTGGTCGTTGTTTTCGAAGTGCGTATCCCATCCTTCCAGGCCCACCTCGATATATTTCACGTCCGCCTCCAGCAGCCGGCGGGCGAGCAGGCACCCTTCGCCAAACCGGTTTTTGCCGTACCGCTCGCGCACAGCGTCCGGCTCGGCGGATATGTCAAATGCCTTAGCCTTGCTGGAACGCATCATTTGCACGGCTCGGCCATAGACCATTTGGTGATCCTGGCTGATGGGCGCGCGATAGTCGCGGATAAAACCTTGCTCCAGATTTTCCAGCAGAGCCAGGCGGGCCGCGACCTGCTCGGCGGGCACCGGCGCGGCCAGATTCTCGACCCCCTTCGCCGGGTTCATCACATAGAGCGGCTGGTGGCGGGTGCCGATGAAGCCGGGGCCGTGGCTCCGGTCGCGACGCTCGGCGATGGCGACATAGCTGGGCAAATCGGCGGCGGGATCGCCGATCTCGCGCGACGCAATCGAGCCGAGGCTGGGCCAGGCGACTCCCCCCTGCCCATCCCGATAGCCGGTGCGCAAGTGAACGCGAGCCCGCAAATGCTCGTTCTCGACGGTGCTCATGCTCCGCGCGATGGCCGCCCGGTCCACGATTTTCGCGAATTGCGGGAGCAGTTCGGAAATTTGTATGCCGGGAACCGCCGTGTCGATCGGCTTGAAGATGCCGCACTCGGCGATGTCGGGCTTGAGGTCGAAGGTGTCGGTGTGGGGCGGGCCGCCATCCATCCATAGCACAACGATTCTCTTGGCCCGCGCGGCGAGGGCCGGCTTCGCCTCGGTGGCGCGGGCGGCCAGCGCCGGCAGCCAGCCCGTGAGCGACGACGCGGCGACCCCCGCTGCCGACAATCGCAGCCATTCGCGGCGAGCAAGCGGCACTTGCCAATCGGGTAGATTCATGGCGGAATTCCTGGCGGGAGAAGCGGCGGGATGGGCTAGTGGTTGGTGAAGAACTCGGTGCTGTTGAGCAAGGCCCAGGCGACATCCCCTAGGGCTCGGGTCGCGTCGGGCTGCGACTCGATGTGTTTCAGCGCAATTTGCAGCTCCGCGTCCGTCGGATGGCGCGTGAGAGTTGCCAGATAAAGCTGCTCGATGATCGCGGCGCGCTCCTTGTGCGTCTGGCTCAACTTTGTGATGACGCGCGACCCGCGATTCAGCTCCTGCGAGTTCATCAGCCGCAGCGCCTGCGGCACGCCGGTTTCATACGCGGTGGGCGAGGGATTGTCTTCTCCCTTGAAAAAGACGGCAAAGCTGTCGCGCGTGCCACGCGCGCGCTGGCTAGCCTTCAGTTGCTCGTCGGGCGATAGCATCGGGGCCTCGGCTGGCGGCGCGGCTGGCGGATTATCTCCCAGGCGCATGAAAGTCTGCACGCTGTCCCCCAGGGCATAGGGGGACATCACCTTCACCGGCATGTGGCTGTACCACTCAGTGTCGCCCTCGTTGCCGTCCACAGGGCGGCTGGTGCGCTGATAAGCGTCCGAGAGCGTGATCGCCCGAATGAGATAGTGAATGTCGAAGCCGCTTCGGCGAAATTGTTCGCCCAGCAAGGCCAGCAATCGCGGATGGGTTCCGGGGTTGGCCTCGCGGAGGTCATCGACCGGTTCGACCAGGCCCCGACCCATGAACTTGCGCCACAGCCGATTGACGAAGGCCCGGGCGAAATAGGGATTCTCGTCGCTCGCCAGCCAATCGACGAAGCGCGGCAAATAGGGCTCGCTCTTGTCGAGATTCGCTTCCCGGCCACCGAGATACGTCGGGGCGAACTCCTGAAACGACGGCGGCAGCATCAGCGGTTTGCGGTCCCCCCGCTCGCTGACCCCGTAATGCTCGACGTTGTTGATCCGCTCGTATTGCGGCTTCACCTTGCTGAAAAAGGCCGCGATGCCCCAGTAGTCTCCCTGTTTCCAATCGGCGAACGGATGGTCGTGGCACTGGGCACACGTGATCTGCACTCCCAGCAGCACCCGCGAGAGGCGGTCGGTCACTTCGTCCAGCGACTGATGCGTGAGCAGGAAGGTCGTGGCTCCGTTGTCGCGCTGCATCCCGTCGGCAGTGAGGATGCCGCGAATGAACTCATCGTAGGGGCGGTTCGCGCGAAACGCCTCTTCCAGCCAGAGCAAACCGGTTTCGTGCCGGCGGCGCGCGGCGGCGGCGGTGCTGGGAATCAGGTGCTCGCGCCATTGGTCGGTCATGTGCCGGACATATTCCGGCGACATGAGCAACTGGTCGATTACCTCGGCCCGCTTTTCGGGGCGCGAATCGGCGAGGAACGGCTCGACACGCTCCAGCGGTGGAATCGTCCCCACGATGTCGAGATAGACCCGCCGCAAGAACTCGGCATCGCTCGCGCGTGGCGAGGGGGGCAGCCTCTTCGCGGCGAGGGCCTCGTCAATTTGGGCATCGATCTCGCGCGCGAGTTCGGGCGCGGTGAGCTTGATCGCCAGCTTGGCGTCCGCCTCTTCGGCACTCAACTCGCCGCGGTGGCAGAGCGCGATCGTGCCGACGATGCCCAAAAATGCCCGGAAGAATCGTGAACCGAACGCCATTGCCGCCTCCCTTTGCCTGATTGGGAAGTGTAAGTATCAACGAGAGCCGATGCGTGGTCAAGTTCGAGGGGATGAGCCGATTTCTGACTGGCATGGCGCTTCGCGAGTGACAAAAATCATCACCACTGGCCCTAATAGAACGAGGCCAAGGTGGCGCGGCTTGGGGGAAGTCGTCAACCTTCACGGTCGGGGATTCTGCGGAACAGAGTCACCTTGGCCGTCCGATGCCGTTTGGGGGCGGCCTAGCGCTCCTCTTATCGGCGGCATCCGCCCGGCGTTCGCCCCGCGAATGCGGTCCTCGAAGCGGCGTTCTCGCGCGCGTTACGCTCGCGGCGTCCGCCAACAGGCAAGTCATCGCCGGCCCAGGGCAAACGTGGCGGCGATTCCGCGCGCCGCACGGGAACGAGGGAGCGCGACCATGCGTGCGGGCGAGGGAAACAGGGGGACAATCTCGGCGCTAGCTGGCTTTCCGGCAGGGGGTGTTCCGCGCAAAGAGCGCGGCGAACCGGAAGCGGTCGTGGCGACGCTCCTGTTTGCCGATGTGCAGGGCTTCAGCCAATTGCACGCCCCGGAATTGTCGCGGTTTGTCGAGCGATTTTGGCAGGGAGTTGCGAACCTGGCACGGCCTTATCGACGGGACATCGCGGTTCGCGAAACGTGGGGAGACGGCCTCTTTTTCGCGATCCTCTCGGTCGAAGCGGCCGGCCATCTCGCCTTGGAACTTTCGGAACTGGCGCGGGACATCGCTTGGAGAGGTGCCGGACCGCTGCGCCCACTGCCGCTGCGGATTGCGCTGCACGTGGGGCCGGTCCGGCTGGGGTTGAATCCGGTGACGGGGCTCGCGAGTTGTTCGGGACCCGATATCAGCCATGCTGCGCGGCTGGAGCCGAAAACGCCGCCGGGAGAGGTCTATGCCAGCGAAGCCTTCGCCGCCCGGACCACCCAGCAGCGAATCCGCGGCTTTGCCTGTCATTATGTGAAGGAGCTGCTCTGGGCCAAGCAATGCGGGAGGTTTCCGACGTATGTGGTGCGGCGCGCGCGCCGTTCACGGCCGATACTGCGGGTGGTGCGAGCGGAAGAAGAGGCCGAACTTGCCGGCGAGAATCGAGTAAAATGCGGATAGCGTCTTCCGGAGCCGCCGCATGTCCACAGTCCCTGTTAAACGACTGACCGAACAGGAATACCTGACGCGCGAGCGGAAAGCCCCGTTCAAGAGCGAGTTTTATCGGGGCGAGATGTTCGCGATGGCGGGGGCGACGCGCGAGCATAATGTCATTGCGACCAACATTTCGCGCGGGTTGGGCAATCAGCTGACTGGAAAAAGGTGCGACGTTTATCAAAGCGACATGAAGGTCCGCGTCGCCGCGACGGGGCGGTTCACCTATCCCGACGTGGTGGTCGCATGTCAGCCGCGTCAGTTTGCCGACGAACAAAAGGATGTGCTGCTCAATCCGACATTGCTCGTCGAGGTGCTGTCCGATTCGACGGCCGGCTATGATCGGGGCGAGAAGGCGACCGACTACCGTGAGCTCCCATCGCTCCACGAGTTCCTGCTCGTCTCCCAGGATCAAGCGCTCGTCGAACACTATATCCGGCAAACCCCCGACACCTGGCAGATCACACGGATCGTCGGGCTGGAATCGACGGTTGAACTCGCCTCGATTGGTTGCCGGCTAATTTTGGCGGAGATTTATGCCGAGGTGGAATTTCCGCCGCATCCACGGCCGATGCTGCGCTTAGCGGAGGAGGAGCAAGCAGAATAATGGGGGCAGAATAATGCAGAAGAGGCACCTTCCATTCCTATTTTTCTACTCCAATTGTTCTGCCAAAGGCTGGCCGATTTATAGCAAGTGCCTCGCCTTAATCTCCAAGTAACTGTTCACGAGCGGGGCGGTCATGTCTTCGGGGAAGACGTCGAGCGAGAGGACGCCGTGATGCTCCAAGTCGCGCAGCACCTGGTGCCGCCAGGTGAGGATTTCGGCAGCGGCGGCGGCGCGGTAAAGCTGCTCGTCGCTGGCGGGCTCCAGATCGGCGGCATCGAACAGGCGATGGTCGCGGAGCAATACGCCGAGGGGCAAGTGCCGGCCGACGAGTGTGCCGAGATAGCTTTCGATTTGGTGGGCGTTCACCTCGTCGATCACGTTGCTGATCAAAACAACGAGCGAGCGCTTTTTGCAGTGCGTGGCGAGATAGAGGAAGGCCTCGTCGTAGCGCGACTCGACCAGCTCCGGGAAGCGGTCGAACGAGGCGTGCAACAGCTGGTTCATCTGGTTCATGCCGCCGCGCGGCGGGACGAACGAGAGAATGCGGTCGGCAAAAGCGATCATGCCGACGGAATCTCCCTGCCGCAGGGCGACGTAGCTCAGCATCAGCATCGCGTTGAGCGAATGGTCGAGCAGCGACAGGCCGGCCGCTTCGTTGGTCATCAGCCGGCCGCAGTCCAAGAGGAAGATGATCCGCTGGCTTTGGCTGGTCTGAAAATCCTTGACGGTCAGCTTGCGGCGGCGGGCGCTGGCCCGCCAATCCAGGAACTTATAATTGTCGTCGGGCGTGTAATCGCGCAGCCGCTCGAAGTCGTTTTCCAGGCCGATCTTGCGAGTCCGCCGCACCCCCATCAGGCTGAGCCGATTGGTGCGGGCGAGCAGGGCGTATTCGGCCA
>JANRLS010000116.1:0-112102 GCA_033762315.1 Pirellulaceae bacterium
GCCTGTTTCGGCGGCGGCGACAAGCAGATCGGTTTGCCGGGCCAGGAAGGCGGGAATTTGCAGCAGCTCGCAAACCTCGGCGGCCGGCGCGGCTTGGTCGGGCTGGTGGATGTCGGTCGTGATGGCGAGGCCGGTGGTTTCCTTGACGGCGGCGAGCACGGCGAGGCCCCCGGCGAGTCCCGCGCCGCGAAAGGCCGCGCCGCTGGTTCTGTTGGCCTTGTCGAACGAGGCCTTGAAGACGAGACGCACCGGCAGATCGGCGGTGATTTCGCGCAGGCGGCGGGCGATGGTCAGCGTCAGCGCTTCCGATTCGATCACGCACGGCCCGGCAATCAGCAGCAATGGCTGGCCGCTGCCGCACAGGTGCGGGCCGATCTGGGCGGGGTTGTTCGTGGGAGAGGTCATGGGGCACACATCGTGGGTGCGAGCGGGGCTAATCGGCCTCGGCCGGAGCCGCGAAACCTTCGCGCTCGGCCCAATCGCGGCTAACGAGCAGCGTCAGCCGGCCGGGGAGCGAGCGGATTTCGACCGGCAGTTCGCCGCCGGGATCGCCATCGAGTTGATAAGGGGTGGGGGCATCGGCCTCGATTTGCAGGCGGGTGGTGCGAACGCGGACGAAATCTTGCATTCCTTCGTGCTGGCCGAGCATCACGCTACCGAGATAGAGCAAGGCATTCCACAGCGAACCGGATTTGAACGTACACACATCGAGTAGCCCGTCGGCACCGCTCGCATCGGGAGCGAAGCTGAGGCCGCCGGCATAGCGGGGGAGATTGACCACAAAAACCCAGCGGGCGGATATGGTTTCGGCATTTCCCCACGAGCCGCCTTCCGGCGCGTACCGGACGCGCAGCTCGGCGTAGTGGTAGTTACGAATCGAATCGAGGATTGGTTTGGCATAGGACAGGTGGCGGATGTTTCCCTTGCGATTTTGATGCAGGCGGCGAACGACATCCGCATCGAAACCGCACCCCGCCATGAGCGTGAACAGTCGCTCCCCCGCCTGAGCGGCGTCGAGCCGGACCGCGTGCCCCCCGCAAACAATGCGGGTCAGCTGCCGCGGATCGGCGGCAATACCCAAATGGCGAGCCAGCAGATTTTCGGTTCCCAGCGGCAAAATGACCAGGGGCGTGCCGGGGGGAGTTTTGTTTAAAACCAGGTTAAAAGTGCCATCGCCACCCGCGGCGACGACCGCCCGCAAGGTGCCGGCAGCCAGCTTTTCGGCCGCCAAATCGGCTAGGGCGCCGGGATTGGTGACGAGCGAGACCTCACACGCCTGGTCTTCGAGTTGGCGGCGGAGCTCGGCCACGACCCCCTGCCGGCCGCCGGTTCCCGCGTGGGGATTGGCGGCGATCAGCACCTGGCGGGCGTCGGGCGAAATTTGCAGCAGCTCGGGCACGGAATGGCTCGGTTTTGCGCGGGCTGTTCAATTCCGCGCGGAACTGAATCACAACCGCACTTCCCAAACTACCACTTGCAGCGATTCGCAACAGGGCGGGATTGGGCGGGGTGGCGGGGGTTGTCGCTCGTTCTGTCCCGCGCGTAGAGTGCGCGACCTAAGTCGTTATGCAGCAACAGCTTGCGAGAATTGCCAAAAAAACTTACGGCCGCTTCAGGATTTGGCGCGCTGCGTGCTAAGTAGGCGAAACGTTCGCGGGGCGACTCGCGGACAACTTCCCTTCGGCTGGCCCGTGGGGTCTCTGACGTTTTTAGCGGGCGTGGTTGACTTGCCCCTGGCCACCTTCGCGACCAAAACGTTTTTGGACCGTCAGAGACCCCCGTTTTTTATTTCTTGGCCGGCGAAACCCCGCGGTAGTCGCACTGGGTTTTGCGAGCGCAGAACGCCAGGCACCCCACTTGCGAAGCGCCCCGCCCTACAGGCACTCTTTGCAGTGCCCCTTGAGAAAGACCTCGGTCACATCGCCGACCGATGTCTTCTTGGCCGGGCTGATCTTCACTTCGACATCGGGCAAACAGGTCACCTTGCCGCAATCGACGCACACAAAGTGCGGATGCTCCGGGCCGTGCTCTTGCTCCTCGCTCGTTTTCAGCTCGAACCGCCAGGCGTGATCTCCCGCATCGAGGCGGGCGAGCAAACCGGCATCGGCGAGCTCGACGAGGCAGCGATAGAGGGTCGATTTGTCGTAGCCGGTGGGAACGAGCGAATCGGCGATCTCGGCATGGCTGAGGGGCTTATTCGCCGCGGCCAAATGCTGCAAAATCGCCACCCGCGACGTGGTGCTGCGCAGCTTGGCGGCACGCAGGGCCTCGCGGGCCTCGGCCACCGACAGTTCGCGCGGCGTGTGGGTCATGGAGCTTCCGAGGGGGAAATGGCCGGCTCCCGGCACAGCGGGAGCCTGAACAGGGATATCTTAACAGAAAAGCTACACCAGGTTCACGGGGCCATGATCGTCGCAATGCCCAGCGTGCGGATGATGCAGATGGCCGTTCACGAGGTAATCGACGTGATCTCCATGCGGCACCGCTTCGTGCCCACAGCCGGGACCATGCACATGGCTCGTGGCGTGGCCGCCGCAGGCGTGCGCGGGAGTGCAGGCAGCGGGGTTCGTCGAGCTGACCGCGATGACGTGCTCTTCGACCAGGCCGGCCGCCGTGGGGTGATGCAGGTGGCCATCGTGCAGAAAATCGACGTGCCCTTCGTGCCGAATGGCGGTGTGGCCGCAACCGGCACCATGCTGGTGGTCGTGGTGATCGTGGGTGTGCATGTATTGCTCCAAGGAATTGGGAAAGGGAACAACCGAATGGTTCGTTCACGCTTCGCCCGCGTGGGCAAGGCCGTTGGCGATGAGCTTGGCGATGTGGGCATCGGCCAGAGCGTAGTAAACGTGCTTTCCTTCGCGGCGCTGGGCGACGATCCGCTCGCTTCGCAACAGCTTGAGCCGCTGCGACACGGCGGGGAGGCTATCGTCCAACGTTTCGGCGATCTCGCTGACGCACATCTCGCGCCCGGCAAGCAGCGCCAAGAGTTGCATCCGGGCCGGTTCGCCGAGTGCCCGAAAAATGGCCGCCGCCCGCCGGCACGCCTCACGATCCAGCCGGCCCGCCAGCCGGGCCAAATCGCTGCCGTGTTCTCCCGGCGGACAAGCCGCGTGCGCTCTCGGACGTTTCACCGCTCCATTCATCACTTAAATAAATATGCAACTGACCAAGCGAAGTCAAGAGCGCATTCGGGGGCCGGATTGTGCCGCCAGTCGCCTACCGCCGCGATCCGCTTGAAAGCCAACCCGACCACGCCGCGCCGCACTGGAAGAGCCGCGCCAGAATCAAGCCGCGCCCAGCCGCTAGTGCTTTGTCACATTCAAGAATTGGGAGGTAGGACGATGCCGTGCATCGTCCAGAGCCGTAGTCCTCGGGAATCGTTTGGTCGCCGCACGGCTTCGACCGACGGCAAAATCCGATGCTGACCAAGCACTAGTTTTGGGGCATCGGCGGCGCGAAGCCGGGCAATGGCGATGGCGCGGCGGCCGCCTCGCCAACCAGCGATTCCACCGTCCAGCGCTCCAAATGAATGCGGCACAAGCTGGACCCCACCATCAGCGACTTGCCATCCGCCCCCCCCCATTCCTTGGGCATCGTCAGGGGCGAAAGGTCTCCCTCCAGTCGGCAGGCTTCGATCCCATCGACCGAAACCACCACGCTCCGGCGGCGAACCTGGCACAAAATGGTTGCCGACCGCGACGGCCCGCCGCCAAATCCCCCTTGCCGCATCGGCACCAAAATCAGCGGCGAGGCGAGCTTACGGGCCGTTTTGTTGTCGTCGATGGTTCGGGCGTCGGCCAGGTTGAGAAACGACGCGAAACTGCCGCCGCTTGGTGCGTCCAGAACCACGAGAAATGGCCCTTTGGGTCCCACGAGGCCAATCACCAGCGGCCCCGTTATCGCCTCGCTCGCCGGCAAATCCGAACTGGGGCGATGCACATCCAGCCGCACCTGATATTCGCGAGGCAGCGGCGCGGCGGCGGCCAGCCGGGCATAGCGCGCACTCGCATTGCTGCTCACCTGGGGAGAGCCGGGACCGCCGGTCAGGCTCCAACCGCCGACCGCCAGCGATTGCGGGCTCACGAACGAGAACAGATCGACCGGAGCCGACGGCTGCGCGCGGGCCAACATCGGAAAAAACGCCGGCAAGGGCGAATCGCCGGCTGCCGAGGATGGCTGCTCTTCCAGCAATCGACTGGCGAGGTTCATCGCTTCGATCTGTTCGATGCGCTGCTCGATGCGCACCTTATCCAGCCCCTCGAGCTGCGCCGCGGCCTGGCGATACCAATGGCGAGCGCGGGCATGAAAGCCAGCTCGCTCCGCATCGCCACGGGCGATTTCATACCACTGATCGCCGAGCGTCGCGGCCCGCACCGCGGCCGCCGGACCCGCGACATCCAGCCGAGCCGCCGCGGCCAGTTCGGCATCTTTGCCCAGGGCGAGCAGCGGCAGACCAGCCGACCAATCTCCCTCGACGAGACAGCGATACTTGCCATCGACCAGCGCGGCTTCCGGATCGTTCGGATTAGCGGCCAGCGCTTTGCGGGCCCGCTCGACGGGCCCCCAAGAATCGACCAGCTTATCGAGGCCGAGTTTGGCGGTGCTCACCTTCGCCTTGAGCGGCGCGTCACCCAGCACGCGGGCCTGAGCCTCGGCAATGCGAACCAATTCTCCCGCCTCGGTCAGTCGCTGCTGCCGCGTGGCGAGGTCCATCAGCTCCAGCGCGCAAATGGCAATCCCTTGTCGCTCGCCCGGCAGCCTGGCATTGGCCGAGGCATCCTTCAGCACGTGCAGCCGCAGTTTGTAGGGGTCCATCGCGAACTCCCGGTCGAGCCGATCGACCACTTCGGCGGCGGCGGCATAGTCCTTGGCTTTGAGCAGACCGCCATATCCCTCGCGCAGCAGCACGAAACGGGCGACCGGATCGGACCGCAGCTTATCGGCCGTCTCGATCAAAAACTCGGTGAAAGCCTCGCGGCCGGCGGGCTTCGCGCCGCTCTCGAAATCCGCCTTATACACCTCTTTCAGCTCCGCCAGCTTGGCCTGCTGCTCGTCGGCGGTGGGTGTCGCGCGGCGCGAATCGACTGCCGGCGGCGGGGTGGGACGCGGATCAACCGGCTCGGTCGGAACTACCGGCAGCGGGGCCGGTTCGGGCGTGGATGGCGCGGGATCGGTGGTCGGTGGCGGGGATGGCGGAGTCGTCGCTTCCGGGTTGCTCGGTGTCGCCGGCGGATCTTTATCCGGAGTCGCGGGGACAACCGGTGGGACGGGGACGGCGTCGGCACCCTTGGTCCCCGTGGGCTGGACGACTTTGGTCGCTTTGACGACCGCTTTGCCCGGCAGCGGGCCGTACCAGCCGAACGGATCGGACCTGGCCACGAACCACAAGAGCAACACACCGGCCGCCAGCCCGACCAGACCGCCGACCGCCAACTTGCCGAAATCGCGCCCCCCGCGGGAGCCGCCGGCCGCCGAAGTTCTGCGACGAAAAGACAACGCAACCGCGGGAGTCTCGCTCGCCAAAACGGGAGGGGCGGAAATCGGCGGCAGCGGTGCCGGCGGCAGCGGCAGCGGCACCGGCGGCAGCGGAATCGGAGCCAGCACCGGCTGAGGGGCGTAATGCACTGGCACGGGAACCGGAACCATCACCGGCTGATAATGCACTTGCGGCGCGAGCTGAGCGGCCGGCGCGGGCCGCGCGGCGGGGCGCAGCTTGGCCCGCAACCGCGTGTCGTAAGGCCCTTTCAGATCGGGATCGACCAGCGTGGCGCGGGCGGCGGCCACCTCGTTCAGCAGCTTTTGCGAGTGGTGGCCATTGGGGCCACTGGTCAGCGTTCGCAGGTGATACATGATCCGGTCGGCCGCATGATCGACCACCTTGCTATCGCTCTCGAATACCTCCAATCCCAGCAGCCGATAGTGATGCGGCGGCTGGTCGGCAGCCGGGATGCCCAGCCAGGCGTGATACGGATCGAACGGCGCACTCATGCCGACACTCGGACCTTCGACGGGTAACCGCAAACGCGAACAACTCTCATTCTACCCCGCTCCGGCAGGGGGATGCCAGCGAAGTTCGCCAGGCAATCGCCCCCCCCGCGCGCGAGAACAGCCCACTCGGCTTAGACGTTGAACCCGCCCCGGAAGTTCTCGTTTCGGATCGCTTGTTACAGAGGCTTGCCTCGAATGGATCGCAAAAGTTGGATGCCTGGCGTTTTGCGACAGTAAAACCCAGCGGAATTTCGGCCCGACCGTCGCTACCTGCAATTACTTGTCACACCCCAGATCGCTTGTTTCCGATGCTTGCCTCGCGGGGGAGTGAACAACTATGATTTCCGGTTAGCGTTTCGGCGCGGTCCGGACGATAGCGATTCCGAACCCGCGACGAAGCGTCCCGCCCGCCTCTCCTGGCCCACCAAGGACTTGTCGAATGCCCGCTTCCCCCATTTCGCCCGTGCAGCCCGCTATTTCATCCCCTTCGCGGCGATTGTTTCTCTCCTCGTCGTCCGCCGCCGTTCTCGGCGGCGCGGTGGTGGGCAGCCTGAAGGCTCCGGCCGTCCATGCCGAGGGAAGCTCGGCGGTGAAAGTCGGTTTGATCGGCTGCGGCGGCCGTGGTTCGCAGGCGGCGATCAACGCCATGCGGGCCGATCCGAACAATCGCCTGACGGTGCTGGCTGACATTTTCCCCGACCGCCTCGCCATTGCCCGCCAAGGCCTGCAAACGCAACTTGGCCAGCAATGCCGAGTGACCGATGACACCTCGTTCACCGGATTCGATGGCTATCAGCAGGTGGTGGCGAGCGATGTCGATGTGGTTTTGCTCTGCACGCCGCCGCACTTTCGCCCGTTGCACCTCAAGGCGGCGATCGACGCGGGGAAGCACGTCTTCTGCGAAAAGCCGGTGGCGGTCGATGCGCCGGGGGTGCGCAGCGTCCTGAAAACGTGCGCCGAGGCGAAGGCGAAGAAGCTGGCGGTCGTTTCGGGCCTGTGCTGGCGCTACGATTACGGCGTCCGCGAGACGATCAAACGCATTCAGGACGGCGCGATCGGCGATATCGTCGCCATTCAAGAGAACTACCTCACCGGTACCCTCTGGCATCGGGGCCGCAAGCCGGAGTGGAGCGAAATGGAGTACCAGATTCGGAACTGGCTCTATTACACCTGGCTGTCGGGGGATCACAACGTCGAGCAGCACATTCACAGCCTCGATAAGGCGCTGTGGCTGATGGGCGATAAGCCCCCGCTCGCCGCCGTCGGCCTCGGCGGCCGGCAAGTCCGGACCGAAGCCGAATGGGGCAACATCTACGACCACCATGCCGTCGCCTACGAGTGGGAAAACGGCGTCCGCGTCTTTGCCTTCACCCGCCAGCAGGCCGAATGCGCGATGGAAACCGAGGACATCGTCCTCGGCACCAAGGGGCAAGCCCGTGTCATCAAGCACGAGATCACGTCGGGAGGCGAAAAGTGGCGCTATCGGGGCGAGAAGCCCGGCATGTACGACGTGGAGCATGCCGAGCTATTCGCCTCGATCAAGGCGGGCAATCCGATCAACAACGGCGAGTACATGTCGTACAGCACGCTGCTGGCGATCATGGGGCGGATGGCGACCTACACCGGCCAGCGGATCACCTGGGAAATGGCCATGAACTCGCAAGAGAATCTTTCCCCCGAGCGCTACGAATGGGGGGACGTGAAAGTCGCTCCCGTCGCCATGCCGGGGAAGACGAAGTTTGTCTAACGGTCGTTTGTGTAGGTTATGCTTTTGCATAATTCTTCAATAAAATGTGAATTGTTATGCTAAAGCATAACCTACGCCGAACTGTCCCCTTGCTCGCCTTCACGCTGCTCTGCGCGGCTTGCGGCGGACCCAAAGTCGTGCCGGTCAAGGGACAGGTGAAGTTCGCCGATGGAAGCGATCCGGCGGCTTTGGCGGGGTATGTGGTGACGTTCCAGCCCGGGGATGGAGCAATCGGCGGCTTTGGCACGGTCGGTGCCGACGGAAGCTTTACGATCAGCACCTTTGGCGAAAACGACGGCGCGGTTCCGGGCACGCATCAGGTGGCGCTGACACCGCCAGGCCAAACGGGGGAAGGCCCGCGGCCAAAGCCCATCATCGGCCGCCATTATGGCAACCCATCCGACAGCGGGCTGGCGGTCGAAGTGCGACCTGATGCGGAAGCGATTACGCTTACGGTCGAGCGGCTTAAGTGAGTTCGCGAGCGGAACTTAGGGCAGATTCACTACCGCGCCATCTTCGCGCTGGGCCGCCCGGTCGAGCAGGGTCACGTCGATCGTCGTCGCCAGAAACCGCACGCTCCCATCACCGAGCACGAACGGGCAAACCCCTGGATGCCAACTGCCGAACGACAGATTGAAATCGGCCGGGTTGCCGCACTGGTGGATATTCCGAACCAACTGACTGCCGACTCCCGCCTTGCGAAAGGAGGCGGCATGGTCGCCATTCCAGCACGAGCCTTCGTTCCCCAGGTCTTTGTTGCAGACGTGCTTTTCGCCAACGAATAGCGTGTTCGTGAGCCCATCGGTAATGCTCGAAAACCGCAGCGGCTTGTTGGCGTACCAGAAGGCGCCGTTCGCCTTATCGACCTCGGTCACGCTATTCATTCCATCCCAATAATCGTTCACCCCCTGCTGATTCCCCGCGCAGCCGGAATAGTCGGAAACTCCCCCCGGCGTGTGCGGGAAGGTGCCGTTCTGATGGGCATCGCCGGCATTGCTCTTTTTCGGGGGAGAGCGTCTCGTCGGGCAAACATAGGGCTTGATCGTTGTCTCGCGCACGGCGGCCGCTTGCGAATAGTAATCGAGATTCATCTGCCAGCCGTCGAACAGGGCCTTCTGCTCCATGAAAGGCAAGATATTGAGCAGCCAGGTATCGCGCGTGTCGAACCGCGTATGCGGAATCTGCTTGAACGTGTCGTGATACGACTGAATCGCCAGGCCGATTTGCTTGAGATTGTTACCGCACTGGGTTCGGCGGGCCGATTCTCGCGCCGACTGGACCGCCGGCAACAGCAGCGCCACCAGCACCCCGATAATCGCGATCACCACCAGGAGTTCGACCAGCGTAAAGCCACGCCGCCACGCCGCTGTGCCCGTCATGATTCCGCCCCCCGACCAAGATGAGATGGAGGTATTGTGGCGCGCTCGCCGCCGCCAAGTCAAACATTCTACGTCGTCGGACCGAAGACCTCGGAAACTGCCAGCCTCCAGCCGGGCAGGGCGGGCTCGGCGTCGGCTATCTGTCCATCGACGAAGCGCTCGGCTGTTAGCGGCGAGGTGGAGCGGTAGATGGTTACGGTGCGGGCTTCCGGATCGACATCCCACACGACCTGCGTGCCGGCCTCGAAATAGTCAGCTCGCTTGGCCGCCATGTCCAGTTCGGCGGATGGGCCGTAATCGTCCTCACTACGGACCTCGACCGCGAAAATCGGCGCGCCTTCCACGAATCGCATGCGGTTGGCCGGCAGCGGTCCCACATAATACGACGCGCCCGGCGAAAACGACTGCCGGCCGCTTGTCAGGAGAGGGCGAATGGCGAATCCTATGCCATCGGCAAAGGCGACTCCTTTTCCCGAGGACCTGGCATAGTCCCGCAAGCTGACGGCAATTTCCAGGGCGACTCGCGATGGTTCGTATCCGCTCGCCACATAGTGGACGATCCTTCCTCCGATCAGCTCCGCTTTGCCGTCCACGCGGTAGAGGTCCTCAAGCGTCGCCGGTTGTGTGGTCGCGATAATCATGGCTGTTGGCCGCGGAATAGCTCCATCCCAACTTTAGACTACGTCGTTGGGAAACGCGGAGCAAGCCGAATCCGTGCGTGGATGGAGTCCCGGTGTTGCTTCGTCCCCCCTCAATACTTCAGCTCCCCTCCCACCAGCACATGCGCCGCGCGCCCTTGCAACGTCATGCCGGCCAGCGGGGTGTTGGAGCTTTTCGACTGGAACCGGGCGGGATCGACCGTCCACCGCACGGCGGGGTCGATAATGGTCACATCGGCTTCGACGCCGATCCGCAGTGTCCCTTTTCGCAGGCCCAAAATGTGGGCGGGGTTAGCCGTCAGCTTGGCCAGGGCTGTCGGCCAGTCGAGATGCCCTGGCTCGATCAGTTTGGTGATGACGAGGGCCAGCGTCGTTTCGAGGCTGACCATGCCGAAAGGGGCGAGATCGAGTTCCTGCATCTTCTTTTCCACCGCTCGCGGGGCATGGGCGGTCGAAATTACGTCGAGCGTGCCGTCCTTGAGGCCCGCAATGCAAGCCTCGACATGATCTTGCGGCCGCAGCGGCGGATTCAGCTTGCAATCGGCATCGAACGAGCGGAGGGTGTCGTCGGTCAGGGCGAAATTGATGGCACAAACGCCCGCCGTCACGGGAATCTTGCGCAGCTTGCTCCGCCGCAGCAAATCGATGCTGGTCGCGCTCGACAGGTTCAAGAGGTGCAATTTGCCGCCGGTCGCCTCGGCCAGACGAATATCGCGGCTGGTCATCACATCTTCGGCCGCGGCAGGCATGCCGGCGAGGCCCAACACCATCGAAACCCGCCCTTCGTGCATCAACCCGCCGCTCGAAAGCTCGCTCGCCTCGGGATGGCTCAAGAGGGGCTTATCGAACATCAAGCAATATTCGAGCGCCCGCCGCAAAAGATCGGAATTCTGAATTGGCCGCATGGCGTCGCTGAAGGCGACCGCCCCCGCTTCGACCAGCGAGCCGATTTCGGCCAGTTCCTTGCCTTCCCGGTTTTTGCTCACGCAGCCGATGACGAACACACGGCAATGATGGGCTCTAGCCGCTTTTTGCCGCACAAACTCAACCGCCGCCGGCGTATCGATCGGCGGCTCGGTTTCGGGCAGGCAGGCGATGGACGTATATCCCCCCGCCAGTGCCGCCGCCGTGCCGGTGTCGATCGTCTCGTCTTCCTCACAGCCCGGCTCGCGCAGCTGCGTATGCATATCGACGAGGCCCGGCGCGACGATCATGCCGCCAGCGTCGAGCACCCGCGCATCGCCCGCCGCCGGCACATCGTAGGCCGCGATCTTGCCCTCTTCGATCAGCAGATTCGTAACGCGATCGAGTCCCTGGGCGGGACAGATCACGCGGCCGTTGGTGATGAGTAGGCGTGACATAGATCCAATGTGCGTGGCCCGTGGTCCGTAGGATGAGAGTACCAGGCTGTCACTCATTTCAACGGACAACGGACCAAGGACTACTCCCCGTTCATCGTGAGCCACAGCACCGCCATCCGGACGGCGAGGCCGTTGGTCACTTGCTCGAGAATAACGCTGTGCGGGCCATCGGCCACGTCGGGCGTGATTTCGACGCCCCGGTTGATCGGGCCGGGGGCCATAATCAGGATGTCGCTCTTGGCCCGCGCAAGCCGCTCGCGATTCATCGCATACAGCAGGGCATACTCGCGGACCGAGGGGAACGGCCGCGTGTGCTGCCGCTCGAACTGGATGCGCAGCAGGTTAAGTACGTCGCAGCGGGGGAGGATTTCGTCGAGGTGATAGGCCACTTCGACGCCGTACTCTTCCCAGTGCCGCGAGACAAGCGTCGCCGGGCCGCACACGATGACATGCGCGCCGAGCTTGCGCAGCCCCCAAATGTTCGAGCGGGCGGTGCGGCTGTGGGCGATGTCCCCGACGAGGGCGACCGTCAGCCCCGCCAGGCTGCCGCGGCGCTCGCGAATCGTGAGAATGTCCAAAAGCCCCTGCGTGGGATGCTCGTGCGGGCCATCGCCGGCATTGATGACCGAGCAGTTCAGGTTTTTGGCCAGTAGATGCGGCGTGCCGGGGGTGCGATGGCGAATGACCACCGCATCGACGTTCATGGCCTCGATGTTTTTGGCGGTGTCGATGACCGTTTCCCCCTTGGCGGTGCTGCTGCCGGAGGAAGAGAACTCGACCGTGTCGGCCCCCAAGCGGCGGGCGGCGAGCGAAAAGCTGTTGCGGGTGCGGGTGCTGTTCTCGAAAAACAGGTTGGCCAGCGTTCGGCCAGTCAGCACCTGGATTTTCCGCCGGCAGCCGTCGGTGGCTTCCTTAAAAGCCTCGGCGGCGTCGAGGATGCAAGTCAGCTCCTCGGCCGACAGGCTCTCCAAATCGAGCAGATGCCGCCGGGTCCACACGGCGGGAAGGGTGCTGAAATCGGCCACGGCGGCGCTCATGAGGAACCCTGCTGGCGAACGGGCTGCGAGCAAAATTGGGGTGATTCTAGCAGCCGGCGAGTTTCCAGCAAGGATGCGGTCACTCGTTCTCGTCGGCCCCCTCCGCCTGTTCCGCTTCCGCCGGCTCGCGGCGGGGACGAAGGCTGGCCTGCAAATCGCGCAGCCAGGCAAGCTCTTCGGCAATGCCGGCCGCCAGTTCGGGCTGCTTCAGTTCGGCCGGCAGCACCCCCCAGGCATACGTTTCCACCTCGAAGTGCTGACAGCCGCTATATCGGCTGGCGGCGGAAAGGGACTCGGCGATTTGCTCCTGGGTCGAATGCAAGAGGCCGAACTCCCGCAGATAGATCGGCACGTGAAAGTGAACCCGCCACTGGCCCCGCGGCGCGCCCGACTCCGCTTCCAGGGCCAATCGCAAATCTTCGAAAAACAGCTCCTCCCCGTCGCGCCGCACCACCGTTTGATGCAAATAGCGATCTTCGGCGAAGGTCGTCAGTTGCCGTATCGCCTGCGACCGCGCTTCCGCCGCCGGCTGCTCGAATTGATCGAGGTCCATGCGCAAAGCGGCTGAAACCTGGATTTTTCCCACCTTGATGCCGGCATCGCGATACTTGATCAGCACGTCGGCCTGGTCCTCGAACATCACTGCCGCGTGGCACACATCGTGGCAAATTCGCAAATGGCGGCGAATCAGCTCGTCGTCTTCCCGGTCGAGCAGTTGCCACTGGAAGAAATGGACCAGATCGTCGGCAAACGAAAAGACGCAGCCCGGTTCCGGTTCCAAACACAAATAGATGAGCCGGCCGCTACGCTGTTCCAGTTCGTGCAAGTGCCAGGCGGCACGGCGCAGGTTCTCGGCGGCCTTTTCGAGGCTCGCCCGGTCGGGGCAGGGGCTTCCCCAAGCAATCGGAAGGGTCGAAATGCTCCCCTCCAGTCCCTCCGGCAAAATCTGATGCAAAATTTCGCTCAGCCAGAGCGTATATTCCAGTCGCTCGGTGTCCCCCCAGGTGGGCTGATAAACGCGGTGCTTGACCACCGCCTCATGAAAATCGCCATAGGGAAAGCCATTGAGCGTGTAGGGAACCAGCCCCCGCTCCGCCAGCCAATCGCGAAATGCCGCCAGTCCCCCGTGCTCGACCAGCTCGCGAGCGGCCGGCGAAGCGAGCCAGAGCCCCACGCCCATCGGCTGGTGGGGACTATACCGCTGCTTGACTCCCAGCGCGTGCCGCTCCAGATTCGCGCGCGTGCCGGCCAGCGTCGCTCCGGCATGGACGTTGGTGCAATAGCCGGTGGCGAAAGGGAGGGTTGTCATGCGAGGCATCTTAACACTGGCAGCGCGCGGCGCGGATGGCGCGATCGACGGGAGTTCGCTCGCGCAGAGGCAAGGCGTGCTTGATTTTACGACGCGATCCGCGTACAAATGTCCGGCAGTCAGGATGGGCGGACTGGTAGGAATCTCTACTCCCGGGATTGGGCACTAAGCCTTACATGAGCAAGATCGACGTGGATCGCCTGCTGGAGCCGGTTTCGGCCGATGCTCCCTGCGGCGAAAACCTCGAATACGACGCCGATTATGCCGCCATGGAATTGGCGGCCGCCGGCAAACCCGAGCAGCAGTTCGGCAGCACGCTGATTCCCGCCGAGGATCCGGAATGGGGCGAGGTTCTGGGCAAGGCGATCGGCCTTTTGGAGCGGAGCAAAGACCTGCGCGTGGGGCTCAAGCTGGCCTTGGCCGGCACGCGGGCCGAGGGTTCCTCAGGCCTGGCAGCCAGCCTGGCCGTGTTGCATGGCCTCATTGAAAAGCACTGGGACAAGGTGCATCCGCAACTCGACCCGGACGACGACAACGACCCGACGATCCGGATCAACACGATCGCCAGCTTGTGCGATCCGACCTCGATGCTCCGGTTCGTGCGCGAAACACCGCTTGTCAAGTCGCGAGCGATGGGGAGCTTTTCCTATCGTGACGTGCTGGTGGCCAGCGGCGAAATGCCCCCTCCCGCCGAAGGGACCAAGCCCGATCAAGCGGCCATCGACGCGGCTTTTTCCGACGTTGATAGCGAGCAACTGAAGGCCACGGCCGCCGACGTGGCGCTGGCCCTGGAGATGGCGCGGTCCATCGAGCAAGCGGTGACCGATCAGGTCGGCGTTTCGCGGGCACCCAGCCTGGAGGGGCTGACCGACATCCTCAAGGGAATGAATAAGCTGTTGCAATCGAAGTTGGAGGTGCGTGGCTTGCTGCAAGACGACTCGGCCGCCGCCGACCCTGCCGCCGAAACCGATGCTCCCGCCGATTCCGCGGCTGCCGAGAATGCCAAGGCCAACGGTCATAAGGCTGGGGGAGGACAAAAACTGACCGGTGAAATCGCCAGTCGCGAGGATGTGATTCGAGCGATCGACAAGATTTGCGACTACTACAAACGGTACGAGCCGTCGAGTCCGGTACCACTGTTCCTGAACCGGGCAAAAAGACTCGCCTCGAAGAGCTTTCTGGAGATTTTGCGCGACCTGACACCCGACGCACTAAGTCAAGCATTGGCCCTGGGCGGAATTGCCGATGCGAGTGAAATCAGTTCTGGCGATGTTGATCCTAATGACGTTTAGCGCGGGCCGCGCGGCCCGTACCTGATATGCCGAACCGCGGGCTTGTGCCGAGCTTGCCCTCCGCTGGGCGACGGCACTCCCGCTAACGAAACTCCCGAGAAGGAGAACAGCCTTGGCCAAAGCGAGCAGTCAAAAATTTATCGCCCGCAACCGCGCCCCGCGCGTGCAAATCGAATACGACGTGGAGGTTTACGGGGCCGAGAAAAAAATCCAGCTCCCATTCGTCATGGGGGTCATGTCCGATCTCTCCGGCAAGCCGGCCGATCCGCTGGCGCCGGTGGCCGACCGAAAGTTTCTCGAAGTCGATGTGGACAACTTCGACGAGCGGCTCAAGTCGATGAAGCCGCGGGTGGCGTTTCAGGTTCCGAACACGCTGACGGGCGAAGGGAACCTCTCGGTCGATATCACGTTCGAGAGCATGGACGACTTCTCCCCCGCCGCCATCGCCAAGAAGGTCGAGGCCCTCAGCAAGCTGCTGGAAACGCGCACCCAACTAGCCAACCTGCTGACCTACATGGACGGCAAGAGCGGTGCCGAAGACCTGATCGGCAAGGCCCTGAAAGACCCCACGCTGCTGCAGGCCCTGGCCTCGGCCCCCAAGCCGGCCGGCGACGCCCCGGCTGAATAACCCCGCCCACAAATCACCCGCCCGGCGGTTCACCGCCGGATCAGGAGCCCATCCATGTCGAGCGATCCCTTGGCCCAAGCGATGCCCCAAGCCGCCACCGGCGTGCTGGAGTCGAGCGATTTTTCGTCGCTCTTGCAGAAAGAATTCAAGCCCAAAAGCGACCGCGCGAAGGAAGCGGTCGAAGAGGCGGTGAAAACGCTCGCCCAGCAAGCGCTGGCGGGCACCGTCACCATCTCGGACGACGCGATCAAGACGATCCAATCGATCATCGCCGCGATCGATAAGAAGCTGACCGAGCAGATCAACCAAATCATGCACCACAACGACTTCCAATCGCTGGAAGGCTCGTGGCGCGGGCTGCACTACCTGGTCAACAACACCGAGACCGACGAGCAGCTCAAGATTCGCGTCCTCAACATCTCGAAGAAGGATTTGGGCAAGACCCTGAAGAAATTCAAGGGAACCGCTTGGGATCAAAGCCCGATCTTTAAGAAGATGTACGAAGAGGAATATGGCCAGTTCGGCGGCGAGCCCTATGGCTGCATCATCGGCGATTACCATTTCGACCACAGCCCCCCCGATGTCGAAATTCTCGGCGAAATGAGCAAGATCGCCGCCTCGGCCCATGCCCCCTTCATCACCGGCGTGGCCCCCACGATCATGCAGATGGATTCGTGGCAGGAATTGTCGAATCCCCGCGATCTGACCAAGATTTTCCAGACCGCCGAATATGCCCCCTGGAAATCGCTCCGCGAGTCGGACGACGCCCGCTACCTCGGCCTGTGCATGCCCCGGTTCCTCTCGCGCTTGCCCTATGGCGCTAAGACCGATCCGGTCTCGGAGTTCGACTTCGAGGAGGATGTCGAGGGTGCCGACCACAGCAAGTACACCTGGGCCAACGCGGCGTACGCGATGGGGGTGAACATCAACCGCTCGTTCAAGATGTATGGCTGGTGCTCGCGAATTCGCGGCATCGAGTCGGGAGGATCGGTCGAGGGATTGCCCTGCCACACCTTCCCGACGGACGATGGCGGCGTCGATATGAAATGCCCGACGGAAATCGCCATCAGCGACCGCCGCGAAGCCGAACTGGCCAAAAACGGCTTCATGCCACTGGTGCATAAGAAAAACTCGGACTTCGCCGCGTTCATCGGGGCGCAAAGCCTGCAGAAGCCGGCGGAATACGACGATCCGGACGCGACGGCCAACGCCAACCTGGCGGCCCGCCTGCCCTATCTGTTCGCCACGTGCCGCTTCGCCCACTATCTGAAGTGCATCGTGCGCGACAAGGTGGGCTCGTTCAAGGAACGGGACGACATGCAGGGGTGGCTCAACCGCTGGATTTCCAACTACGTCGAGCCGAACCCGAAACTGGCCTCGGAAGAGGACAAGGCCCGCAAGCCGCTGGCGGCGGCGGAAGTCACGGTCGAAGAGATCGAAGGCAACCCGGGCTATTACTCGTCCAAGATTTTCCTGCGGCCCCACTATCAACTGGAAGGTTTGACGGTGTCGCTGCGGCTGGTGTCGAAACTCCCCTCGGCCAAGGGCGGCGGCTAGGCGAGGCTCCGACGGCGGCACCGTCCGGGGAAATTTCCACTCCGGCGGTCGCGGCGGGCAAAAATCGGGCTGGCCGAGTTTTCGGCGGCCCGTGAATCGACTACAACTTGGCTGTTTGCTCCCCCCACGTACAAGGATTGACTCATGATTCTGCTGAAGCTCGACGGCGTCGATGGCGACTCGAACATCCCCGGCTACGAGAAGTGGATCGCCTGCACCAGCGTCAGCTGGAACGTCGAGCGCACCTTCTCGGAAAGCGCCAAGGCCGGCACCCAGGACGTGAACTTGGGCGTGGCCGAAATTCCGCCGATCACGATCGGCAAGTCGTTCGACACCGCGTCGATCTACATGATGCAGTCGGGCGTGGCCGGCGGGGCGCTGGGCAAAGAAGCCAAGCTCCACTTCCTTTCGACTGGCGGCGAAAAGTCCAACCTGTATCTGGAATTCAAGCTCAACAACCCCATCGTCGCCAGTTGGAGCATCAGCGGCGACGAAGACGAGCGGCCCACCGAGGAAGTGACCCTGTGGTACTGGAAAATCTGGATGCAGTACTACACCTCCAAGGACGGCAAGAACTACGTCTCGGCCGGCAGCAAGGGTTGGGACCGCATCCTGAACAAGGCCTGGAGCGGAACCTAGACCGCGACGCGGCGGAAGCACGAATTCCGAAGCACGAATTCCGAAATGAGTGGGCAAGTTCGGGTCTCTCCGCCCGTGTTTGGCGGCTTGCTGACTTCTACTCATTTTGCCTTGGTGCTCGTTTCGTGCTTCGGATTTCGAGTTTCGTGCTTTCCGGAGTCCACCGTGTCTGCTGACCAAACCCTTCGCGATGGCAAGGTGGACGAGGCGCTCGCCGAGCTGACGCAGAAGGTCCGCGGCAACCCCTCGGACCCCAAGCTGCGGATCTTTATGTTTCAACTGCTCGCCGTGCAAGGGCAGTGGGAACGGGCGCTCACGCAGCTCAATGTCGCCGGCGAGCTCGATCCCGGCGCGCTCATGATGGTGCAGATGTATCGCGAGGCGATTCAGTGCGAAGCCTTGCGAGCCGAGGTCTTCGCCGGCAAGCGCTCGCCGCTCGTCTTTGGCGAGCCGGAGGAGTGGGTCGCCCTGCTTGTCGAATCGCTCAAGCTGGCCGCCGAGGGAAAGCACGCCGAGGCGGGCCAACTGCGTGAGCGAGCCTTCGAGGCAGCCCCCGCGACCAGCGGCACGCTGACGGTCGAAGCCCGCGCGGCCGGTACCGAGCCGACCCGCCGCGACGAGCCGTTCGAGTGGCTGGCCGATGCCGATTCGCGGCTAGGGCCGGTGATCGAGGCGGTGGTCAACGGGCGCTACTATTGGGTGCCGCTCCACCGGGTCAAGCAGATCGATGTCGAAGCGCCGACCGACCTGCGCGACATGGTGTGGACTCCGGTGCATTTTGTCTGGGCCAACGGTGGCGACGCGGTCGGGCTCATTCCCACCCGCTATCCCGGCAGCGAGAAGCACGCCGATCCGCTCATTCGCCTGGCCCGCAAAACCGACTGGACCGAGCCGGCCGCCGGGGCCTATTTCGGGCAAGGGCAGCGAATGCTCGCCACCGACGCGGGGGACTATTCCCTGCTCGACACGCGGAAGATCACGCTGGCCGCCGCGGGCGGGGCCTAGCGCATCACCCAGGCGAAATAGCCCGCCAGCGCCGCGCCGGCGATGATCATCGCCCCCGCCACCAGCCACATACGCCGCGTCTCTTCGGCAATCGCCTGGGGAGCGACCGGTTCGATTCCCGTGCCGAAATCGTGCCCGCACTGATGGCACACCCGAAAAAAATCGGGACGAAAGTGATCGTCGCACGAGCCGCAGTAGAGCAGCACCCGCGCTTGGCCCGCGGCTTCCTCCACGTCGGCCAGCGGAAACCGGGTGCCGGCGGCCTGACAAACCGGGCACCGCGCTGGCCGCCGCGCCTGGCACGCGGGGCACTGGGGCCAGTCGGACCATTCGGCATCGGGCTGGGGCTCGTCGGGGTCTTCGGACCGCGGTTCGTGAGCGGTGGTCTCGTCGAACTCGACGGCGAGCGCGCGGGCCTCCTCGGCGTCGTTCGCGCCGACAACGACGCGGGCGGCCGCGGTCCACCCCAGGGGGAGCTCACCGCCGGCGATTTGCATGTTCTCGTTGTCCACCTAGGCGGCAATTCCCTGGTCTTCGAGCAGCCCCTTCAGCAAATAGGCCTGCTGGGGATTGGCCGCGTGGTAGATGACGGTCGGCTCGCCGGACATTAGTCCTCCCCCAGGCAGCCACCCATGCCGCATTGTGGCAGGCCGCAACCGCCGGCGGGCATGGGCTGGCAGACGGGCAACTCGTGCCCGCCCATGTGGGCCGCCGGGGCGCTCAGCAGCTTTTCGAGCCGGGTTCCCTCGCACTCGGGGCAGCGCGGTTCTTCTTGGCCGCGAATAAGCAGTTCGACCTGCTCGCGGCAATCGAGGCAGTTGTATTCGTAGAGGGGCATGGCCTAAGCTCCCAGAGAGCGTGTCGTGATCCATCTATACCCATTGTGCCGCGCCTCGCCGGCCGGTAAAGCCCCATGTCGCATCGTCCCCGGTCGCGCGCCGAGGTGCGCGAGGTCGATCGCCGCGCGATCGACGAATTCGGCATGTTGGGCCTGGTGCTCATGGAGAACGCCGGCCGCGGCTGCGTGCAAGTGTTGCGGGACCAAGGCTGCCGCGGGCCGGTGGCCATCGTTTGCGGCAAGGGAAACAATGCCGGCGATGGCTTCGTGATCGCCCGGCATCTCGATTGCCTGGGAATCGCCGCGCGGGTGTTGCTGCTGGCTCCGCCGAGCGAGCTGCGTGGCGACGCGGCGGCGAATTTCGCGATTCTCACGCGGTCGGGAGTGTCAATCAGCGACCTTTCGTCCGCGGGCGAGCCCGAAATTGTCCGCAATCTGGCGGGCGCGGAGTGGATTGTCGATGCGTTGCTGGGAACGGGGGCGACCGGGTCGCCGCGTCCGCCGCTGGACGGTGCCATTCGGGCGATCAACGCCCAGGCGGCCCGCAAGCTGGCGGTCGATCTGCCGAGCGGCCTCGATTGCGACACCGGCGCGGCCGCCGAGCCGACGGTGATCGCCGATCATACCTGCACTTTCGTCGCCTCCAAGCTGGGCTTTGCCGCCGCCGAGGCGAGCCGCTACTTGGGTCAGGTTCACGTCGTGAATATCGGTGCTCCGCGCCGACTGGTGGAGCAAATCGCCGGCTAATCGAGCGGTTTGGACCAGAACCAGGTTTCGGCCGGTTCGCTCGGGCGATAGCCAAAGCGGCGATACAGTTGCCAGGCCAGCTCGTTGTCGGACCGGACTTCGAGCGTCACCTTGCAACAATCGAGTCGGCGGGCTTCGTCGTCGATCGCCGCCAGGAGCGCTCGGCCAATGCCGCGCCCGCGAAAACCGGGCGCGACGGCCAGATCGTGAATGTTGATGAGCCGCTTTCCCTTAAACGACGAGAAACCGACGAGGCAAATCGCGAAACCGGCGGGCTGATCGTCTTCGTAAGCCAGAAACACCCGCGCCCCGTTATGCGCGGCGAGGCCCGGAATCAGATTCTCCCGCGCCGCGGCCGATAGGGGCTTGCCATCGCCGAACTGGTCGCGGCAATACATGTCGAGCAGCTCGACGATGAGCGCTTGATCGCTGGGATTGGCGAGATCGGCAAGGCGGACAGGCATGGGCGAGGGAAACGCAGCGGTTAGCGGGAGAGGTAGTAGAAGTGGCCATCTTCGGCACCGACGAGCAATTCGCGGCGGCCATCTTTGTTCCAGTCGACCGTCGTCGGGCTGGTGTCGTGGGCGTCAAGCCGCGTGGTGGCGAGCGGCCCTTCGTTGTTCAGCGTCACGCTGCCGTTCTTCTCGGCCAGATTGCGGAGGAAGTCGGCATTGGTGCCATTGAGCAGAAAATCGAGCCGGCCATCGCCATCCCAGTCGCAGGAGCAGAGCTTGCGCCGCCCACTTTTGCCGCGGAGTTTGTCGTTGAGTTGCAGCGCGGTCCCGTCTGCATTGACGAATGCCCGCCGACCCGGCAGCAACGTGAGCTCGCCAGTGGCGTTTCGGCGGCGCTCGAACAGGGCGAGATGCCCCTCGTGGTCGAGCATCACGAGATCGGCGAGGCCATCCGCCGTGTAATCGACGACGACCGGCGTCGTGCGCCACTGCGTGACGAGCTGTTTTCCCGTTGGTTGCCACCAGGTCCAGGCGGGCTTGGGCGTCGGGCCATTCCACTCGACTTCAAGCGGCCGAGCGGCACGCAGCTCCGGCCCGGTGCCGGGCGTGGCGGCCTTTGTCCCCTCGAACCAGATTACCTCGCCGCGAATCGAATTGACGACGAGGTCGAGCGTGCCGTCGTGGTTCCAATCGGCGACGCTGAGCGTGGTATAGCCCCATTTGGCCTCGCACGGTCCTTGGATCGATCCATTCGGCCCGGCCATGATCCGGATCGTCTTGCCACCAGCGGCCAGGCGTCGTGGAGCGGCCCACTTGGGGAGGCCCCCTTCGCCGAGGCCGAGATTTTCATACAGCTGGATGTAGCCCGCCGTGTTGCCGCTGAGAATGTCATCATCCCCATCGCCATCCCAATCGATGCCGACGGGCGTGGCGAGCGCGCCGCACTTGACGAGGTCCGCCTCTTGCTGGAAGTAGCGCGGCGGCAGGAACTGGGGCAAACCGTCGGCGATTTGACCGGTGTGCTCGACGAGCGCGACGCGGCCGTCTTCATCGCCGACGATCAAATCGACATCCCCATCGCGATCCCAGTCAATCGCCGCCGGCACGATCATCTCCAGGTCCATCGCCAGCGGTTTCCCGGCGTGCAGCAGCCGGCGACCGGCGGCGTAGCGGGGGTCTTTCCGCGTGCCGACGTTCTCGAAAAAGGTGAATTGGTCGAGGAATTCGCCGCACAACAGGTCCAAGTCGCCATCGCCATCGAAATCGGCCAGATTGGGACTCGGCCAGCCAAACGTTTCCACCGGCTTGTCGGCGGCGGTGATCTTGATCGGCTTCGCGTAGGTTGGCTCGGCGGTTGTTCGCGTGTTGCGAAGCAAATAAACATAGCCCCGCAGCGGACCGCGGAGCCAGTTGCCCGCCGCGTCGTAGCCGTCGTCCCAGCCGTAATCTTGCCAGTCATCGACGCCGACGACGATATCGAGCGCGTCGTCGTCGTCGTAATCGACGTAATGCCACGTGTTGGCCCGAATCTTGCGCCCCGGCTCGTGGATGTTCGTCGGCAGCGGCAGCTTCAGCGGCTGATCGAATCGTGCCGCGCGAAAATCGGCGAACTCGCGAGCCGGAGTGAGGACGCGCGGCACTCCGCCGACGTGCGACACGCGCACCGATTGGAATCCCGGGCCGATCCGCACGCCCGGCCGAAACACCGGCATTTTCGCGTCGCCGCTGGGATTCTCGAAAAAGTAGGTGCCGTTGTGCGGCCGGTCGGGGCACGAGACGACGAGGTCCAAATCGCCGTCGCCGTCAAAGTCCATCGGCAGCGGAAAGGCCCACAGCCCGACCCCCAAATCGACCACCAGCCCCGGATGGTTGTAGCGCAGCGGGGCCAGCTCTTGCCCCCGCGCGGACGCTGCCACCGCGCTGAGGATGATTCCCGCCGCCGCCAGCGAAATTTTTCCGAGCTTCATGCCTCACGCTCCCAGCGCTTGCCGCTTCTCGTGGATGAACTGCACGTGATGGGGCAGATGCTTAATGATCCGCTGCAAAAGCTGCTCAAGCGTTAGCGGCCCCGCTTCGGTGTGAATGCCGCGGCGGGCGAGGTCGTCGTCGGTCAGCGTCCGCAAGATGCGCGAGATTTGGCCGCGGCAAGTTTCGACCAATCGCAACTCTTCCTCCAAGTCGCGCTGGTGATAGGCGAGCCGGGCGGCGAACGCCCCTTCATCGCGGCCGGGGAGCGTCGGCTCGTGCTCGGCGATGACCGCCTTGAGGCGATCGACAAAGACGACCTCGAAATCGGCGATATGGCAAACGACCTCCAGCGTGGTCCACTTCCCTTCGAGGGGCCGCGCCAGCAACTGCTCGCGCGAGAGCCCACTCACGGCCCGCCGCAGTTCGCCCGGCCCGGCGGAGTATTGTTCGATCAAGGTGGCGAGATTCATGGGTTCGGTTTCCTGGTTTGCGATGGCACCCAAATTCTAAGCGTTCTCGTCCGGCCGATGGAGCGTGCGAGTCGGGTCGAAGTGGCACTGGACCAATGAGCCTCCGCTCCATCGGGGGGCGAGATCAGGATAAATCGACGCCAAATGGGCGAAACCGCAAGCCAACCGGCCGGGTAGAATGCTGCGAAGTTGGCTCGCTCTCGCTGGGGGAAAAATCGTGATCCGATTGTCGCGTTTGGCGGTCATTCTCTGCGCCTGGATGCTAGCAGCGTCCGTCGTTTCGTCCGCGCGTGCTGACCGCCCCGCCGCGCCGCGGCTGCTGCCGGAGCGGACGCTGGCTTATGCCCGCATCGCCGATACGCAGCTCTTGGTCGAGCGGTTTCGTGAAACGGCCCTTGGCCGCATCGGTCAGGACGAAGAGGTAAAGCCCCTCGTTTCGCAGCTCTATGCCTCGGCCCAGCAGTTGTGGAGTCGGATCGAAGCGCAGGTCGGCTTGCCGCTCGATCAGTTGTTGCGCATTCCGCAGGGGGAGATTTGCTTCGCGGTGGTCGCGCCGCCGGAAATGCGGCCGGGGGTGATCTTTCTGATTGACGTGAAGGATCAATTGACGCAGGCCCGCAAGCTGCTCGACAAAGGGGAGGAACTTCTGGTCGAAAATGGCGGCCGCAAGGAAGTGGAGAAGGTCGGCGAGGTGGAGGTCGCGGCCTATGTTGGCCCCGATGGTAACACCCTCTATGAGCTTGAGCGCGAGGGGACGATCCTGATCGCCAGCGACAAGGAACTGCTGCGGTTCGTGCTCTCCGCCTGGGATGGGCAGGCCGAAAAGACCCTGGCCGATAGCCACAAGTTCAACACGATCATGAGCCGCTGCTCCGGGGCGGTCGATGATCCGCCGCAATTGACGCTGTTCGCCGACCCGGTCGAGATTTTCCGCACGGTCGCTCGCGGCAACTTTGCCGCCACGGCGCTCGCGCTGTTGCCCGTGCTGGGCCTCGATGGCGTGCAAGGAATCGGGGCCAGCGTCACCTTCGGCAGCGGCGAGTTCGACTCGGTGCAGCACGTGCATCTGTTGCTCGATAACCCCCGCGCCGGCGTCCTGCAACTGCTCGCCATGAGTCCCGGCGACAGCACCCCCGAGCCGTGGGTGCCGGCGGGGATCGTGAGCTATTCCACCTTCAATTGGGATCTCCAGCAAACCTACGATAAGGGGGGGCTGCTCTACAACAGCCTGACGAGCGAAGGGGCCTTTCAAGAGGAAGTGCGCCGCCGCGTGGGGGATCGGCTCGGCGTCGATTTCGAGAAAGACTTGCTCCCCGCCCTCGGCGGCCGCTTCACTTTTGCCCAATGGATCGAGCACCCGGTGCGGCTCAATAGCATGGCGTCCCTGATTGGCCTGTCGCTCAAGGAGCCTTCGCAATTCGGCCCGACGCTCGAAACCATCGTGAAAAAGCTCGACGAAAACGCGGAAAAGAAGGCCTTTGGCGGAGTCTCCTACTGGACGATGAAGCCGTTGTTCCGCCGGCCCACCGAGCGGCCCGATGGGCCGGCCCTGCGGCAGCCCGATCCGTGTGTCGCCATCGTGGGAGATACGCTCCTTATCACCGATAGCTCGGCCGCGCTGGTCGAGGCGATCAAAACCGCCGCCGAGCCGGCGCTGGGGCTTGCCGGTGATCTCGAATTCAAGCTCATCGCCAGCAAAATCAAGCGGCAAGTGGGGGGAGACGCACCGGGAATGCTCAGCTTCTCGCGGCCGGAGCAAAATTTGCGATTTTGGTACGACCTGGCGGCCGCCGACGATACGCGGCAGCAAGTGAACCGCCGCGGCGAGAACAACCCGGTGTTTTTCGAGCTCGACAAGGCCCTGTCCGACAATCCGCTCCCCCCGTTCGCCGTGCTCGCCAAATATCTGGCCCCCGGCGGTGGCATGATGGTGAACGACGAGACCGGCCTGCACTACACTACGTTTACCCTGCGGCGCAAATAACCGGCGATTTCGCTGGCCGCGCCCCGGAGCCCGTCCAACCTTCGGAAAGCGGCAACGGATGAGCGCGGCACCGCCAAACCAGCCACCCAGTCGCCCCCCGTTCGTATCGACGGGGCGCTTGCCCACCCCCGAAGTGGTGCAAGCCCTTGTCGCCGAAGCGCACGAGCGGTGCCGAGCGAACAACGACGGGGCGAACGCACAAGTCTATCCCGCCCTGGCACGGGTTCCGCGCCAGCTGTTCGGCCTCTGCCTGGTGGGAACCGACGGCCAATTTTTTTCGGCCGGCGACGCGGACTATGAATTCACGATCATGAGCGTCTCCAAGCCGTTTATCTTCGCGCTCGTGTGCGAAGTGCTGGGAGCGGCGGAAGTGCGCGACAAAATCGGCGTGAACGCCACCGGGCTGGCCTTCAATTCGCTCGCCGCCATCGAGCGAGGGCCCGAGGGACGCACGAACCCGATGGTGAATTCCGGCGCGATCGCGACGACCAGCCTCGTTCCCGGCGAAACCGCGGCGGCCAAATGGCGATTCATCCACGAGGGCCTATCGCGCTTTGCCGGCCGAGATTTAGCCGTTAACGACGAGGTGTTCGCGTCGGCCATGGCGACGAACTTTCGCAACCAGAGCATCGCCCGCCTCTTGCAAAGTTTTGGCCGCCTCTATCTCGATCCGGCGGAGGCCACCGATCTTTACACCCGCCAATGCGCGCTCAATGTGAGCGCGCGGGATTTGGCGGTGATGGGAGCGACGCTAGCGGACGGGGGCGTCAATCCGCTAACGAAAGAGCGGGTCGTGAGTCCGGCCGTGTGCCACTATTGCCTAGCGGTGATGACCACCGCCGGCCTCTACGAAACCTCGGGCGACTGGCTTTACGACATCGGCTTGCCGGGCAAAAGCGGCATCGGCGGGGGGATTGTCGCGGTATCGCCCGGCAAAGGGGGGCTCGGCACTTTCGCTCCGCCGCTCGACGCGGCCGGCAACAGCGTGAAAGGACAGCTCGCCGCGAAGTTCCTCTCCGAGCAACTCGGCATGGACCTCTTCGTTTCCCAGCCGGCGGGTTAAGCAAATCGTCCGTGTTTGTAGCCAAAATCTACGGTACGGGCATTTCAGGGCGGAGGCCGACGGTGACGCCGAGCGTCAACTCTTGGCCGTCGCGCCAGACGACGATGCTGGCGGAGGAGCCGATTTCGGTTTTGGCGACTTCCGTGCTCAGCGAGGCGGGGCCCGTGATTTCGACGTCGTTCCACCGCAAAATAACGTCCCCCCGCTGCACGCCGGCGGTGGCGGCGGGAGATTTTCCCTCGTCGTCCTTGATGAGCGCGGCGATGTAGGCTCCGGTGGCCCGCGGCAGGCCGAGATCCTTGGCGTGCTGATCGGTCAGGTCGTCCAGTTGCACCCCCAGCCAACCGCGGCGAACGGAGCCTTCCCCCCGCAGGCGCTGGCAAACATCGCGCGCCACGTTGCTGGGAACGGCGAAGCTGATCCCCTGAAACGCCTCTCCCACGATGGCCGTGTTGACGCCAATCACCCGCCCCTCGCCATTGACGAGCGGTCCGCCGCTGTTGCCGGGATTGACGGCGGCATCGGTTTGCAAGAAGTCTTGATAAGCGGTGCCGGCGAGTCCGGCCCGGTGTTTGGCGCTGAGAATGCCCGAAGTGATGCTCCGCTCCAGGCCAAACGGGCTGCCGACCGCCCAGACGAGCGCGCCGGTATGCGTGTCGTCGCTATCTCCCCAGCGAATCGGCGTGAGCTTGTCGGCGTTGATTTTGAGCAGGGCGAGATCGGTCTCCTTGTCGATCCCCACGATCCGGCCGACGACGCGGCGGCCATCGGCGAGCGATACCTGAATCTCGCGGGCATCGCGCACGACGTGGTAGTTCGTCAGCACATAGCCGCCAACATCGACCACGAAGCCCGAGCCTTGCCCCTCGGTCGGCACGCGGCCGCGCGGCACGCGCATCGGCATGGCCAAGAGATCGGTCTCGCTCCCTTGCGTGTTGATATGCACCACGCTGGGGCCGACGATCTGCGAAACCTGTTGCGACGCGCGCGAAAACTGGGAGACCGGCGAACCATCGAAATGTTCCAGGGCGAAGTCGTATTCCGCCCGCTGCCGGCCGCGGGTGATGGCGTATTGCGTGTTCTCGGCGATGAACGGCACCAGATAGCTGATGCCCAGCAGCACCGCCAAAAACGACAGCAGCCACAGCAGCTTGGCCCAGGCAAGGCGAATGCGCACATGCTCGCGAGCAAGACTCTCGCCGTCATCCGGCCGGTCGAGCGGATGCACCGCGTAGGGCGGCGCGGGGGAATTTCACGCCGCTGGGCCAGGCCCGCTCGCGGGGTCATAGGCGATCTTGGCGAAGTCGTCCATGCAATCGCACTCGGGCGGAATCGTGGAGGCTTTCCCAATTATACCGCGAAGCGGCCGGCTGTCGCGTAAAATCCGGCGGCTGATTCGGACCGTGATTTCAGCCGCTTATTTAGCGAGCAGGGCCGACAGCAATTCGGGGCGAAAAGCCGCCGCGGACCGGTCGTAAACGCCAAAACCGGCGCAAAATTCCCAGTACGCCCAGCTGAACCCGCGGGCCTCGGCCGCGCGAGTCATGGCGCGGGTCCAGGCGACGCGGCTGGCCAGGTCGGCCTTTTCGTAGGCCCCAAATTCGCCGAGATAGATGGGGCGTTTGTGGTCGTGCCCATATTTGGCGGCGATGTCGAAGGTGTCGCGCAGCTTTTTCAGCTCCGCCTCGCTGCCGGTCCAGGTGCGGCCGAGCCATTTGTCCGAGCCCTTGGCCCAGGAGGCTCCCTGGTGGGTGAACTCAAACGGGTCGTAGCAATGCACCGTGACGATCAGGTTCGGATCGTCCGGCAGCTTCAGCTTGGGAACCGCCCAGATGCCGTTCCACCACGCCCCGCCGATGATGACGGGCCGGGTTTTGTTGCTCTCCCGCACCGCCGCCAGGACCGGCGGGATGCAGGCGTTCCACTTTCCCTCATCGTTCAGCTTGCCGTGCGGCTCGTTCAGGAGCTCGAAATAGAGGCTCGCGGGGCGATCCCGATAGCGGGCCGCGATTTGCCTCCACAGGGCGACGAGTCGCGGCAGGTGAGCATCCGGATCGCTATCCATCTCGTCGTAGTGATGCACGTTGAGCACCACGGCCAGGCCGTGCTTTTCCGCCTGATCGAGTACCCAATCGACCCGCTCGAAGAACGCTTGCTCAATCGTGTACGGCGCGTCCGTGCCGGCATGAGCCGACCATTTTGTCGGCAGGCGGACATGACTAAACCCCGCCCCCTTGATCTGCGGAAAGAAGCTCTCCTCCAGCTTGATCCCCCAATCGCCTTCCTTCGGAGCTTCGAGGGCGTTGCCCAAATTGACGCCCCTTCCCAGCGCCTTGTTCGCCGCGAAGATATCCGGCTCGGCGGCCAAGGAGGAGCACGAAACACCGATCAACAGGAAGAAAATCAGCCGGTGATGGAGTTGCATGGGACGAACCAGAATTGAGGGAGCGAAAACCGTGGAGCCGTCATTGTAAGGCTTCGGGCGCTAAGCCGGCGGATGGATGCCCAGCCGAACCCAGAGCTTTCTCGCGGCAACCAGCGGTGGTCGATTCAAATGAAGCGCGACAACCGTCGCTCGGCCGCTCGGCGTAAGTCCCTCGATTATCAGCGCATCGGCCGACCAGCGAAAATGCTCACTCCAGGGATCCAAACGTGGGTTGAAGATTCGCGCTAACTCGCCAGTATCAGGATCGGGGACGAAAGTCCGATCCGACTTATGCGCGTTACAAAGCCGGCACGCGAGCCATAGATTCTCCGCAATCGTCGGTCCACCCCGCGATTGCGGCGCGAGATGCTCGACTTCCAGCGGCGTGCCCGTAACAAGCTCCGACGTCTGACAGTATCCGCAGCAATGACATGCCGCGGTAGACAATTCAGCTCGCTGGGACGCGCTGATCGTCGGGCGACTCATGCCACGCTCACAACCGGCACACTCAGCAGCGGCCGGATGTCATGTCCACGGTCTTTCAGCAGCGCCAAGGCTTGCGAGCGAATGAGCAGGTGCCACTCGTACTCGGTACACAGCGATTCCAACTCGACGCGCTCGGCAGGGCTCAGCCCTTCGGCCCGTTGTTTGAAGTTTAAGTCCTCCGCCCGCTGGCAACTCGCGGCTGACGGGATGCTTTGTGCCGCGAGCGAAAGCTCCGCGTCAGTGAAATGCCGCATGTTCGCGAGAGCTCGTTCGATGCGATCGGCTTCCGTTTCGCTCGTCAATCGGGATTCGAGCACATCGAGCAGTTCCTGCTGCAAGGTTCGCTGCGAAGTCTGGGCGCGATGATGCAACAGGTCGTAAAGACCCTCGGGAATTTCCAGCGTGACCGCTCGCAATCCCATGATGCCGCGCTCCGGGAGAGACCTTCTCCATTCTATCGTCCTCGGCCTCGCCACTCAAATCCGAGCAGGATGGCGGCAGCGAGCCTCGTCGCCTGGCCTACATCAGCCCCGCGATGGGAGCGGGGGTGGTGAGCACGCGGAGCAAATCTTGCGGCAGACCGGTTTGCAAGCGCACCTGGCCAATGTCGAGCAGCGTGTGCATTACCGTGGCGAGCAGATTTTCGCTCGTCCAGGGATCGGTGGCCGGTTCCCCCGCGATGCGGTCGGACTGGCCGATCACCTGCCCCATTTTCAGACCGCCGCCGGACAAGAGCAGCGGCGTGAGGCCGCCCCAGTTGTCGCGGCCGCCGCGGGCATTGATTCGCGGCGTGCGGCCGATTTCGCCGGTGGCGACAAGCAGAATGTCGTCCGACAGGCCGCGCGCGGCGCAATCCTCGATGAAGGCCGACACCGCGTGGTCGAACGGCCGCCCCATGTATTGCATCCCTTCTTCGACCCCCGCGTTGTTGTTGTCGGCGTGCATATCCCAGACGAAATTCGTCGTCACCGTGACAAAGCCGCACCCCGCCTCGCACAGTCGGCGGGCCAGCAGCAACAGCTTGCCGAGCGTTTGGGCGTTATCGACATAGCGGGGGTGGTTGTTCCACTTGCGGCTGATTTGGTCGGGGCGGATAAGGGGCTCGGTGTCGTAGCGGGCGATGGTTTTCGGGTCTTCCTGGGAAAGATCGAACGCTTTGGCCGCACCGCCGAGTATGGTCTGAAAAGCCTGATCTTGCAGCTTATCGACGCCGGCCAATTCGCGGCGGGCGTCCAAATCGCGGCGAATGCGGTCAAGTCCCGCCAGCAGGTTGCGGCGATCATCGACCCGCCCCGGCTCCATGACAAGCTGCATGTCCTTCTGGAGCGAGCCGCCGCCGCCGGGGACAAACGGAGCGTAGGTATTCCCCAGCGTGCCGGTTGCCTCGAACAGGCCGAACTGCTTGACCGCCTCCCCCGCTTTGGGATTTACCGCGCGCGGAAACAGGGCCGCGTTGGTCGGCAAGCCGGTGTCGGGATCGCTCGCGCCGACCACCCGCGAATACAGCGAACCCATGTTCGCGCCGAGGGTCGCCTTGCCGACGATCGGCTTGATGTCGTGATTGCTATCGCCTGTTTTGAACGAGCGGACAATCGCCAGCTTGTCGGCGAGGCTGGCGAGCTTGGGAAACGTGCTGCCGAACGTGATGCCGGGAATTTTCGTGGGGATTTCGCCGGTGACGCTGCGGTTTTCGACCGGGGCGGACATTTTCGGATCGAACGTTTCGGTCTGGCTCGGCCCGCCGTGCATGAAGAGAAAAATCACGCTCTTTCCCGTGACCGGTCGGGCGCTCGATTTGCCCGCGGCCACGCTCGCCAAGAGTTGCGGCAAGGCGAGGCCCCCGAGACCCAGGGTGCCAATGCGGAGCATGTCGCGGCGGCCGAAGCGTCCAGGGCTCGAAATCGAAAGCATGGCGGGCTCCTTCAACGTGGGGCAGGCGTTTGGCCTGCCTTCAAGTGAGGCAGGTTTCTAACCTGCCAGTTCAGGCGGGGTATCTAGCGGGCATTATCTATTCTGCCGAACCGCCGCAAACATATCAAGCTGGATTGATATATTCTATCGGCAGCCGCGAGCCCGCTACGCCAGCAGTTCCCGGATCGGCGCTCCTTGGGCAAGAACGGGAATCGGCCGGCCGAGTTGATCGTGAAAAACGGCATCGGTGGGGATGCCTAGCTGGCGATAGATCGTGGCGAGGACATCGTTGAACGGGATCGGCCGGTCGAGCGGGACATCGCCCGCCTGGGTGCTCGCGCCGACGACGATCCCCCGCTTGAGTCCGCCGCCGGCCAGCATGACCGAGCAGACGCGGTCCCAGTGGTCGCGCCCTCCCTGCGGATTGATGCGCGGCGTGCGGCCGAACTCGCCGAACATCGCCACCAGCGTCGTCTCCAGGAGGCCGCGGCTTTCGAGATCGTCGAGCAGCGTGCTGACGGCCCGGTCCATCGGCGGCAGCAGAACGTTTTTCAGTTGGCCGAAATTATCGACGTGCGTATCCCAATCCTGGCCGTGATGCTGCGTCAAGGTGTAGTTGACCAGCGTGAACGGCACCCCCGCCTCGGCCAGCCGGCGAGCGAGAATCGTTTGCTGGCCCCATAAGTGATCGCCATAGTCGCGGCGGAGCTTATCGCTTTCGCGACCCAGGTCGAACGCCGCGCCGGCCGCGTCACCGGCGAGCATTTCGTGGGCTTGTCGCTGATAAGCCTCGCGCGAGGGGAGCGGCCGGCCGGAGCGCGAGTTTTCGTCCAGCGATTTGAGCAGCGCGAGACGGTCGTCCAGCCGGGCGGGACTGAGCGCAGGGTCGAGTCGCAGGTCGCGGGGTGGGTCGTAGCGTCCCCCGGCACTATCGGGGGGCAGGCCGGAGCAAACCGGCTCGTAGGCCGAACCCAACAGCCCCGCCGTGCCATAGCGGACGCGAATTCCGAGTTGGCCATCGTGCGGAATGGCGACATACCGCGGCAGGTCGGGGCGATTGCCGGCTCGCAGGCGCGCGACCCAGCTGCCGAGCGAGGGATAGGTGATGTTTCGATTTTTGCCCGCTACATCGGCGCCGGGCATGTCCCAGCCGGTGAGAGTTTGATGAATGGCGACGGGGTGACTGGGGGAATCGACAAACACGCTCCGCAGCACGCACAGCTTATCGGCCCGCGCGGCGAGCAGCGGCAAATGCTCGGAGAAATGCGTGCCCGGCAGCTTGGTGGCAATCGGGCCGAAATCTCCCCGATAAGCCGTCGGCGCGAGGGGCTTGGGATCGAAGCTCTCGTAGTGCGACAGCCCCCCTTGCAGATAAATGACAATCGCCGCTTGGGCCGGGGCGGAATTCTTCCCCTCCGTCAGCCTCGCCGCCTCGCGGGCCCGCAGCACTTCGGGAAGCACCAGCGCCGCCGCCAAGCCACCGCCCCCCCGCGAGCCAGGTTCGCCGGGTGAACGCCGCGTTTGGATCGAGCGAACGGACTGGGGTTCGACTTGGCATCGGGAGGTCGCCTGGTGGGAACTGGGCGGCTTTGGGCGGGGAACCCCTATCTTCACCCCCGCGCCCAACCGATGCAAGACGATTTATGCGTGCCGGGGCTATCGTACGAACAGCCTCTCCGCCCCCGACCGTGGCTGGCCCCAGGCGCGGCTAGTAAGCTTCGATCGTGTTCCCGTCGCCGCGGTTGCCGAGTCGCTCGTAGGGGGTGACGTCGATGGTATAGGGAATCATCCGGACCGAGCCATCGCAAAAGGCCATGTTGAATCCGGCGGGATGAGCGCTGCCGTAGATGAACGCTGTGAAACCCTTGGTGTCCCGGCGGGGAGGGAAATAGATCGAGCCGTTCGACGAGCGGGCGTTGTCGTTATCGAAGCCGACATAGAGGTTTTCATTGTCGGCAGCGTCCTGGCCGGTCGTGTAGTTCACGGGATTGATATACTTCTCGCCCACCATGAACGTGTTGGAAGTGCCATCGACGATATCCGCGATCCGAATCTGGCTCTTATTGAAGATCAGCCCCGTGAAATTCGTGGGGACCGCGACCGTGGGGCTACCGCCGGTGTTTTCATTGGCGGCCTGATCGCCGCAGTTAGCGGCATAGTCGCTCTTGGCGCCGGCGGTCACGGTCGCCGCGTTCGTGGGCTGGCTGGGAATGGGATAAACGCCCGGCGGACGCCGCGAGGGGCAGTGATAAATCCGCACCGGCTGACCGACCAGCACCGCCAACTCCGCCTGCTTGAGCGGACCGGGCTGTCCCATGCCAATTTCGCGCAAGTCCTTCCGTTCGATGAACACCAGGATGTTATAGAGCCATCCCCCCGGCTGATCGGGGCCGTAGCCGCCATCGGGATCGCCAACGTAGTTCCAACCCCAACCACCGGAGGGAAAGTGCTTGAACGTGTCGTGATGGTTTTGCCAACCCAGCGCGACTTGCCGCAGGTGATTTTGGCATTGCGTGCGGCGGCTTGATTCGCGGGCCGATTGGACGGCGGGCAATAGGAGCGCCACCAGCACGCCGATGATCGCGATGACCACCAGCAACTCGACGAGCGTGAAACCAGGCCTGAATTGACGCCGACAGCGGAGAGAGGAAAGCATGTCGCGACTCCCAACCAGCGATAAGCGGAAAATGATAAGCCGCGCGAACCAGCCGCGCGGAGGATTACTTCGTCAGATCGAACCGCACCCCGCGCTCCAGTCCTGGCACATCCGGCGCGACTTCCAGTCCAAGCGTCGTGGCGGTGTTGTATTTGCCGGGAAGCGTTTCTTTACCCGCCGGGTCTTTCAGCGAGATCGAGAGTCGATAAACGCCGGGACTGACCCCCGAGAACTCGCTTGCGGGAATTTTGGGAGCCACGACCCCCACGACCCCGGTCGTGCCGGTCGCCGCCTGAATTTCGTCCACCAGGCAAGACTCCGGAGTCAGCATCACTTCCGCACCACGGAGCGGCTGACCCGAAAGGGTGATCGTCAAAGGGACGCCCATGAAACCGGTACGCGTGTCGCGATAATAGGCGACTCGCTCGCTGATTTCGCCGGCCGATAGCTTTTGGTCGCCGTTCTTATCAATTCGCGGCACGGCCGATTTGAGGCCGGGCGATTGGTCCAGTTCCGCGGCGTCGAGCAGCCCATCGTTGTTGCGGTCGAATTCAGCTAGCGCCTTGCTCGCGGCCGCGGAAGGGTGATAAGTAGGCAGGTCCGATTGCGGCGCGCCACCGCAACCCGCCCACAGAGCGAGCAAGCCACCAACGACCAAGCGTCGCAGCGCCAGTTTCATGTGCTAGCTTCGATTCCGCCGCGCGATTGGCGGCGATTGCCGAACGTTCAGCAAGATAAGGAATGGCTGAACGCTACCCCCGAGCGACTTTCTCGAATTTTAACACGAGTCGCAATTTTCAACAGGAATTGGGCGAAATTTCTTACAAGCTCGTCCCCCTGATAGTTGTAGCAAGCGGAATTGACGCCGCGGGCAAGTCTCCGCATAATCCCCCCCTCTTCTCAGGCTCGCGCGGGAAATCGAATGCGAGAAGTCGCGGGGACAATTCGTTCCACCAGCCGCTGGGCGGTCGCACTGGCGATCACATTCGCCGTGCCGCTCTCCTTGCGCGCCGAGACACCGCTCAATCCGTTGCGGCAAAGCGCATTGCGCCGCGTTTCGCCAGATCCGGTGCCAGCGCCCGCCCCTCGGCCCGCCGCGCGGCCTGATGTTTTCGCCGAAGTGCCGGCGTCCGAGATTCGGCAAGTCGTCGCGACCGAGGATTTGCCGCCGCCCGATCCGCCGACCGTCGTGCCGCCGCAATTTGGCGAGCCGGCCAATCCGTATGGGGGCCCGCGGTATGGCTATTTGCCAAGCGATGCGCCGGGCGACATTGTCGGCGGACCACCGCACGATGGTCAGCATCAGCCTTGGTTCACGCACGGCGATCCGAACGATCCCTATCGGCATGTTGGCCTGGGGGAGCCGCTGATCGGCACCAGTTGGCTCAATCGGCCGTGGTATTTCGGGGCGTTTCTCGGCGCGATGCTGGCCGACGATCCAATCCGCGGCGAAGTCCTCTCGAACAATTCTTACTTCGTCGGCAGCCGGCTGGGATGGGATTTCGATCACTACTGGGGTTTCGAGGGGCGCTATGCTTTTTCCAAGCCACAAATCAACAACGCCGCCGACATCGCCCTCGATGGCCCCAGCCGCAACTATTACCTCGATGTTTCGGTGGCCTACTATCCGTGGGGGGATTCGCGCTGGCGGCCGTTTGGCACGATTGGCCTGGGCGTGCAAACCTTTCGCTTCGATGACGAGAACGGCACGAAGGTGCATCAATCGCTGCTGTCGCTACCGTTGGGAATCGGCTTCAAATATTTGCACAGCCCGGTGTTCGACATGCGGTTCGAAGCCTACGACAACATCGCTTTCGGCGACGGCCGGCTCGACACGATGAACAACTTCACGCTGATGGTCGGCGGCGAGCTGCGATTCGGCGGCCGCGTCAAGCACTATTTTCCCTGGCACGGCAACATCGCCGGCTGGTAGGGAGCATTCGCGGCTATTTGGCATCATCGCGCCACGCCAACAGCCAATCGCGCTCGTCCGGGGCGGAGAATTCTCCCGGTTTGTCGCTCGTGGCTGGTTGCGATTTGCCGGTACGCGGATCAATCCACTCAGCTTTCGCGCCGGCGGCCAGCGCTCCCTGCTGCAAACGAATTGCTCCACCAACTGGCAAATAGGCGACTCCTTGCCGGCCATCGGGCGTGCGGCACAGAGCGACGAAGCGGCTGGCGTCGCTGCCGCCTGGTTGGTCCGCGAGCCAAACTTGCGCGGGGCGCAGCTCTGGCCAGCGCAGCGACGTGAAAAGGTCGGCCAAATGCGTCATTTGCCCCGCGCCGGGCAAGTCCTTGGCGACACGCCACGGCTGCGCGACGCCGGTCCCCTCGTGATCCTTAGGCCGCCCCGCCAACGTTTGCCAGCTCCAAATGCCGTGGCCGCCGTAAGTGAGCCCGGCCACCGGCGTCGCCAGCAAACTCCAGTAACAAGCACGACGCACGCTGTAATCGGAATGCGGCTGGCGCGACTGATACGCCAGATGGGCTTCGTAGGGAGGCTCCAGATTGAGGATCGGCTTCGTCGGCTGCCTGGTCCACGTTTGGGCTACCGGTCCGCTATGAATCCAGGCCAGCGTGCGCTGATCGTCGCCGTGGCCGCTTTGGTATCCCAGAAAATCGAGCCACGGTTCGCCGCGGAGCGTGTCGGGAGTCCAGTTCATCCCTTGGGGGTGAATCGTCACCGGCGCGTGCGCAAGGCCATCGAACACCCCCCCGGCCGATCTTCGCCCACCGCTGCCCCCGGTCTCCGGCATAATTTTCGTCGCCCGCGAGAATCCAGGCAACGTGATGCCCCTGATACCGGGCCAGGCCATACCGTGCGAGGCGAACGCACTGCTCGTCCGGCAGTTGACCGGGCGATACCTCGCGCTTGCCCAGCGTCCACAGCAGCACCGGCGCGGCGATGAGGCCATGCGCGTTGATCGCGTCGATCCGCTCGTCCATTCGCTGAAAGAACCTTGGATGCACGGCCAGCTTTTCGCCCGCTGTGTATGCCACCTGCCCTACTTCGTCGGCCGCGGCGGTCCGCCACGGCGCGAGCAGATTGAACTGAATCACATTGAACTTCCGGGCGGCCCGCGCGGCGAGGAACTCGTCCCAGTCGGCTTTGGTCGCCAACAGCGGACCGTTCCAAACGGTGTCTCCCAGCCAGAAAAACGGCGTGCCATCGGCCTGGACGAAATGCGTCCCCGACCTGGCAATCGCCAGCGGCCCGCGCGCGGGCAGCGTTCCCGGCTTCGCCTCGGCAGGGCGACACTCGAACGAGCCACTGCCGGCGAGACCAGCCGTGGCGGGCTGGCTTTTGGCAACGTATTTCCAAGTTCCCGGCTCGGTCGGCAACCAGCGGCAACGCCAGGTGCGCTCGCCATCCCAAAAGCCGAGCGCCTTGATCGCCTGGCCGGTGGGAGTGGTGAATTCCAGCCAAAAATCGACCGCGAGCGGAGATTTGGGCTCGGTATCGGCCTCGAACCGGCCTTCCCAGCGTCCCCACAGCGGTACGATCACGTCCTCGGCCCGGGCGAACGACGCGAGCAGCAAAACAACCAGCAGCCAACCCGTGATAATCCGCATGCCCTCACCTCGCCTCAAGAACACGGACTTTCGAAGGATGCCCCCTCAGTCCCGCTCGCGCGCTTGCTTCAGCCGGTCGATCACGGCCGCCAGCAGAATAACCCCCCCGAGCACCACTTGCTGCCACGGAGCACTGAGCAAAAGCAAGTTCATTCCGTTTTGGACCACCGCGATAATCAGCGCGCCGAGCAAGGTGCCGAACATTTTTCCTTGCCCGCCCGAAAGCGAGGTGCCGCCGACCACCACCGCCGCGATGACGCTCAGCTCGTAGTCCTTGCCATAGGTCGGCGCGCCGCTTTGGAACTGCGACGCGAGCAGCACTCCCCCCAAGCCCGCGAAGAGTGCCGAGATGACATACGTCGCCAGCACCACCCGCCGCACCGGCACGCCGCACAGCCGGGCGGCCCGCGCGTTCCCCCCCACCGCATAGAGCTGCCGGCCAAACACGGTCCGTTTCATCACCACGTCGGCGGCCACATACAGCACGAGCATGAGCAACACCGCGTTGGGAATGGACAGCAAGGCCCCCCCCGCGCCGAGCCACTGGATCGCGGGCGAAAGTTCGTGGACCGACTCCCCTTTCGATTGGATGTAGGCCAGGCCGCGGAGCATCGACATCAGGGCCAGCGTCACGATAAACGGCGGAATGCGGACGAGCGCGACCAGCGTGCCGCTCGCCGCGCCGATCAAGCCGCAGAGGGCCATCGACCCGAGTCCACAAACCACGAGCGACCAGGCCGGTGCCGCCGTGCCGCCACCGATCTTTTCGATGAGCAGTGCCGTCGTGACCGCTGAAACCGCCACCAGGCTTCCCACCGAAAGGTCGATCCCACCGGCGATGATGACCATCGTCATGCCAATCGCCATGATGGCGATGACGGCAATCTGGTTGGCGATGTTGAGGAGGTTGCTGGTTTTGAGGAACGTCGGCCAGCGAGTTTCGCGCGGAGCGACGATTTTTACCCCCGCCAGCGACGGATACCTTTCCCCGAGCCCTTCGAAGATCGACCAGCGACTGGCCGCCGTCGTCACCGCGATGCCAGCGAAGCGCTCCTCGCTGGCAGCATGAGCTTCAAGCGCCTGCCTGGTTTGTTGCGGTCCGCCGCGAACGGTTGGCAGCACGACCAGTCCGCGCTTGGCCAGTTCCCTCGCCAGCGTTTCGGCGAACTCCGCGTCGAGCGCCGTCTCTTGCACGACAATCAGCACCTTGCCGCCGGCGGGCAACACACGGGCCAATTCGGCCGCCAATTCGCGCCCTGCCGCGGCCCCTTCGGCATGTTGGGGTCCAAAGGTCAGGCAACTGAGCGCGGCTGCCAGCACCAGCAACACCACCACCGAGGTGTGCTCGCGCGCGGCGCGGAACAATAGTTCCCACGAGGTCTTCATCAAGCGGTCGGCCGGCACACGGGAGAGGGGGAGCAAGCCGCCTTATCCTGTGCTTCGCCCGCCGTTTCGTCAAATCGCCAATCATCAATTTTGGTTGATCGATTGCCGATGCTTTGTTAACATACGGGTCTGCCTACCGCGTCCGATTCCCACCCACAGGACCAGCCCGATGCTCAATTTGCTTCACGCCGGCGGTGCGGCGACCACCCTGTGTGATGGTCTTTCGCGACGCAAGTTCTTGCAGATTGGGGGTTTGGGACTTGGCGGCTTATCGCTCGCGCAGCTTTTGGCGGCCGAGGCCCGCGCGGGAAAGGGCTCATCGCAAAAAGCGGTCATCATGGTCTATCTGGTCGGCGGGCCCCCCCATCAAGACATGTGGGATCTGAAGCCCGACGCCCCCGCCGAAATCGCCGGCCCCATGCGCCCCACGAAGACGAATGTCTCCGGCATCGAGATTTGCGACCTTTTTCCGCAACTCGCCCGGCGGATGAACCGCCTCGTGCCGATCCGCTCGATTGTCGATGCCCAAAGCGGGCACGATGCGTTCCAGTGCTTTACGGGCCGCAAGCCGGGCAAAGGGGGGCCGCTCGGTGGCTGGCCGCAATTCGGGTCGGCGGTCGCCAAGCTGCAAGGGGCTCGGCACCCGTCAGTCCCGCCGTATGCCAGTCTCTGCTACACCTGCACGCACGGCCCCTACAACGAACCGGGGCCAGGTTTCCTGGGCATCGGGCAAACTCCCCTTTCCCCGCGTGGCGAAGCGAAGGACGACATGGTCCTCAGCGGCATCACCCCCGCTCGCTTGGGCGATCGCCGCAATCTGCTGGCCGGCATGGACCGCCTACGGCGCGATCTTGACCGAGCGAATCGGCTCGATGGCCTCGATGCCATTCGCCAACAGGCGCTCGACATCCTCACCTCGTCGCGCGTCGTCGATGCCCTCGACCTTTCGAAGGAAGACCCCCAAACCGTCGCCCGCTACGGCACGGGCAACGAAGCCTTGCATATTGACGGCAACGGTGCCCCGCGAGTGCCGCAGAGCTTTTTGCTTGCCCGCCGCCTTGTCGAAGCAGGGTGCCGGGTGGTGACGCTGAATTACAGCAAATGGGACTGGCACGGCGGCACCAATGCCGAAGGGCGGCCCGACAACAACATTTTTGGCCGCGAGCGCGAGGATTTTCCGATTCTCGACAACGCGCTTTCCTCCCTGCTCGACGACCTGCGCGACCGCGGGCTCGAAGACGATGTCACCGTGCTCGTCTGGGGCGAATTTGGCCGCACGCCGATCATCAGCAAGGCCGTGGGACGCGACCACTGGCCGCGCGTCAGCTGTGCCTTGATGGCCGGCGGCGGCATGCGCACGGGACAGGTCATCGGAGCCACCGACCGCCTCGGCGGCGAGGCAACCGAGCGCCCCGTCACCTTCGGCGAGGTCTTTGCCACGCTCTATCACAATTTGGGGATCGACCCTGGAACCGCCACGATTAGCGACCTCAGCGGCCGGCCACAGTATCTCGTCGAAAACGACGCGAAACCGCTTCCTGAATTGGTTTAGCCAACGCTATTTCGAGCCTGCCCGGTAGTCCGCCGCATGGCTCCGGCTTTGACCCGGCGCGATCGTTTGCCAGGTCGCAGCGGGCTTCAGCAGGCGGGCGACGTACAGAATCTGCCCGACGTGATAAGCCGCGTGCGTCAGGCCGCGCAGCAGCGCTTGACGGACCGTATGGGGCTCCCCCCGAATGGTGATTTCACGATCCAAATCGTCTTCGGTCAGGTTCGCGACCGTGTCCAGAAGGGCTTGCCAACCGCGCTGCCAGGCGGCCATCAGGCTCGCCCGCGAATCGGTGGGCGAGATTACAAATTCCGCGTCCCGATCGCGCGTCGGCTTGTCCCCATCGGTGTTGAGAAAGTCGGTCCAGCGGCTGGTGAGGTTTCCGGCCAGATGCTTGACGATCAGCGCCGGCGAATTGACCACCGGTGCCGGTCGCGCGAAGAACTCCTCGTCCGAAAGTTCGGCTAGCGCTCGATCGGCCAACGTTTTGTGGCGCGAAAGCTCAAAGCCAAGATCCGCCAGCAGGGGCGAGGAACTCGAGAGGGGCATGATTCGTACCCGCGATTTATGCTCCGGCCGGCGCGAGGTTGCTCATCGCGAGGCGAAAGGTCCGCTCGCTATCGTCGCTGAAAAAGCGGACGACCGCATTGCGCTTCGCCCCTTCGCCCGATAGCGCGATGATCGTGCCGGGGCCATACTCCGGATGCTCGACCACCATCCCATGCTTGAACTGGTTAGGCGAGAAGCGCGGGCCGGTTTGCCGCGCCAGCAGTTGCTCGCCAGTGACAAGACCGCTCGTCAGGTTCGGCAACGGCTTCCCTGGCTTGGTGCGCGGCGGCTCGTCCTCTTGCGAAAACAGCTCGGGCGAGAAATCGTCGGCATCGTCCGCGAGTTGCGAATCGTCCCCTGCCAGCTCATGGGCATCCGGCTCGAAGCCTTCCTCCACTTCGGGCGCGTGGCGGCGGCTTCCCCAGCTTTCGGATTGGTCCATCTCGTGCCGAGGAAGCTCCATCAGAAAGACGCTAGGCACGGTCGGGCAATTCTGGCCGCGGAAGCTGCGATACTGGGCATAGCTGAGCTGCAGCTCTTCCTTGGCCCGCGTCAGCCCGACGAACAATAGCCGCCGCTCTTCCTCCAGCTTTTGCTCATCGCGCAGGCTCCGTTCGTGCGGCAACAGGCCGTTTTCGCAGGCGACGATGTAAACCACGGGAAATTCGAGCCCCTTGGCGGCGTGCATCGTCATCAGCGTGACCTTGTCGAGATCCGACTCCCAGGCGTCGCTATCGGCCACGAGCGACGACTCCTCCAGAAACAGCTCCAGGCTCCCGTCGGTGGGGTGGCGGATGTCGAACTCGCGCGCCGCGGTCAGCAGTTCCTCCAGGTTGGCGAGGCGATCCTCGTCTTCCTCGGTCTCGCTGTTTTCGAGCACTTCGCGATAGCCCGTTTCGCTGAGCACGAGGCCCACGAGCGCCTCGACCGGCCCCGCCAGCGATTCTCCCAGCCGGTCGTACATGGCGACGAACTTGGCGAAGGCGACCGTGGCCGCTTTGCCCAGCCCCTCGATCAAGCCCGCGCGGCGGGCCGCTTCGAGCAGCGACAGGCCGTGTGCCTGGGCATAATCCGCCAGTTTGCCGACGCTCGCCTTTCCCAGTTTGCGCGTCGGCACGTTGATGATCCGCCGAAAATGCCCCTCGCTCCGCGGATTGTTGAGCAGATGCAAATACGCCAGTACATCCTTGATCTCTTTCCGCTGATAAAACTCTAGCCCGTTGACGATTTGATACGGCACGACATGGTCGCGAAGCGCATGCTCGATTTGTCGCGAGAGGGCGTTGGTCCGATAGAAAATCGCGACATCGCGGGCTCGGCGGCGGCCCGTTTCCAGGTCGCGGGCAATTTGCGCGGCAATGTCGTCCGCTTCGTCGCGCTGATTCGGATAGGTATAGAGCCGGACCGGCGCGCCTTCGGGATTCTCGGTGAAGAGATCCTTGGGCTTGCGACGAATGTTGTGCCGAATCAGTTCATCGGCGACGCGGAGGATCGCCTTGGTCGAGCGGTAGTTTTGCTCCAGGCGCACGACGTTGACCGACGGAAAATCCTTCTCGAATTCGAGGATGTTGCTGAGATTGGCTCCCCGCCAGCCATAGATCGATTGATCGGGATCGCCGGTCACCGCCAGATTCGGATGATCGATCGAGAGTGCCCGGACGATGGCGTATTGAGCGAGGTTCGTGTCTTGATATTCATCGACGAGAATGTAGCGATAGCGGTCGTCGAGCCGGCGGCGAATGTCGGGATTTTCGCGCAGCAACGTGGCGACGTGCAGCAACAGGTCGTCGAAATCGACGGCATTGGCGGCGAGCATTCGTCGCTGATACGCCGGATAGATCCGCTCGACGATCGTTCCCAGCGGGTGCCCCTTCTTGGGCTGATATTCCGCGGGGGTGAGCAAGCTGTTTTTCGCCCAGCTGATCGCGTGGGCGACGCTGTCGGGGGTCGCATGCGTCAGGTCGATCCGCTCGTCGGCAATCGCCTCGACGAGCAGCGTGCGGGCGTCCTCCATGTCGTAGATCGAGAAATTCTCGGTCAGCCCCACCGCCGCGCCATATTGCCGCAACAGCCGCGCGCAAAACCGGTGGAACGTCCCCATCCACACGCTATGCCGAGGAACGATCCGCGCCAGGCGCGCTTTCATTTCGTCGGCCGCTTTGTTCGTGAAGGTGAGCGCGAGAATGCTTCGGTCGGGAATATCGTAAGCCAAGAGGTTGGCCACGCGATGCGTGACGACCCGCGTCTTGCCGCTGCCGGGGCCGGCCAGAATGAGCAAGGGGCCATCGATATGCCGCACGGCGGCCAGCTGCGCGGCGGTGAGCGATTGGAACAGGTCGGGGGTCGGCGAGCCGAAGTCAGCATCCATACGTCGGGCAGGGTGGCGAGAGGAACTTCCTGATTTCGGTATTGTATGGCATTTCGTCCACCACGCGAGCCGCTATCACGCGGTTGCTAGCATCTGTGCATAAATTCCTAAAAAATTTGCGGAAAACTGCCCACGAAATCGCCAGTCATTGGTTATACTCTGCTCGCAAGTGCTTGCATGATTCCGCAGGGATGGCGGATCGCGGGCGGTCCCAGGTGTGGTGCCGCCGGCGGCGGCTTCCCGCGGGCGTGCCAGACGGACGATCCTTATTCACCGCCAGATCCCAGGGAGGGAAGCATGAGCCGGACCCGAATTCCCGTCAGCCGTCAGGAAGAGAACTCGCGCTTGATGGCCCAGCGGCTCGAGATGAGTACCGCCGAAATCGGCCTGACCGTGCGGACGACGAATTGCCTTGAAGAGCGCGGCATCTTCACGGTGCGCGATCTGCTCAATAGCTCCCCCGAGCAGCTGCTCTCGATCGCCAATTTCGGCGAGAAAACGCTCGAAGAGGTTTACAAGGCGCTGGAGAAGTTCGGCTTTTACCGAGCCTCGAAGCAGCCGAAATCGCTGGCGACCGCCTGAGCCCGCGCAAGCGATTGCGACCCTCGCGGATGGTACGATAGGATTGGAAGCCGACCATCGCGGCACGCCTGCCGACGTGGTCACTGGCTCCCGATCGTTCGCGAGGTTGACGATGCCGCTTGCTCGTTCCTGGTTGCTGATGCCGCTCTTGAGCGGGCTGGGATTTGCCGCGCCGCTGCTTGATGCCGCGCCGCCGGAGGTTCCGCCGGCGACCGCCGAGTTCGATCCCGCCCACGCCGAGAAAATGGCCGAGGGGCTCGCGCTGTTCAAGTCGCAAGTGCGCGGCGTGCTGAGCCAGGCTTGCATCGATTGCCACGGCGGCGACGAAGTGCAATCGGGTTTCGACCTCGCCACCCGCAAGGGGCTGCTTCGCGGCGGTTCGAAGGGGCCTGCCGTGATCGCCGGCAAAGCGGCCGATAGCAACCTGGTGCGGTTTATTTCGCATCGCGAACAACCCACAATGCCCGAAGGAAGCGATAAGCTCCCCGCCGACCAAATTGCCGCCATCAGCCGCTGGATCGACCTCGGCGCTCCCTACGACAAGCCGCTGGTCGCGAATCCGCGCGATCCCGATTCGTGGACGGCGACGGTGGTGCCCGAAAAGGCCCGCGAATTCTGGTCGTTCCGCCCTTTGGCCAAGGTCGAGCCCCCGGCAGTCAAGCAGGAGGCCTGGATTAAAACTCCCGTCGATCGCTTCATCCTCGCCAGGCTCGAAGAACAGGGATTGACGCCCAACCCCGCTGCCGTTCGCCGCCTCCAGATTCGGCGCGCTTGGTTCGACCTCGTCGGCTTGCCACCCCCTGCCGAGGAAGTCGAAAAGTTCGTGGCCGATCCCGATTCCGGTGCCTACGACAAGTTGCTCGACCGCTTGCTCGATAGCCCTCACTTTGGCGAGCGCTGGGCCAGACACTGGCTCGATGCCGCCCGCTTCGCCGAAAGCCACGGCTTTGAGCAGGACTACGACCGGCCGCACGCCTATCACTTTCGCGATTTCGTCATCCGGGCGTTCAATCAAGACCTGCCCTATGACCAGTTCGTCCGCTGGCAATTGGCCGGCGACGAACTTGCCCCCGGCGAGCCGCTGGCGCTGATGGCGACCGGCTTTCTCGGTGCCGGAGTCTTCCCGACGCAGATCACCGCCAATGAAGTCGAGCGGACGAGGTACGACGCTCTCGACGACATGGCCGCCACCACGGGAAGCGCCATGCTGGGCCTCTCCGTCGGTTGTGCCCGCTGCCACGACCACAAGTTCGACCCCATTCCCCAGGCCGACTACTACCGGCTGCTGGCGACATTCACGACGACCGTGCGGGCGAATGTCGATGTCAATCTGGAGCCCGCGGCGTACGCGAAAGCCAAGGGTGAGTTTGACGTAGTCCATGCCCCCTTCGTCGCCGCCCGCGAAAAGTATGAAGCGAGCGAATTGCCCGCCCGCCTGGCCGCTTGGGAACAAACCCCCGCAGCAGCGGCGGCCAAAGCGACCAAGTGGCGGATTCTGACTGCCGCGGAAGCCAAATCGAAGGGAAACGCCATCCTCGCGCCACAGCCCGATGGCTCGCTGCTGGCCAGCGGCACGAATCCCGATCTGGAGACCTACACCCTGCACTTTCCGCTGGCACCGGGGAAATATACGGGCGTGAGGCTAGAGGCGCTCGCCCATGCGTCGCTGGCGAAAGGTGGCCCTGGCCGGGCGACCAACGGCAACTTTGCCCTGACTAACTTGCAGGTCGCGTTTCAAAAGGTTTCGGGCGCGAAACAAGACAAGCTCAAGCTGACGAATCCCCAATCCACATTCGAGCAAACTCCCCAGGGACTGTTCGTCAAGAATGCAATCGACGAGGACAAAAAATCGGGCTGGGCAATCGATCCGAAGTTTGGCCAGGACCACGCCGCCGTGTTCGAGCTTGCCGAGCCGCTGATCGTCGCCGAGCCGGGAACGCTCGTCGTCACGCTCGATTTTCAGAACAACAAGCAACATGCCATTGGCCGGCCGCGAGTTTCCATCGCCACCGGCGAGCATCCGCTGCCGGTCGAAATTGGCGGCTTGACCCACGCCATCGCCGAGGCGCTAAGCACTCCGGCAGCCGCCCGCTCGGCCGAGCAATGGAAGCTGGCTCTCGCCTATTTTCGCGAATTCGATCCCCAGTGGCGCGAATTGAAGCAAGCGGAAGAAGAGCACGCCAGGCTCGCGCCGCAACCGAATGTCGCCAAAGTGATGATTTGCAGCGAAGGAGTGACGCCGATTCGCCACCACACGCAGGGGGCCGATTTCTTCGCCGAGACGTTTTTCCTCAAACGCGGCGACTGCGACCAAAAGATGGGCCAAGCCGAGCAGGGCTTCTTGCAGGTGCTGATGACCGCGCCCGATCGCGAACGACACTGGCAAGTCACGCCGCCGGCGGGCTCGAAGCTGAGCTATCGTCGCACCGCCCTCGCCAATTGGATCACCGATGCCGAGCACGGAGCGGGACATTTGCTGGCCCGCGTCATCGTCAATCGGCTGTGGCGGCATCATTTTGGCCGGGGAATCGTGGCGACTCCCAACGATTTTGGCGTGCAAGGGACGAGGCCGACGCATCCGGAGCTGCTCGACTGGCTCGCGGCCGAACTAATTCGTGGCGGCTGGAAGCTCAAGCCCCTGCACAAGCTGCTGATGACCAGCGGCGTCTATGTGCAAAGCGGCGAGTTCGATCCGGCCGATGCGCGGATCGATCCCGAGAATCTCTGGCTCTGGCGACGAGCGCCCCAGCGCCTCGAAGCCGAGGTCATTCGCGACAGCTTGCTGGCGACCAGCGGTCTTTTGGACCGGACGCAATTCGGCCCTGGCACGCTCGACGAAGGACATAAGCGGCGCAGCCTCTATTTCACCATGAAGCGGAGCAAGCTGATTCCGCTAATGCAACTCTTTGACCAGCCGGAACCGCTGGTGAGCGTCGGCGGGCGGCCGAGCACGACGATCGCCCCGCAAGCGTTGGCCTTTTTGAATAGTCCGCTGGTCCGCGAATCGGCGCACGGCTTCGCGGCTCGATTGCTGGCGGAAAAGACCGCCGAAGAGTCCGTCCGCCAAGGTTATCTGGCCGCGGTTGGCCGCGAGCCCGACGGCACGGAACTGGCCGCCGCGGTCGCGTTCCTCGCGTCGCAGCAGCGGTCGTACGAAGCCGATCAGAAACCCGCCTCACGCGAGCTAGCCCTCGCCGATTTTTGCCAGGTGCTGTTTGGTTTGAACGAGTTTGTGTATGTGGAGTAGAATTACGAATAAGTTTCACGTCGATGCTACCGGGGAATTGTGATGAGCAGAATTGTCTTGGATCAAGCAGTCGCTAACCAATTGACGGCTTGCAAGGACGTGACGGTGCTCTTCGATCCTCACGGAACGATCCTTGGAACCTTCGATCCGACCCCAATCGGCATCTACGAGGAAGGGGAAATCCCTGATTTTGACGAAGCGGAACTAGACCGTCGTGAGCAGCGCCGAGCGGGGATTCCTTCCGACGTCGCCCGCCGCATTCTGGAGAGCATGCAATGAAGTATCGGGTGATCTGGGATCCCGATGCTTTTCATGACCTCCTTCGCCACTGGACTGCGGCCGGCAAACCAGAGTCCGCAATTGCGGCCTTCGATCAGATTGAAAACATCTTGAGCATCGACGCCCATGACCAGGGGGAGTCCCGCACGGGCAATCGTCGCATCCTCCTCGTTCCTCCGGTGGGTGTTATTTTTTTCACGCCGTTGCTGAGTCGCAAGAAGTGTTCTTGCTTCAAGCGTGGATGATCCGGTGCAAGGGAAGATAACAGGACTTCAATAAATGCCATTCGACAACGTTTCGAGCTTCCTTTCCCGCCGTCAACTTCTTACCCAAGCCGGCGGCGGCGCGGGAATGTTGGCACTCGCGGCCTTGCTGGCCGAGGAAGGTCTGTTGATCCCTTCCGCTGCCGGGGCGGAAAGCGGCGCAGCGGGCAGTAGCGCGGCGGCTGATCCGAAGTTGAACCCACTGGCCCCAAAGCAGAGCCACTTTCCGGCCAAGGCGAAAAGCGTTATCTGGCTGTTCATGAACGGCGGGCCGAGCCAGGTCGATACTTGGGACTACAAGCCCGAACTCGAAAAGCGCGACGGCAAGGAGCTGGAGGGATTCGACAAGAACACCGGCTTCTTCACCGGCCAGGTCGGGCCGGTGATGAAGTCCCCCTTCCAGTTTGCCCAGCATGGCGAGTCAGGGGCCTGGGTGAGCGAGATTTTCCCCAGGATGGCCGAGCATGTCGATGACCTGGCGATCATCCGCTCGTGCTACACCGGCAGCAACAACCATTCCCCCGCCCTGTTCATGATGAACACCGGCATGACGCGGATGGGCTTTCCCTCGGTAGGCTCTTGGGTCACTTACGGTCTCGGCAGCGAGAGCCTGAACCTGCCGGCTTTCGTGGCGATGACCGATCCGCTTGGCCGCGGTTTGCCGAAGGGTTATTCGCAGAATTGGTCGGCCGGCTTTTTGCCGAGCGTCTATCAAGGAACCTGGCTCAAGCCGCAAGGGGATCCGATCGACAATCTTTCTCGTCCGCAAGACCAAGGGGCGGCCCAGCAGCGAGCCGCCCTCGACCTGCTCGGCCAGCTCAATAAACACAAGCTGGCCAGCTCGCCGCAAGAGTTGGAGCTGGCCGCCCGCATCGAAAGTTTCGAGCTGGCATATCGCATGCAGCAGGCCGCCCCCGAAGCGATCGACATCGAGCAAGAGCCCGCGCACCTTCAAAAGCTCTACGGCATTGGCGACAAGCGGTGCGACCACTTCGCCCGGCAGTGTCTCGTCGCCCGGCGGATGGTCGAGCGAGGGGTTCGCTTCGTGCAAATCTATAGCGGCGGCATGGAAAACGAGCGCAGCTGGGATGGTCACCAGAATATCAAGGCCAACCACGAGCAGTTCGCTGGCGAAACCGATACGCCCATCGGCGCGCTGCTGGCCGACCTCAAGCAACGGGGACTGCTCGATAGCACGCTCGTCATCTGGGGGGGCGAATTTGGCCGGCTACCCATCGTGCAAAAAGGAGGGACGGGGCGGGACCACAATCCGCACGCCTTCACCTGCTGGCTGGCCGGCGGCGGCGTGAAAGGGGGCGTCTCGCACGGCACGACCGACGAACTCGGCCATAAGGCGGTCGAAAATCGCGTGCATGTCAACGATCTGCACGCGACGATTCTGCATCTATTGGGCCTGGAACACACCAAGCTGACGTTCCGCATGAGTGGCCGCGATTTTCGCCTGACGGACGTGGCGGGGCATGTCGTCCGCGAGATTCTCGCCTGAGGGAGCCATGCAGCCATCCGCCCACGAGTCGCGCCGCCGGTTTCTCGCCGAGGCCGGCGCGGCGACCGCCATCGCGTCGCTCCAACCTTGCGTCCGCGCGGCCGACGAGAAGGCAGCTGCCACGCCGCTCATCGATACGCACATGCACGTTTGGGCCGCCGATGCCCGGAAATATCCCTTCTTACATCCCTACCAGGCCGACTTTCGGCTGCCGCCGCACGAGGCGACGGTGGAGATGCTGCTGGAGGACATGAACCGCGAGGGTTGCACCCATGCGGTGCTTGTGCAGGTGATCTATCACGGCTGGGACAACGCCTACGTTGCCGACTGCGCCCGCCTGCATCCGCGGCGGTTCAAGGCCCACGGACTGATCGATCCGACCGACCCCCAAGTCGCCGACAAGCTGGAATTCTGGATCAAAGAGCGCGGCCTCGCCGGAATGCGCTTCAGTCCGCGCTACTATTTCGACGGGCAACACGGCGGCGATGCCTGGCTCGATGCCGATCACACTCACCGGCTGTGGCGCGTCGCCCAGCGTCTGGGGGCGGTGTTCAACTTCTTTGTCGCGCCGCCGCAGTTGCCGCGGCTGGCCAAAATGGCTGCCGCGCACCCCGAAGTTCCCGTCATCGTCGATCACTTGGGACAGCTCGATCTCGCCGCCGCCAATCCGGAGCCGGAAATTCGCATGGTGCTAAATCTGGCGAAGCAGCCGAACATCCACGTAAAAGTATCGGAATTGGCCTCGGTTTCCGAGTCGAAGCGGCATCCGTTCTCCGACGCCTTTCCCTTCGTCAAGCGAGTTTACGAAGCGTTCGGACCCGATCGCCTGTTGTTCGGAACGGGGTATCCAGGCGCGGCTCGCGCGGCCTATCAGCGCCCGACCCTGCGTCAGGAAGTCGATCTGATCGCGAAAGACCTGCCGTTTTTATCGGCCGAGGAGCGGGCGAAAATCCTGGGTGGCAACGCCGCCAAATTGTGGGGTTTTGGGAATTAGCCCGCCCTGTCAGTCGCCAAATAACGACAGCCGGCCATCGACGCCAATCTTCCAGGCTTCCGATCCCGCGGGAAGCGCTCCGCTATCTGGCCGGTCGGCATCGGCCTCGCGGAGCGGATCGGGCCAATCCGGGGGCAAAATCACCCCCGAATCGATCGCCGCGCTTCCCTTCGCTAGCCGCAAGTCAGGTGCCTTTCTCTCGGCCGGAGCAGCAACGAACTTCGGGTCGGCCACGCGGTCGTCGGTCGTCCAGCCGGGCTGATAGCGGTGGCGGCTGTCGGCGAATAATGCCGACGCCCGGAACTTCGCGAACGGGTCACCCGCGAGGGCCGGGCCATCCTGTTGGCCCCACAGCAGATTCCCCCCCTCGCGCAGGTTGGCGGCCTCTTTCATGCCGACAAAGCCGATGCCGGGAACGCGTTCGGCTTGCACGAAGATATTGTTGAAGACGTCCCGTTCGGTATTCCGCAGTCCTTGCGAGCCGAGGCCGAACAGATAACCGTCGCGAAACACCGGCGTGCGGCGCAGAACCGTGTTGTGATAGAAGCGGAACACCGGCCAGATTGGTCCGCCGTGGTCCCCCATCAGGTGCCCCTCATCATGCAAATACGCTCCGGTCGGATCGGCGGCGGTAGGGGGCGATTTGTAGGTTCCCGCCCGCAAGTCGATCACATTGCGATAGGCGTACACCCCCGTGTCGGGATCGTGATCGACGGGGGACTCGTCCTTTTCAATCTCGTGCTGCGAGAGGGGAATTAGGCAGGCACCAATTCGGTTTTGCGACAGGTACAGCGTGTGCCCGCGGAGCTTCGGACCGCACTCCAGGCCGTCATCGTTGAAATTCTCGACCAGATTGTGATGAAAGCGCAGATTCGTCGCGTAGCGAAAAAAGGCGAAGTCGTGGTCGTCGGTAAATTCGCACCAGGCGAATTCGAGGTCGTCGTTGGTCGGTTGGTTGTTTTGCAAGACAATCTGATACGAGGCCGTGCCGCGATACTTCATGTGGGCCCGCGACGTCCACGGCGCGGCCAGCCCGCGAAACGCGCAGTGGGTGACTTTGATCCCCTGCGACGCGTTAATCAGCAACGCTGGAAAACCGCCATACGCCGTGACGTGGTCGAGCGTTAGATTCTGGCAGCCATACACATGCAACAGCGGGCTGCCGGTCGCACCGCGGAGCACTAGGTCTTGCAGCCGCACGTGCTTGACGCCGCTGGCGCGGAGTACATCGCCACCGAAGCCGGCCGCGATGACGAGCGATAGCTCGCGGGGATCGGTTTCGCCACGATACGCGCGGTCGCCGAGGCCGGGAAGCGAGTGATGAGCGAGCCGAATGTGGATGCGGCCCGTTTCGCGGTTGAACCAGACTCCCGGGCCGCAGTAGTGCCCCGACTCGCGCATTTCATGCTTGCCCCCCAGGAAGAACTCGTTCTTCGACCGCAAATCGGCGGCAATTCGGTAGGGATGCAGTGGAACCAGCGAATCGGCGAAATGGCCGTGGACGAGTGGCCGCTCTTCTTCGATTCCCCAGAGCGGTTCCCAGGCCGCGGGCAAGAACTGCCGCGGAACCTGCCGGTCGTCGAGCTCGAAATAGGTGCGAGTCGAGACATATTCGTCCGCCGCGTTCCCCGCGAGCGGTTGCCAGGCCGTGGCCGGCTGCTCGGCGAACTCGCGCAAGCCCCCGTCGAGGATTGCCAATTCACCGGGATACGAGCCGATGGTGATTGGCGCTTCGGCGGTGCCCGAACGGCTGAGCGAAACACGCTCGTAATAGGTGCCGCCACGAAGGTAGAGCGTATCGCCTGCCTGCAGTTGGCGGAGGGCGTGTTTTAGGGTTTTCCAAGGGGCGACTTTGGTTCCCGCCGCGTCGTCGTTCCCTTGGATTGCATCGACAAACTTCGTGGAGCCGGCGGCAAGCGGCTGCTGGCGAGCTGCCGGCAGGGGGCGCATCGGGGGGTGCGAAACGGCTGCCCCAGCCAAGCTGGGCGCGAGAGCAACGAGCAGGCCCGCGAATAGCAGGCGAAACCGGCGAATCATGGGAATTTAGACCAGAATTTCGCGGATGGGGTCCCCCTTCGAGAGTGCGAAGGGGCGATTCTGCTGGTCGTGTTCCTCGCGGTGTGGATCGATTCCCAGCAGGTGATAGAGCGTGGCGACAAAGTCGGCCGGCGTGGTTGGACCATCAGCCGGATAGGCACCGAGCTTGTCGGAGCGGCCTTGAATCTGTCCGCCGCGAATGCCCGCACCAGCAAAGAGAACGGTATAGACATCGGGCCAGTGCTCGCGGCCGGCGTTTTTCAGCGTCACCTTGGGAGAGCGGCCGAATTCGCACGCCACCACGACCAGCGTTTCGTCGAGCTCGCCGGTTTCCTCCAGATCGGTCATCAGGGCATGAAATGCCCGGTCGAACGGTGGAATCAGGTCTTCTTTAAGGGCCGAGAAGTTGTTCCAGTGCGTATCCCAGGCAAAGCCGTTCTTTCCCTGGGTGCGCTGCCAATTGCACTGCACGAGGCGCGTTCCCGCTTGCAACAGTCGCCGCCCCAAAAAGACCGATTGGCCAAACAAATTGCGGCCGTATCGCTCGCGCTGGCTCGCATCGGCGGCCGACAGATCGACCGCCCGGCGAACAGCGTCGGAGCTGACGACATCGAGCGCCCGGGCTTGATTCTCGCGCAGCGACTCGGCGGCGGTCGTCTCTTGCAGGCTCCGCACTTGGCTATCGATCTGCTCGACCAACTTCAGGCGGCGGCGGGCAATTTCCGGGGGCAAATTGGGAGCGAGAGGAAGCTGCTCGAGCTTGTAGTTGTCCTCGTTGGGATCGCCCCCCGGCAGCAGCGGGTCGTATTTCGGACCGAGCATGCCGGCGAATTGCCCGACGCGCCGCCCCCCCGCCACGTCCATCCGGTGCGGCACCAGGGCGAATGGCAACAGCGACTTGCCGGGGGCGATTTTGGCCAGGCAAGACCCCAGATGTGGCATGTCGTTACGAGACATATTATCCGCATCGGGGACGGAGCCGAGGAACGGATAGCCCGTGAACATCCAGTACGAGCCGCGGGCGTGGTCGTTGTGCGTGTGATGCATCGCCCGGACCTGCGCCACCTTGTGCATCAGCGTGGCGGACAGGGGCAAATGCTCGCCGACTGGCACGCCAGGGAGCGACGAGGCGATCGTGCCAAATTCGCCCCGAATATCGGCTGGCGCATCGGGCTTCGGGTCGAAAGTATCGTGCTGGGGCATCCCGCCCGAGAGATACAAGATGATGCAGTTTTTGGCCGCGCCGAAGCTCTTTGGTGCTCCGGCCGGGCGACTTTCGGCCGCGCCCCGCGATTGCAGAAGCTGGCTAAGCGACAGTCCGCCCGTCATGAGCCCGCCGATGCGGAGCATCTCGCGACGACTAAGCGAATTGGCGACGGGCGAGGCGGGACCGAATAGGTGCAACATGGGGGATTTTCCTGGCGGGGGCAAGCTCGCAGGCTGCCGTCCGAGCCTGAAACGACCGTTTCACAGCCGGTTTCGGCAAAACTGCGTGGCATCCATGCACGAGGCTTGATATAAAGACGTTAACGTCTCCATCGGCAAATCGCAAGGTTTGTCTCGCGGAGATGTTGCCCGCCTGGAAATCCCCTCCCCGCTTTCGCCGCCATGCATTCGACCCTTGTCTGGCTGTTTACGCTCGCGATGTTGCCGGCTGCGGTGCCGGCCTGGGGGGAGCCGTATGTCGAGCATCTGGACCCTCCGTTGCTCGGCCGGGGCAGCAATCGGATGGTCGTGGTGGGTGCGGATGTGGACCGGGTGGTGGGGGTTTGGACTTCGCTCCCCGCCGACAAAGTCCGCCTACGCTCGGCGAATTCGGCGAGTCGCCAGCGCTCGGAACTGGAACTTGAAGTCGCAGCCAATTGCCCAATCGGTCTCTACGGCCTGCGTCTGGCGACGGAAGACGGGCTAAGCAACTTGTGCCTGTTTGCCATCGATGAACTTGCTCCACAGGCCAAACTAGCCGATCCGCAAACGGATTTTCCCGCGGCCGTGGCCGGCGCGCTCGAAGCCGCAACGGTCGCGCGACACCGAGTGCAGGTTGCTGCCGGGCAAAAGCTGTGCCTGGAGGTAATCGCCGGCCGCTTCGGCACCGATGCCGATCCGCTGCTGACGATTTACGATCCCCAGGGGCGGAAGGTTGCCCAGCAAGACAACGAGCCAGGTTTGCTCTTCGACTGCCGGCTGGAGCACACGTTTGCTCAGGGTGGAATTCACACCATCGAGGTGCGGGATTCCCGTTTTCTGGGTTCGCCCGACTGGCGCTATGTGCTGCGAATTGGCGAGTCGCTCCCCGCGCTCCGCCAGATGCTCGATCCCGCCGCCGAAACCGCGGCCGGGCTGCGCCTCGCCACCGAGACCGAGCCGAACGACGCCCCCGAAGCCGCCACGCTCGCCGGGATCGCGCCCGTGGTACTGCACGGAGCAATCGGCCAGCCGCGCGATCGCGATCAGTATTTGCTGGATCTTAAGGCGGGACAAAAGCTGATTCTGAAGGCCGAGACCAAAGCGATTGGCTCGGCAGCCGATGTGGAATTGACCCTATTCGACGCGACGGGGCGCGAGCTGTCACGCAACGACGACGCGACGCTCCCCGGCAATGTCTTCGACGAAGCGACGCTCAGCGCGAACATCAACAAGGACGGCATCTATCGACTGCAAATTCGCGACATGTCGGCTGGGGGAGGACCGCAGTTCGCCTACCGCGTGGCCGTGCTGCCGGTCGTGCCGAAATTCCAACTAACTTCCGATTTTAGTGGGCTCGCCGTGCCACGTGGCTCGCACCTCAGCCTGCCGGTGGAAGTGGTCCGCACCGATTTCACCGGCCCAATCGAGCTTTCGTTGGCTGGCGCGCCGCCGGGAGTTTCGCTGGTTCCGACGACGATTCCCGAAGGGGCCACGTCGCTTGATTGCCGGCTGCTCGTTGCTGGCGATGTACCGCTGGGTTTGCATTCGCTTGTCATCACCGGGCGTGGTCAGGAGGGAGAGGTGACAATCAACGGTCAACTGGCCGTGCAGCCGCTGGTGGATCGGCAATTGGTGAACGTCGATCTCATCAAGCATGCCTTGCGAGATAATCAGCGGTACTTGCCCCCGTCGGTGACGGACAAGATTGCCCTGCAAGTGATTGCGGCAGCGCCATTCCAGATCGAGTTGCCCGAGGCGGTCGTTACGCTCCCCCGTTACCAACAGGCATCACTTCGAATCGCTATTTCGCGGCAGGCGGGTTTCGACGGACCGATTTCGTTTGTCGCCAGCGGTGGGCAGTTGGGGGAAGAATCACAAGGGCGGAAGCAGGTATTTGGGCGATTCCCGATTGCTGCCGCCGACCAAGCGAGCGTGATCGCGACGATCCATAGCCGCAGCCTGGCCCAAGAGGCGAAAGAGCGAATCGATCTCTTTGCCACCGCCAAACAAGGGGAACGCACTATCACGCTAATCCGCTCGTTCACGCTCGATTGCAAGCCCGCGTTCAGCCTGGTCGCCGAGCCCAAACAGCTCACTCTCGCTCCGGGCGCGACCGCCAAGATCGAGCTCGCCTTGCAGCGGCTGCCGGGTTATTTGGGCCCAGTGATGATTCAGTTAACGCCCGCGGCGGCTGTTTCGTGTCCACAAATGTTGGAAATCGCCGCCAGCCAAACAAAGACCGAGTTTGAGGTTGCCGTAGCCGCCGACGCCAAGCCCGGCCGACAGCGTGTGCGCCTGGTTGGCCTGGGGCAGGTCGAGACTTTTCAAGAAGAGACTAAGCCCCTCGACATCGACGTGGATATCAAAGTGGAGAAGAAGCCCTAATGAAGATGCCGTTCTCCCTTGACCATTGCAGTCGGTTCGCACCGTTGGCTGGCGCTCTTATTTTGGCGTTTGCCGGAACGGGGCACGCGGCGGAATCCCTGGAGGTCGCTCCGCCGGAAATCGCGCCGCGCGGTCCCAGCGGCAGGCGGCAGCTGCTGGTTTCGGCGAGTTTTGCGGGGGGCCGGACGGGAGACCTGACACGCGCGGCGACTTACAAAAGTTCGCAGCCAGCCGTGGCCGAAGTTTCTCCCACGGGGCTGGTCGTTCCGCGCGGCGATGGCGAAGCGACGATCGAGATTTCGGCCAACGGGCAACTGGCGAGCGTGAAGGTCGTCGTCAGCGACTTTGCCACTCCGACCCCCGTCGATTTTCGCACCGATGTGATGGCCGCCTTCAGCCGGGCGGGATGCAATCAAGGTGCTTGCCACGGATCGCCGCAGGGCAAAGGGGGCTTTCGCCTCAGCTTGCGCGGCTATCATCCGCCGCTCGATCTCGAGTCGCTGGTTCGCGAAGGTGCCAGCCGCCGCACGAATCCGCTCGCGCCAGAGGAAAGCTTGATTCTGCTCAAAGGCTCCGGCCGGATGCCGCATCAAGGGGGAGTTCGGTTTCATAAGCACGATTGGTCGTATCAAACGCTCGCGGCTTGGATATCGGCGGGCTGCCCCGATTCGGCCACTCCGCGCAAGCTGCGGTCGCTCGAAGTGCTTCCTCCGTCGCGGAAGCTGCCGACGGACCACCCCCGGCAGCAAGTCGTCGCGCTGGCTCATTTCGAGGACGGCAGCGTGGTCGATGTGACGAGCCAGGCGGTTTTCAGCACGAACATGGATTCGGCCTACGCCGTCAGTGATACAGGGCTCGTCGAATTCAGCGGCACCGCCGAAGCATCGATTCTCGTCCGTTACCTGGAGCAAGTTCGCAGCGTCAAGCTGACGTATGTCGCGGACGATCCGAACTACGCCTTTCAAGGGCCTCCGCCGGCGAACTATGTCGATGAGCATGTCTTCGCGCAGCAGAGGTCGCTGCAACTGGCCCCCGCCCCCCTCGCCACCGATGCCGTCTTCTTGCGGCGGGTGTATTTGGACCTCATCGGCACGCTGCCGACCGAGGCCGAAGCGCGCGAGTTCTTGGACTCGACTGCTGCCGACAAGCGGGCCCGGCTGATCGACAAGTTGCTGGAGCGAGACGAATTCGCCAGCTTTTGGGCCCTCAAATGGGCCGATGTCATGCGCGGCAACCGGAATACGGTCTCGCAGCGCGGCGTACACAGCCTGCATCGCTATCTGGTCGATCATTTTGCCGCCGATCGGCCGTTCGATGCGCTCGCCCGCGAGATGCTCACCAGCCTGGGCAACACCCTGCAAGAGCCGGCCGCCAGCTTCTATCGCATTGCTCGCACCCCCGAAGACGCGGCCGAGGGATTTGGGCAGTTGTTTCTCGGTGTGCGGCTGGGGTGTGCGAGATGCCATAACCATCCCTTCGAGGCGCTGACGCAGACGGATTACTACGGTCTCGCGGCGTTTTTTGCCCGCGTCAAGCTGAAGGGAAAGCAATTCGGCCGCGACGACGAGATCGTCTATCTCGTTCGCCAAGGCGAAGTGCAGCATCCGCTCACCCGCAAAAACCTGGAGCCGGTGGTGTTTGGCGTGGCGGCCGGAACGCTGACCCCCGACGACGACCGCCGCGAAAAACTGGCCGACTGGCTGACTGGCCCCGGCAGTCGGCAACTGGCCCGCTCGACGGTCAATCGCATCTGGGCGCATCTATTGGGGCGCGGGATCGTCGAGCCGGTCGATGATTTCCGCGATACGAACCCGCCGGCGAATCCCGAATTGCTCGACGCCCTGTCCGACGACTTCATCCGCGGCGGCTACCGGTTTCGGCCGCTGATTCGGACGATTGCCAATTCACGGGCTTACCAGCTCAGTGCCGAGCGTGGGCCGCAGTCGCCCCAAGCCGCTGATCCGGCCCGCTACTTTACGCGCGCCACGGTGCGCATGTTGACCGCCGAGCAGGTGATCGACGCGATTAGCGCGGCGGTCGGCGTGCCCGAGGAGTTTGCCGGCTATCCGGTCGGCACGCGAGCGATCGAGCTGGCCGAAGGGGCAGTCGATAACCATTTCCTGATGGCCTTTTCGCGCCCGATTCGCGATGCCGCCTGCGACTGCGCCCGCGAGGAGGACCCTTCGCTCGGCGAGGCCCTGCATCTGCTGAACAACAGCCGGCTGGTCGAGCGAATCAGTTCGCCCGAAAGTCGCCTGGGGAAGTGGCTCGCCGAGAAGCGACCGCCGGCCGAGATCATCGAGTCGCTGTATTTGTGCGCGCTATCGCGCCGCCCAACGGCTGCCGAGATCAAGCTGGCGGAGTCGCATTTGGCCGATGTGGGTGATTCGGCTGAGGGGCTACGCGATCTGCAACATGCCTTGCTGAATGCCAGTGAGTTCTTGCTTCGGCATTGAGCACGAGGGGCTATTCTCGCTGGAGACTTGCCCACTGCTCAAGAAACTCGACGTTGCTCGCCAGTAGATTCGGCAGAGCGAGAATTTCATCCGGAGTGAGCCAGGCGAACGACTCGACCTCGAGCGAATTGGCAATGGGCTCGGCCGCGGGATCGATCTCGACCAGCCACCACGCCAAATGCACCTGCCAGGGAGTGATGCCTTCCCACAGGCGACGAATTGGCTGGCAGGCGAGCGACAGCTCCTCGTGGACCTCGCGGCAAACGGCCTGGGATTCGCTTTCACCCGGTTCGATGCCTCCGCCGGGAAAGCAGTGCATGCCCGGCGCGCGGACGAACTGCGAGCGACGAATGACGAGCAACCGGTCCCGGCGGCGAATAACGGCGACCACGCCCCATTTGCGAATCGGCGGCGGATCGAGGGGCGAGTCCATGACCGCCTGATTGTACGGGCATCAAGGAGCATTCGCGGCGCGAATGGCCGCCAAGAAACGAAAAAGGTCGTGGCGCGTCGCTCCGTCGGCGCGCCACGACCTCTATCCTGAAACGAAACCGCTCGAAAGCGGTTTCGCCCTCCCGGCATTTTGGTACCAGTGGTATCGGCGAAGCGTGGCGCGCCGCTCCAGCCGTTTTTGCAACGTGTCCGAAGTGTAGCGGTGACAACAGGTTACAAGGCGCGGCCGCTTTAGCGACGGCGACTGCTGACGGGAATCAGCTGGGGTGCCTTCAGGCTCGCGGTCGGGCTCAGGTCGGCCGGCGGTTTGGGAGCCGCCAAAGGCTGCGAGCAGCCCACCGGAGCGCCGCAGCCCGCCGGTTTGCCGCACTGGCCGTTCGCGCAGCCACAGCCGCAGCTCCCCCCGAATACGCCCCCGCACGCCCCATTCGCGCAGCCCCTTCCGCCACATCCGCCATGCATGAAGTGCGGGTGGCAGCGGCACGGATTGGGGGCATAGCTCTGCCAGAGCCAATCGGTGCAGGGGGGGGTGTAGTCGCAAATGCCCGGATAATACACGTAGTCGTGCCCGTGCCCATTCCAGCCGTGCGGCTCGATGGCGATGGGATCGACCACGCCCGGGGCGGGAATCGTGGCTTCCGGTTCGGCGACCGGAGCGCCATAGCGCGCCCACCAATTCGAGCCGTTATAGGCCGCCTGGCGAACCAGGGGCCGAGGTTCGGCGGCCAGAGAAACCGAGGCGGCCAAGCTGGCGGCCGCGCAGAAAAACAGCGTCCACTTCATGTGCTTTTCCTCCTGAAAACTCCTTCGTGCGGAAAGTTCCGCGTCGCGATGTTCCAGGGCAGCCATGCCGGGACAACTTCCATGCAGCCGGCGGCAATCGCTACGCACGCCGGCCCAATGCAACCATGCCCTGCGATCGCCCCGCCGGCAAGCGCGAATGTTGATTTTTTTCAACATTCGTCCGCCGCGCGGGCCGCATGTTCGGCCTGGTCGCGATACTGCTTGCCACCCCACGCTTTGCGACTATCATCCACGTTCGCCCGGCTGCGGGGCCGGCGAGCGCGCTATACCATTCTTTCGGCTGGCGCGGGTTGTGCCGTTCAGGCGGCTCGTAGCGGAAATCGGGAAAAAAGCGTTGGAACACCTGGGCACGATGGTGGCAGGGCTGGCGGCGATCTTGCTAGCGGCGGGCATTGCGGCGCTCGTTCGCGGCCGATTTGCCCTGCGCGAGACGACGCTCTTGCCCGCCTGGTGGTGGACCGTGGCCGCGCTTTTCGCCTGCGGTGGAACCGAAATCGCCACGGCTCTGGTGCCGGCCGACGATGGCTGGCTCGCTCCGCTGCGGTTCACCGCTGCCGGGCTGACGTTGTGCCCGATTGTCGCCGTGCTGGGGGCCAAGCGTCCGCAGCATCACGCCTGGAATTTCGTGGTGCTCGCGTTCTGGGGAATTATGGTCTTACCCGTCGCCGAAACCTTCCTCTTGCAGCGCGGCCAAAGACTGGAGATCGGCGACGCCCGCGGTTGGTTCTTGTGGCCTCTGATTCTGCTCGGCCCGATCAACTATCTTCCCACGCGCCGCTGGCTGGCCGCGCTGTTCGTCCTGGCAGGGCAGATTTTGCTCTTCTCGGAATATCTGCCGCTGGTTTCCCGGCCGCTCTTTGCGGGGCAACAGCTCGCCGCGCTATTGCTCGTTGTCCTTGCGCTCTGGCTGCCGAAAACGGCGTCGCGACCGGCCGCCAATCCGTATGACCGACTGTGGCGCGATTTTCGCGACGAATTCGGCCTCTTTTGGGCGTTGCGCCTGCAGGAGCGGGCCAATTTTGTCAGCCAGGCCAATGGCTGGCCATTCGAGCTGGCGTGGTCAGGGCTGGTCGATTCGGCTACTCGTGTGTCGATGACTCAGGTCGATCCGGCGATCACCCCGACCTTGCGAACGACCCTGCAGGGTCTGTTGCGGCGATTTGTGTCGGCCCGCTGGATTGCCGAGCGCCTGCGCGAGCGATAGGACTTACGGAAAGGCCCGCCTGATTTCGTCTTGCGTTTTTCCCTGGTCCCCCAGGGCAAACGCCTCGGTAACGGAATCGTTGAGATACACAATCAAGCCATAGATTCCCAGGGCGATGGACGTCGGCGCGCAGTAGAAAGTGAATACCGTGGCGAGCCCCGCCACCAAGGCGACCATGCCGAGCGTTCGCCGGCGAAACCGGAGGTTATAGACCCCCGCCACCACCCGCAAAACGCCGCACACCGCGGCGGGCAGGCTCAGCACGCCGACGAACACGACCATCGCGGTCGGAAACTCGCCCGCTTCGGGGGGAACCAGTGTCGCCAGCCCCGCGAACACGAGCATGAAGCCCGCCAGCGTCACCTCCAACAGGCCAACCCCAATCAGCAGCATCGCCACCACCGGCACATGGCCGATCAAGCCGCGGCCCAGTTTGGGTGCGTTCCCCGGCTGGGACGCGGCATCGCGAAACAGGTCGCTCGACCATTGCGGTGAATTGGGAGTTGGTTCGCTCATTGGCCCCGTACAATCTGGCGTAATTCGCCGATCAAGGCATCCACCTCGAAGCGCGTCGCGTAGCCGTGCGGGCTGATCCGCACTCCCCCCGCTCGGCAGCGGACGATAGTCCCCGCGGCTTCCAGGCGGCGGCGAATGTCGTGCGGATCATGGCCTGGCAGCTGAAAAGTGACGATTCCCGAGCGATTTTCCGCCTCGCGCGGAGCGAGCAGCGTGGCACCCAGATCCATCAGTTGCGCGGCTGCGTAATCGGTGCTGGCCAGAACCTGGTCGGCAATGGGCGAGTTGTGCGGCGAAAGCCCCAAGCTCGCCAGCAGGTCGAGGCTGGCCCCTAGCCCGGCGATGCCAATCATGTTGTGCGATCCCCCTTCGTAGCGGGCGGCTTCGGGCCGGAATTTCAGGTCGATGCGGGAGTAATCCGATCCGGCGACGACGCTATTCCAGCCACAGCCAAGTGGCCGCAGGAGCGACAAATGCTCGCGTTTGACGAACAGAATCCCCGCCCCTTCCGGGCCAAGCAGCCACTTATGCCCATCCGCCGCGAGAAAATCGACTCCGGCCGCATGGACATCCAGCGGAAAGACCCCCAGCCCCTGAATCGCGTCGAGGAAAAACAGGCACCCCTTGCGCCGACATAACTGACCGATTTCCCGCGGGTCGATCCGCCAGCCGGTCGCAAAACCAACCCAGCTGAGGGAAACAATGCGGGTTCGCTCGTCGCAAGTGGCCTCCAGGCGATCGAGATCGATCCGCCCCCCTTGGGCCGGAATGGTCCGCGTTTCCACGCCGCGCGAGGCCAAATTCATCCACGGATACTGATTCGATGGGAACTCGTTCGCCAGGGTGACAATATTGTCTCCCTCCCGCCAAGGATACCCCTCGGCGATCAATCCGATGCCTGTTGTGGTATTCGGAATCAGGGCGATTTCGTCGGGCTGGGCGGCAATCAGAGCGGCGGCGGTTCGGCGAACCTCTTCCACCCGTCGGGCCCACGCTGGCCAGGCAACGTCTCCTTGGTTAGTCGCCTGGTCGAGCCACTGGCGCATGGCATCGCGGGTTGGCGCCGGCAGCGGGGCGACCGCCGCGTGGTCGAAATAGACCAGCCGCGCAGCAATGGGCATGAGGGGGCGAAAGCGGGCGGGCAAATCGGTAAATTCGTCAATTTCGGACATGGGAGAATGGCGATCACACGGGTTGCGCCGCGGAGTAAGTGGCGGAAAACCCAAGCGCCGGCACACTTTACGGACGTGACACCGGCCATGTCCGAATTATACTAGGGCCGGCTGTCAAGTTTTTCCGCGAACGCGAAGCGGGCTGGGCTGTGCACCTCGAGGAAGCGTCGGATGCCCAAGGCGTTGTGCATGTCGGGGATGGTCGTTGCCATCCTCATCCTGATTTTGTTCTTGTTCGACCTGGTCGCGCCCGCGACGATCGCTCCCTTTCGCAAGGCGAGCATCCTCATGGACGTGGCGATGCTCGTCTGCGCGCTGCTATTGGGACTGGCGAGCTGGCTCACGTTTCGCGAGCAAAGCTGATCGATGAGCCCCGCTAGGCCGCCGGACGGAGAACCGACCGGCTAGGATGCGACCAGCGCTCGGTCAGTTCGGCGGCGGCAAATTGGCGGATGGTGAGGATCTCGACCCTCCCCGCCTGTCGCTCGCGGGCCACGCGGCGAAAAATTGCCCGGATATTGTCGAAGGCATCTGGCCCGACCGGGACGAGACTTTGGGCATCCAGTTCCAGGTGCAGGAGCGATTTCTCCCGGCCACAGCGGCGGAGTTGCCGATCGAGTTGCCATCCCGCCAGCGACCACCAGGGGTGCTGGGGGGTAATCCGCCACGGGGCGGGCGTTTGCCAGATGCCGAAGCGGGTCGGAGGCGAGCCGAGTTTGCGGGCGGCGCCGGCCGTATCGACGGCAGGTCCGCGGAGGGCCGTGATTCCATGTCGCAACAGCAGGGCAAGATCGGGCGTTTGCGGGACATTCTTCAGGGCGAGCGTGGAGACGGCGATTCCCGCGCGCCTGGCGGCATCGAACCGACGGGCCAGTTCTCGGTCGAGTCGCAATCTTCCCGCGCCCGGCCCGAGCCACGATTGATCTCCCAGAACGGCCACTTCGTGGCCGACTCCCGCGCTCAGAATCGACTCCGTCGCCGCCGAGAGCCGGGGATCGGCGACGCCCCAGGTGGCGGGGAGCCCCAAGTCGCGGGTCTCTTCGACGAGCCACGAGCGTACTTCGTCCAGACGCTCCACCTGCCCGAATGACGGGGAGGAAATGTCGAGTTCCAGATCGATCGACAAGAACAAGCTGCCGCCGGTCCCACCACTCATGCGATTCCCTTCCGACCCGCCGCGCCAAAGTGTTGCCCGCTACCCGCCATTCATGGCTCATCGACCGCGGGGAGACGAGAATCGACGAGGGAAACTTGCGCCAATCCAATCGTTAAGTCGCGAAACCCGTGCTTTCCGGGGCACTTTTGACTGCCGGGAATAGGTTGGCCGTCCACCGACGAAAGAATTGAAAAAAGGTGCGGTGTTTTCGGCGGGAAGTTGCTATAATCAACGACGGCCGATTGGTTTGGGCGACTGCGCGCCCTGGCGGGCCAGAGCGCTGAGGTTCCATCGTTTGGCGAGGTTGATAATGGAAGACTCAACATCTCTCTCCGGTAGCGCCATTCTCACTCCCCCGCCGGCTGCCGCGCCCCCGCCGCGGCGCAAGCCCGCCGCGCCCGCACCGGCGCCCGCACCGGCGCCCGAACCGGAGGTGCTTTCAGACATCGAGGAGATCGAGGAAATCGCCGATATCGAGGAGATCGACGAACCCGCCCCGGTCACCAAACCCGCTAAGTCCCCTCCCCCCGCCAAAGCCGCCGCGGCCGCCACAGCCGCTACCCCCAAGAAGAAGGCCGAGCCCGCCAAGTCGAAAGCGCAAGCGCGGCAAGAGGACGACGAGGACGGGGATGTCGAAGACGACGATCCGGATCGCAAGTTCTGGTTTCGTCGGATGCTGCGCGGTTCGAGCGCGATGTTGATTTCGACCATCGTCCACATGATCGCGTTCATCGTGCTCACTTGGGTCGTAATCGATCCCAAGCCGGTGGCGATGGTGGCCGAAGTGGTCGCCAGCGTGATGGAAGAGCCCGACAAGCAAGAGGAGCTGAAGGTCGAGCTTGAAAATCAACTCACCGAAGTGACCGAGCGGACCGAGCAAACCTTCAGCACTTCGATGGCGGTGGGAGCGGTCGGTGCCTCCGGGCCGCAAGCGCTCGTTTCCGCCCCGCAGATGGATAGCGCTCTGTTGGAACAGGCGGTCAATAGCGATGTCAGCGTCGAGGGGATCATCATCGATGTCCCATCAAGCAAGAAGCTGATCGTCGAGGCCCCCGATGGGCAAATCGGTGAGGCCCGCGCGGTGGTCGATTCCTATCAGGAGGCGATGGACCGGATCACGCAGGAAATCTTGTGGATGCTCGACAAGGGGCCGGTGCTCGTTGTCTGGGCCTTCGATCAATCCGAGAGCATGAAGGACGACCAGAAGGAAATTCGCGATCGGATCGAGCATGTTTATGACCAGCTCGGCCTCGTCACCAAATCGAACGAAAATGCCCTGGAAACGGCCGTGGTCAGCTATGGTGCCGATTACCTGGTTCACACCCGCAAGCCTACGCACGTCCGCGAGGACATTCAGGCGGCCATCGACTCGGTTCCCGTCGATGCCACCGGCAAAGAGATGATGTGTACCTCGATTGCGATGGCGATCCACGATCACAGGGCCTATGCCGCCCGCACCAATCGGCAAATGGCGCTGATTGTCGTGACCGACGAAAGCGGCGACCGGGTCGATAACGACACCAAACTCGAAATCGCGGTCAACGAAGCCAAAGCGGCCAAGTGCAAGATTTATGTGCTCGGCCGCGAGGCGGTCTTCGGCTATCCCTTCGTCCATATCCGCTGGATTCACCCGCAGACGAAAAACCATCACTGGATTGCCATCGACCGGGGCCCCGAAACGGCCTTCGTCGAGCAGCTGCAAACGGATGGTTTCCACCGGCGTTACGACGCGCATCCCAGCGGATTTGGGCCTTATGAATGCACGCGATTGGGTCGCGAAACGGGGGGCATTTTCTTTATGCTCCCCAGCCTCGAATCGAATCTGGTGCATGGGCAGAAGCGCAATTACGACATGGAGGCTCCCTACTATCCCGACTTGCGCTCGCGGATGGAGGTAAAGGCCGAGATCGACTCGAAACCGATGCGGCGGATGCTGGAAGACGTGATTTACGACCTGAATCCGTACAATCCCGAGGTCGCCAAGATCATCGAGATGCGCGTGTCGTTCTCGCGCGACGCGAAGGACTACATCCCCCAAATTCGCCATGAGCAGGCCAAGGCGATTGTGTATATCCAATACCTCGCCATGCGGGAAAAAACGGTCGGCGCGATGGAGCGGCAACGCAAGGACGAAGCCTCTCCGCGGTGGCAAGCCAATTACGACCTGCTTTACGCCCAACTTGTCGCTTATCAGGCGCGGATGTACGAATATGGGACTTACCTGGAGCAATTTATCGCCAAGCCGAAAATCGTCCCCCTCACTCGGCCGCCGAATCTGACGCACACCCACTGGGACATCCGCACGCGGCATGAAATCCTTACCAAGGAGGCTGTACCCTATATTGAGCGGGCCACGGCGATGTTCAAGGAAGTGATCGCAAATCACCCCAACACTCCGTGGGCCGCTCGGGCGGAGACCGAGCTCAAGCGCGGCTTTGGCGTGGAATTGATTCCGGATTACGACGGCCCGCGCCCGTCGATCCCGCCAGGAACGCCGCTGATTCCCGTGCCCAAGATGTAGTCTCCGCGCATGCGACTTGGCATTTACGGTGGCTCGTTCGACCCGGTGCATTACGGCCATTTGCTATTGGCCGAGTGCTGCCGCGAAGGTTGCTCGCTCGATCAGGTTTGGTTCGTTCCCGCCGCGACCGCGCCCCACAAGCGCGATCGCCGGTCCGCCCCCGCCAAAGCCCGGCTGGAAATGCTGGAGCTCGCCCTGGCGGGAAGCGATGCCTTGCGGGTTTGCTCTCTCGAAATCGAGCGGGGGGGTGTCAGCTACACGGTGGAAACCTTGGCGGCCATTGCCACCCAGCAGCCGGCGGCGCGACTCTTCTTGCTGATGGGTGCTGACTCGCTGGTCGATCTGCCGACCTGGCGCGCGCCCGAGCGAATCTGCGAGCTCGCCCTGCCGGTGATCGTCCGCCGAGCGGGCCTTCCGGAGCCGAATCTATCGTTGCTGGCTCCTTTCGTCACCGGCGATCAGCTCGCGGAAATTCGCGCGTTGCAGGTCGAAATGCCCCTCATTGAGCATTCGAGCACCGACCTGCGCACCAGGGCCGCCGCCGGCAAGAGCCTCCGTTTTCGCACGCCGCGAGCCGTCGAAAAATACATCGAATCGCAAGGGCTCTATCGCGAGTGAACAACCGCGAGTCGGATTCAGCTTGGCCGAACTCCCGCGCGGTCCAAGACCGTCGCCAGATAGCGATAGCACTTCTGGGCGGCTGCCACCGGATCGTAGCCCGGCTTGCTGAATACCTGCCCGCTGACCTCGACGACGATGTCCCCGCGATACCCCGCCACCCCCAGCGATTTCGCCAGTTCGCCGTGGTCGATGGTCCCTTCGCCGGGGAGCAAGAAGCCCCGCTTCCCCTGCGAATGCTCGGTGTCCTTGACATGCACGAAGATCGTCCGCGGCGCAAGCGCCTGCACGGTTTCCGTCATGGCAAGGTCTTGCAACTGAAAATGGCTGTAGTCGTAAGCCGCTGCCAGCCAAGGACTTGCGACCTGTTCGAGCAGCCAGATGAGTTGCTGCGGTTGCTGCGTTGCATTGCCGACATGCGCCTTGATCGCCAGTTTCACCTGGGCCTCGGCCAGCACCGCGCTCCAATCCCCCAGGCGCTCGGCCAGTTTCCCTTTGACCGCGTCCCAATCTCCCGCCTTGCCGCCGAGCACCGTTTCGACCAGCGGAACGCCTCCTTCGCCCGTGCCTGGCGGCGCAAGATCGCGCGCCACCCCGCAAGCCAGCTTCAGCCGCTCCAGATTCTGCCGGTGCCGGGCCTCGTCACCCAGTGCGGGCAAATTTTCCATGAGGGCGGTCAGGCGCAGTTCGCGATCGGCCAGTTGGCCGCGCAGCTGGCGCCGCGCGTCGGCCGCGAGCTTGGCACTGTCGGCGGGCCAATCGACCATCACTGGCAGCTCGACGCAGTCGTAGCCGCACTCGGCGCAAACTCGCAGGGCCTCCGCCAGAGAGAGCGACTTCATGCCATACAGGCTGAATCCCAGGCCGATTTCGCCCCGTTTCGCGCCGATCGTTGCCAGTCCCGTGCCGCAAGCTGCCGCCGCCGAGGCGAGCCAAGAGCGTCGCGACATCGAAAGCACGTTAGGAAAGGATTGCATGTCGATGCTCGATGGATGGAGGATTTCGCTGTTCATCATCATCGACGAAAAAAACTCTCGCCGCAAATCTTCTCCTCGCGCGCGAGTTCGCCTTGACGAAACCAACCCAGAATTGGTTGAATCCATCTATCGAGGTCAACTAGCGCGATCGCGCGGCAACACGCTGCGGCTGGCGTGATTGATCTCGCAGTTGTGACAAGGCTTCGCTTCGCACAGGTGTCCCGAAGCAAGTCACGGACGGATCAACAGGACGCCGCACATGGAGGCCAGCCAATGGCTGCTGCTAAGAAGACCGCGAAGAAGACGACCGCCAAGAAGTCCCCCAAGAAGACGGCCAGCAAGGCCAAGAAGTAGCGGTCTTGGCCGCGGCCCTCTCAGCCGCGCGCCCAGGTCCGCCGCTGGCGGACCGCGCTTGCCGCTCGGCAAGCGCCGACAATAACGAGACAGGCCGGCGGCGACGAATCGAGAGGTTCTTCGCCGCCGGCCTATTGCTTTCTTGACGCGAGCCGCCGGCTCCGACCTTTTGTCGCCCCGCCCCCCTTTTGCCGCGTCGCGCTGCTTGGCCCCCGCGTGGCCCCCGTTTACAATGCGGCGGTTCCGTTCATCTCCCGTCAGGAACCGGACTTTGCCAGGCAAGATCGAAGGGACCGTCGTCCGTTATGGCGAGTCGGGCAACCTCGTTACCGATATCGCCGCCGACCGTCTGCGCGGGCTTCCCGGCGGTGATGCCGTCGCCGTGACCTGCGACGAGCACGAGACGGTCGGCATTTACCCGGCCGACCACCAAGAACAGCCGATGACGCTGCTGGCCGTGCTTGGCCCCAGCGGCTGCCTGGAGCTGACGATCACCGGCGATAGCGCCAAGATCATGCTCGGGGTTTCACTCGGCGAAAAAGTCGTGGTGAAGTGGTGACGGCGGAAAGAATGCCTCCCACGCTCGACGAGCTGCGCCGCTGGGACCGAACCCACGTCTGGCACGCTTTCACGCAGATGGCCGAGCACGAGCCGCTGCTGATTCGCGAGGCTCGCGGCTGCACGCTGATCGACGTGGAGGGGCGCGAGCTGCTCGACGGCGTCAGCAGCCTCTGGTGCAATGTCCACGGGCATCGGCACCCGCGGCTCGACGCGGCGATTCGCCGGCAGCTCGACGAAGTGGCCCACGTGACGCTGCTCGGCCAGGCGCATCCCACGACGGTCGAACTCGCCCGGCGGTTGGTCGAGGTCGCGCCCCCGGGATTGGCCCATGTCTTCTTTTCGGATAGTGGCGCGAGCGCCGTCGAAGTCGCTCTGAAGATGGCGTTTCAGTATTGGCGGCAGCGGTCCGATATCCGTCCGGGTAAGACAAAGTATCTGGCGTTCGAGAACGCCTATCACGGCGACACGCTCGGCAGCGTCAGCGTGGGGGGCGTCGCCCGCTTTCACGAGATGTTCCGGCCACTGCTCTTCGACGTGATCCGCCTTCCCGCCCCCGAAATGTATCGCTTGCCGGCCGGCGTTTCGCGCGATTCGGCCGCCAGCCATTGGCTTTCGCGCTGCGAGGCCGCCTTGGCCGAGCATCATGCTGAGCTGGCCGCGGTCGTCATCGAGCCGCTGGTGCAAGCGGCGGCGGGGATGGTCACGCATCCCCCCGGATTTTTGCGGGGGGTTCGGGAGCTTACCAGGAAATACGATGTGATGCTCATCGCCGACGAGGTAGCGGTGGGAATGGGGCGCACCGGGCGGATGTTCGCTTGTGAGCATGAAGCGATCGTCCCCGATTTTCTCTGCCTGGCCAAGGGGCTGACGGGGGGCTATTTGCCGCTGGCCGCGACGCTGACGACGACGGAAGTTTGGAATGCCTTTCTGGGCCGGTACGAAGAGTCGCGAACTTTCTTCCACGGCCACACTTACGGCGGCAACCCGCTCGGCGCGGCCGTCGCGCTGGCCACGCTCGATGTCTTTCGGGGCGAACGCACGCTCGAAACTCTGCCCGCCAAGATTGATCGCTTGAAGGAACATCTGGATCGGATCGCGAAGCATCCGCAGGTAGGAGACGTGCGCCAGGTTGGCCTGATCGCGGGAATCGAGCTGGTGCGCGATCGCTTGGCCCAAGATCCCTATCCGTGGGCCGAGCGCCGCGGGCAGCGCGTTTGCCAGCACGCGCTTAGCGAAGGGGTCTGGCTACGTCCGCTGGGTAACGTTGTCGTCATTTTTCCGCCGCTGGCGATTGCTTTGGACGAACTCGATCAAATCTGCGGTGCCGTCGAGCGCGGTATCGAAGTCGCCACGGCGTAGAGACACGGTGGAGATTGCGGAAGGATGAGGGCTAGACTATTTTGCGAGCCAATGCTCAGGAGAAAACTCATGCTGCGCGATCGACTTCCTCTCGTGCTGACATTTGCGGCGGTGCTCGTTGCTTGTGAATTGCCCGCGGCGGCGGCTGATAATCGCTCGCTCCCCAACATCGTGCTGATTCTGGCCGACGATTTGGGGCATGGTCACATTAGCCATTTGAATCCCCAGTCGAAGATCCGCACGCCCCACATCGACAAACTCGCCAGCCAGGGAATTTCGCTAACCGATGCCCATAGCGGCTCGGCGGTTTGCTCGCCGACGCGTTATGGCCTGTTGACCGGCCGCTATGCCTGGCGGACGAAGCTGGTCCGGGGCGTGCTTGGTCCTTATGATCCGCCGCTGATCGAGGCCACTCGACTCACGCTGCCGGGAATGCTCAAAAAGCACGGCTATCACACGGCCTGTGTGGGCAAATGGCATCTCGGCTGGGATTGGCCGCGCAAGGCCATGGAAGACCCCGACTTCAGCCAGCCGATTGCCGGCGGGCCGACGACCCGCGGCTTCGATTACTACTTTGGCACCGACGTGCCCAATTACCCACCGTACTGCTTCATTGAAAACGACCAGACCGTCGGTCTGCCGAATTCGGCAAAGACCGAGCGGAACCTCGACGGCCGCCCTGGACCGATGCTCGCCGGCTGGAAATTCGACGCGATTCTGCCCGCCTTGGCCGATAAAGCCGCCAGCTATATCGCCGAGCGGGCCGCCGCCAAACAGCCATTCTTCCTCTACCTGCCACTGACTTCCCCCCATGAGCCGATTGCACCCTCGGCCGAGTTCCGGGGCCAGAGCGGCCTCAATTCGCTCGGTGACTTTTTGCTGGAGACCGATGCGGTCGTCGGCAAAGTCGCGGCTGCGATCGAGCAGCACAAGTTGGCCGAAAGCACCCTCTTCATCTTCACTTGCGACAATGGCTCGTCGCTCTATACAGGCGGAGCGGAACTGGTGAAGCTCGGCCATGCACCGAGTGCCGGCTGGCGCGGAGCCAAAACGAGCATTTATGAGGGAGGCCATCGCGTGCCGTTCGTCGCCCGCTGGCCGGGAGTCATTCCCACGGGAGCGAAAAGCGGTGAGACGATCTGCCTGACCGATCTGTTGGCCACCGCGGCCGAGATTGTTGGCGAAAAATTGCCTGAAAACGCCGGAGAAGACAGCCATAGCGTGTTGCCGATTCTGCGTGGCGACAAGCTCGCGAAGCCGGTGCGCGAAGCGACCGTACATCAGTCGGCGAGCGGACAACTTGCCATCCGCCAAGGGCCGTGGAAACTGATCACGCCACAACCCGCCAGCGGTGCCAAGGGCAAATCAACCGAACCGCGAGAGGCCGAGCTTTACAACCTGGCCGCTGATCCCGCCGAAACGAAGAACGTCATTGCCGAACATGGCGACGTTGGCGCCCGCCTGACCACGTTGCTCGACCAGTATCGCCAATCTGGCCGCAGCCGGCCCTGAGAGTGGCCCAAGTCCGCAACTTGGAATTGGCCCTACTAGCTCCAAGGCTCCAATTGCTTCAGGGTCTCGCGGTCCTCGTCCGTATAGACGACCATCGCGGAAAGCTCCTTATTTTCCAGATCGAACAAGGCTTCGTAGGGATCGCGGACTTGGGGATCGATTGGCACCATGGCGAGCGCGGCCCACTTGCCGGGGGCGATCGTGCCGAATTGATCGGCAATGCCCAGTGCCTCGGCCCCGCGAATCGTTCCCAGGCGGAGAATCTCCTCGGGAGAAACATCGGAGTGGTCGGCCGCGATGTGCAGCAGCTCCGAGAACACATCCAAATCGGGATTGCTGGCCAGTGAATCCGTGCCGATGGCAACATGCACGCTGGCCGCCAGCATTTTCGCCAGCGGATATTTGTCGTGACCAAAATAGGCGTGCGTGCGAGGGCAATAAATGAGGGACATCCGCTCGCGTTGAGCGGCCAGAAAGCAGATTTCTTCATCCGTGAGGTAGTTGCCATGAATGACCAGACTGCGCCGCACGCCCGATAGGGCCCGCAAATATTCGAGCGGTCGCGTACCCATGGGCACTGCCGACGGATGCCAGGCGTCGAGTGCCCGCAGCAATTCCATCAGCGGTCCGGAGTGGCTCGCGAGCAGTTCCAACTCCGCGCGCGATTCCGCCAGATGCATGGCCAGTGGAACATCCCGCTCGGCGGCGAGGCGACAAACCTGATCGAGAAGCGCGAGCCCGACCGTGTAGGGAGCATGGGGACTCAGGCCCCGGACGAACGACTCTCTCCGCCCGGCCAGGAATTCGCTGGCGGTGACAAGCAAATCGCTCGCGCGCTTCGGTTCCAGCCCCAGCACTTCGTAAAACACCGTGCAGTGCGGCCCCCAGCCACCCAGCGCGTCGCAATGGAAGGGAGGAAACGACCGCGTGCCGATTTCCCCCACCGCGGCGACTCCGTAGGCGCGCGAAACCGCCAAACCCCACAGGATTGCCTCCATTCGGCGCTTCAGTGTCTCTTGCGGCTGCTGGAACTGCTGCGTGAGGACCGATCGCCGCCAGTCGATGACGGCCTGAATCCAGTCGGGAAAGGGCATCCCCGGCTGGCCGAGGGGCTCTTTGAGGCTGCTGAATTCCAGATGCGTATGGGCATTCACGAAGCCGGGTAGCAGCGCGACATCCCCTAATTCGCGCGGCGGCAGGCCGGAGGCGTTTTCCCCCACCGCGACAATCCGCCCCTCGGCGACCGTGACCATCCCGTCCGCTAGCGGTTCACGATCGACCGGCATGATCCACCGCGCGCGTAGTGCGACGGGATGGTTGGGCATCGGTGGGGTGAAGTCATTGGTCATTCGTCATAGGTCCGTGGTCCAAAGTGATTTCCTGGCTCCCGACTCCCGCCGCCCGCGGCACTGGCCAATGTTCTATACTGCCGAAGGAGGTTTCGAGCAACGCACTCGTCGGGCGGGAGGCCTGGCAAAAACGGTCATGCACAAACGCATTCTGGTGACGGGGGGAGCGGGCTTTCTCGGCTCGCACCTTTGCGAGCGGCTGGTGGCGCTGGGGCACGATGTAATCTGCCTCGACAATTTCTTCACCAGCCAGAAGGGAAACGTCGCGCATTTGCTCGGCCAGCCGAACTTTGAACTGGTTCGCCATGATGTGACCTTCCCCATCTGGCTCGAAGTGGACGAAATCTACAATCTCGCCTGTCCCGCCGCGCCGGGGCACTACCAGTTTAACCCGGTCAAGACGATGAAAACGTCGGTGCTGGGGGCGATCAACATTCTCGGCATGGCTCGCCGCTGTCGGGCGAAGGTGCTGCAGGCCAGCACCAGCGAGGTGTATGGCGATCCGACCGAGCATCCGCAGCGGGAGTCGTATCGCGGCAACGTTAATCCGATCGGCCCGCGGGCTTGCTACGACGAAGGGAAGCGGGCAGCCGAGACGCTGTTTTTCGACTACCACCGAATGAACCGGATCAACATCCGCGTCGTTCGTATCTTCAATACCTATGGTCCGCGAATGCACCCGTTCGATGGGCGGGTCGTCTCGAACTTCATCCGGCAGGCACTGCTGGGCGAGGACATCACCCTCTTCGGCAACGGCTTGCAAACCCGCTCGTTCTGCTATCGCGACGACCTGGTCGAGGGGCTGATGCGGATGATGGACGCCCCGGACGATTTTCTCGGACCGTGCAATTTGGGAAATCCCAAGGAATTCAGCGTCCGCGAATTGGCGGAACTGGTCATCGAGTTGACCGGCTCCAAGTCGAAGATCGTGCTGGAGGCGCTGCCGCCGGACGATCCCACTCGCCGCCAGCCCGATATCACATTGGCTCGCCAGCATTTGGGCTGGGAGCCGCAAGTGGCCCTGCGCGATGGTCTGAAGAAGACCATCGAGTGGTTCCGGACGATCAACATCGCCGACTTTCGCCCGCCGACGCCAAACTATTGAGCGTCAGTCGGCGATGCACTCCGAAGTCCCACCTACCGCCGCTTCTGCTTTTTGCCCGCGGGCCTGCTGCCGGCTGGCTTGCTGCTGCCGTTAGGACTGGACGATTTCGGGACGGCCGCGACAAGCGTATCGCTGCCGGGCGACTTTGGCTTGGGGAGCAGTTTTCGCTCGCAAATGCCCCACAAGCTGCTGGTGATGAAATACAGGCACAAACCGGCCGGCACCTTGTAGAACATGACCCCCATGAAGACGGTCATGTAAGTCATCATCTGCTGCTGCATGCGGGTTTGCTCGTCGGTTGCCGGCGGCGTGAACATCTTTTGCTGTACCAGGAACAACGCGACGGTGAACAGCGGCAGGATGTTGAAAAATGGCCCGAACCAGCCCGCTGCCGGATCGCCGATGATCGCCCAGACATATGGCTCCCAGTTGAACAGCTTGTCCGGCCCCGCCAGGTTCGAGGCCCAGGCAAGGCCAGGAATCAGGGCCGCGTCGCGAAGGTGAATATCGACCGACAGACAGCGATAAAGACCCATGAAAATCGGCAACTGAATGAATACGAGCAGGCAGCCGCCAAACGGATTGAAGTTGTGCTTTTTGTAAAGCTCTTGCATCGCCGCGTTTTGCTTCATCGCGTCGTCCGGAAATTTCTCTTTGATCTTGGCCATTTCAGGGGCCAACATCTGCATCATCGCCGCGCTCTTGGCCTGCTTGAGCGACACCGGAACCATACATGAGCGAACAATCAGCGTCAGCAGGATGATTGACACGCCGTAGTTGGTCGTCACCCAGTAAAGCTGCCCCAAGACCCACTGGAGGAACAGGGCCGTTACCTTAAAGATCAGCCAGCCATACTCGATGAAGTCGGCGAGGTCGTAAGCCTCCAGCACGGGCTTGTCCTTCGGTCCGAAGAAGACGATATAGTCGTGCTTCAGCGGCTTGTCGGGAGCGACTTGCACGGACTGGCTGACGAGTTGGACCGAGACATTGGTTGTCTTCAGGCGATTTTTGGGGACCTTTTCGACATCTTGCACCGCCAGCGCTTCGGCCCGGCGAAAGAGCAGTTTTTTGTCGGCCGCGGTTTCTTGCGGAATGAGCGCCGACGCGAAGAACTGCGTATCGACCCCCGCATAATCGATTGGCTGGTCGGCATCGCCGTCCAAAAGCTCGATCAACGGCGGCAGCTTTTTCGCGATTTTCGCCTTCGATTCGCTGACGATCTCGGGACACGCCATCAGCTCATGTCGCCGGCCGGGGACTCGCCAGGCCACGTCTCGCGCGCCAGCCGCCTTGAACCACTCCGGATGCAGCTTCGTCGAATACCACCAACCTTCAAGCGGCAAGCCGGTTGGCCCTTGCAGCCGATACGCCACGGACTGTGGCTCGGTGGCCAAATTATGCACCTCCATCCGCAGTTTCAGGTGATAGCCGGGGAGCTTGTCGTCGCCATCTTTGGCCAGCGTGAACTTTTTGACGATCTTAAAGGCCCCCGTGCGGCCGGCCGCTTTGAGGGCCGCTTCGTCGAGCGTGTAGCTGAATTGCACGAAGTCGGGGCCCTGGTCGTCGATGGTCCAATTCCCCGTCAGCAACGAGGGGAGGCCGGGAAATTCGCTCTGCCCCGCTTTCAGCGACTTGCCGCCGATAGTGTCGAGCGTGGCGAGCAGCGACAGCGGGTCTTGCGGCAGGAATTCGGTGACGCCATCGTTGTCGTAGGTGTGCGATTCCGGCCGAACAACTTCCAGCGGCCGGCGCGTAAGACTTGCGCTATAAGCCAGCGACTTGGCAACTCCTGGGCGCTCAATCTTCAGCTCGATTGTCTGGCCCGGGTGCGATTCCGCTTTGAGCCAGCCGACCAGCATCTCCGCATCGTCGATTTTGGCCCCATTGACGGCGGTAATGCAGTCGCCGGCCAGCAGGCCAACTCCGGTCGCATCGCTGCATTTCGCCAGCGCTGCCGGCGTTCCCGCGCCGACGAGCCCGACCACCGCCCCTCCTTTGTCGCCATCGGTCAACTGCAAATGCCCCAGGTAGCCGCTGAGGTCTTCGATGTCCTGGAACTTGCTCAGCTCCACCCGCTCGACTGCCGCCCCTTGGCTGGTGAAGGTAACAAGCATCCGATAGGGACCAGCTTCGTCGAGCGAACCAAGGACCAGCCGCTTGACCGCTGCGGATGGTGGCTTGGGTTTTTCGGATGGATCAGCCGGTGCGGCGGCGGGCGGAGTCGCTGCCGGATCGGTCGGCGGCTTCGCAGGATCGTCCGCGGGCGCTTCGGCGGGTGGAACCTCCGCGGGATCGACAGGGGCTTCCGCCACGGGCTGATCGGGCTCGACTGGTTCCGGCCCAAAGAACATCCGCAGGCCGAGGAAACTCCCCCAAACCAGGCCAACCAGCACAAGAAACAGCAGAAATCGACGATCCACGAAAACGAACCTCACCGGCAAGGCCACGACCTGGAGCGCGTCCCCTCCGGCGGGGGTTCAGGCTCAGAGCGGCATCCTTGCCGCAAGCGATGAAGGGTATTCTCGCCGGATGGGGGAATCTTGCAAGTCGAGGGGCCCCCTCCTGGCGGTTCAACGACCCTCTTTCAGCCGATCCGCCAGAAATGGATCAAGCTCGGGCACGGCATAGATTTTTTGCATGGTCTTTTCGACGGGATAGGCCACCCGCCGAAATTCGATCTGGCTGTCGGTCAGAATGACGTAACACGACCGGGGATCGCCGTCGCGCGGCTGGCCAACGCTACCGACATTGACCATCAGCTTGGCCTTGCCGGCCGGCAGCGGGCAATGGCCACCTAGTTCGTCAGGCGAGAGGAATCGCCCATCCTCGGTAAAGACGCCTGGCACGTGCGTATGTCCCTGAAAGGCAAACCGCTCGATCTGGGCAAAAATCCGCTCCAGCTTACGCAGGTTGTGGGTGTCTTCGGGAAAGACATACTCGCTCAGCGGGTTGCGGACCGAACCATGCACGAAAGTGAACGGACCTTCGCGATGGGTCCGGGGCAATTCGCTGAGAAACTCCCAGCGCTTGGCGGTTTGAGCCGCGTCGCCGCCAGCCGCCTCAAGCTGGTCACGAGTCCAAAAAATGGCCCGTTCGGCCCCGCTTGAGAAGCCTTCGGGGTCGTAGAGGGCCCCTTGATCGTGATTGCCCAAAATTGACAGTTGGCATTGCATCACGCGGTCGATACACTCCCGCGGATTCGGCCCATAGCCGACGATGTCTCCCAGGCAATAGATGCTATCGCACCCCTGGCTGGCGATGTCGGCCAGCACCATCTCCAGGGCGTCGATGTTGCCGTGAATGTCGCTGATGAGTGCCCGTTTCATGGAGCGTCAGTATCGCTATTGAAGCTAGCAGCGGCAAGATCAGCAAAGGTTTCGCGGATGAAATGCCGATGATGCTGACGCCCGCCAATCCCGACAAGCGGAGCCGGCCGTGATTTCGTGCCAAACGCTGGGCCATCGCGGAAGGCTGGGAAACCAGCTCTTTCAATACGCCTTCCTCCGCACCGCCGCGCGGCGGCTGGGGGTGAAGTTCTATTGCCCGCCGTGGAAGGGGGATCAGCTTTTCTGCCTCGGCGACGAAGCCGAACGGGCCGACGAGCCGGAAGGGATCGTGCGGGCCCTTGTCGAGCATCGCGAAATTCGTTGCCAATCGTGCCCCGCGCTCCATGATGGCACCGATTACCAGGGATATTTTCAATCGCCCGATCTCTTCGACCGGGACGACGTTCGCCGCTGGTACACCTTGCGGCCCGAAACGTCCGCCCCGCTGCTGGCAAAGCATTCGCATATCGACTTCACCGCGGCGATCGGCGTGCATGTGCGGCTGGGGGACTATGTGAGTCACCCGGTGCATACCATGCGGCACTATGTTCCTCCGGCCAGCTACTATGCGGCGGCACTTGGCCGCTTGCCGCGCGATTGCCAGGTGGTTCTGGCGTCAGACCAGCCTGAATTGGCTCGCCACCGGTTGCGCAAAGTCATTCGGAAAAATCGCCTGGTGCTGCTGCGGAACAAGGGGCCACACGACCTGTACCTGCTCAGTCGTTGCCGGCATTTGGTGATGTCCCCTTCGACCTTCAGCTGGTGGGCGGGTTGGCTGCGCCCGGCCGAAAACCAAGGGACCGTCATCGCGCCGCGCGAAGGGCTCTTCCGCGCGGCGGCCCGCTTGCCGCTGGAGCCCGAGGTGATGTGGCACCAGCCCCATTGGACGACGCTTCCCGCCATGGCTCGCTTCGACTGGAATTACTGGCGAACGCGATGGTACTTTCAATTGCTCGCCCTGCGCCATCAGGCTCGGCAGTGGTGCGAAAAGCACCTTGGCTGGCTCCCCGGCATGTCCGCCAGTCAAGCCTAAAGCGACGAGCTTTTCTCCAGGGGCAAGGCCCGCTTCCGCTTTTCTGCGGGTAATCGCCGGCGTGGCAAAAGCTGCGCTCAATTGCTTCCCGCCACAAGTAGGCGCGAACCCGCGCTCCTCGTTCGACCGCGTCGCGGGCGGTCCGCCCACTTGACGCCCTTTCGTGGAACCGCATATTCGAGTCTGCGACTTGCGATTCGTGCCGCGCCGGCGATAGCAACGGGCCGGTAGCACTCCGAACATCCTTCATCCATTCCGAGGAGCGAAACATGAGCCGGGCGAAGATTACGATCGTCGGCGCGGGCAACGTCGGCGCGACCTGCGCCCACTGGTGCGCTGCCGCTGAGTTGGGCGACGTCGTGCTGGTGGATATTCCCGCCACCGAGAACATGCCCAAGGGGAAGGCTCTCGACCTGATGCAGGCCAGCCCGATCGTCGGCTTCGATGCCAATATCGTCGGGGCGACCGACTATGGCCCGACCGCCGGCAGCGACGTGGTCGTCATCACGGCGGGAATTGCCCGCAAGCCCGGCATGAGCCGCGATGATCTGCTATCGACCAACGCCAAGATCGTCACCTCGGTGGCCGAGAGCGTCAAAGCGACCAGCCCGAATGCCGTGGTGATCGTCGTCAGCAATCCGCTCGATGCGATGGTGCAGCAGGTGCTGAAAGTGACGGGTTTTCCGCCGCAGCGGGTTTGCGGTCAGGCCGGCGTGCTCGATACGGCCCGCTATCGCACCTTTTTGGCGATGGAACTGGGGGTGAGCGTCGAAGACGTGTCGGCCCTGCTGATGGGTGGCCACGGGGATACGATGGTTCCGATGCCCAGTTGCACCAGCGTCGGTGGCATTCCGGTGCGGAGACTGCTGTCGGAAGAAAAGCTGAACGCGATTGTCGATCGGGCCCGCAACGGCGGTGCCGAGATCGTGTCGCTCCTCAAGACCGGCAGCGCCTACTATGCCCCCGCGGCCGCGACCGCGCAAATGGTCGAGGCGATCGTCCGCGACAAAAAGCGGCTCATTCCTTGCGCGGCTTATTGCGACAAGGAATACGGCGTCGGCGGCTACTACGTCGGCGTGCCGGTCATCCTGGGGGCGAAGGGAGTCGAGAAAGTGATCGAGCTGGAACTTGACCCGCAAGAGAAGGCAGCCTTCGAGAAGAGCGTGGCCGCGGTGAAGTCGCTGGTGGGGGCGATGAACGAATTAATGGCCAAGTAGCTAGCAGCCCGTTTCGCGTTGACGTTGACATTCCGCTGGACGCGCCGTAAAAAATCGCCCGCTGACTGCCGACTCGTCAATTCGCGGCGAAGTCGGCAGCCGCGGTCCGCCGGAGAGGGAAACTCGGCGGCGACCATCCTTGTAACGGACCCATCCTCTTGGCCGCAACCCATTCCCATCCGCGGTCGTTCCGGCAAGGCCCGGCAGGCCGGCATTGGCCGGCGCTGCTGGCGTGTTTCGTCTCGCCCCGTTCGAGGCCACTCAGGCGGGCCCGCGTCGCCGCGGGCATTGCCAGTCCGTAAACCGCTTCCCGTCCCCGCCCGAGAACAACATGAACCGCTTGTTTCCCGCACCCGCCGCCACCGCAACTTACTCCCCCGCGATCAAGCAGGCCCGGCTTAGCCGCAACAAAGCGCTCGTCAGAACCACTCCCTCCTATTCGCTGTTTTCCCCACTGCATTACGAAGAGAACTATGCCTATCCATTGCTGATCTGGCTGCACAACGATGGCGGCAACGAGCGGCAATTGCCGCAAGTGATGCCGCTGATCAGCTCGCGCAACTATGTCGGCCTCTCCATTCGCGGAACGGAAGGAGATAGCCGGCACGCGGCCTGGTCGCAATCCGCCACGGGCATTGTCGCCGCCCAGCAGCGATTGGCCGAGGGAATCGCCAAGGCCCGCGAGCGGTTCAATGTCAATCCCGACCGCGTCTTTCTCGCCGGCTACGAGGCGGGCGGAACGATGGCGGTGCGGCTGGCGCTGCGCGATCCGGCTGGATTTGCCGGAGCCATCTCGATCAACGGCCCCTTTCCCGAAGGGCAAATGCCCTTGGCCCGGCTGTCGCAGGCCCGCAAGTTCCCCATGCTCGTCGCTCATTGCCGTGATTCGCGGGTGTACACGATCGACCGGATTTGCCAGGAGCTGCAACTCTTTCACACCGCCGGCCTCTCGGTCGCGCTGCGGCAATATCCTTGCCCCGACGAGCTGACGACGCAGATGCTCGACGATGTCGATCGCTGGCTCATGCAGCACATCACCGGCATTCCGGCCGACGAGCCGCAACCCGCCGCCCAGCCGGGCGAATGGAATTAGACTCGCGTCCGCAAGCAGCCGGCCGATTCGGCCAGATTCCTCTCGACAGGCGGACGGCATTTGCCGATATTCCGCCACATGTCGGCCGACATTCGCAAAGCCGCGATTCTCCTGATGAGCCTGCCCGAAGAGCAGGCGGCGCAGTTGCTAGCAAAGCTGGCTCCCAAGCAAGTCGAGCTGGTATCGATTGAAATCGCCCGCCTGGGGCGGCTGACGGGAGACGAGCAGGAACTCGTGATTCACGAATTTGCCGAGGCCAATCCCAATTCGCTTGGAATGGCCGGGGGCGGCCTCGACCTCGCCAAATCGCTCGTCGAAAAGGCCCTCGGCAAAGGGGCCACTGCCACGCTCGACAACGTACGCCAGTCGATCGAAGCGTTGCCCTTCGGTTTTCTGAAGAAGGTCGATCCGCAAAACCTGCTCACGTTCATCATCGACGAACATCCGCAGACGATCGCGCTCGTGTTGTCGCATCTGCCCCCCAGTTACGGAGCCGAGATCATCAAGGGCTTGCCAGCCGAGCGGCAACTGGCGGTGGTCCGCCGCATCGCCAACATGGGGCAGACGAATCCGGAGGTGATTCAAGAGGTGGAGCGCGGCCTCGAAAGCCGGATGGCGAACCTGATGAACCAGTCGTTCGAAAAGGCCGGCGGCGTGGGGAGCGTGGCCGAGATTCTCAACGTCTCGGACCGCACCACCGAGCGGTCGCTGCTCGAAGCGCTCTCGCAGGAAGACCCCCAGCTCGTCGAGGAAATCCGCCGCCTGATGTTCGTGTTCGACGACCTCTGCAAGCTGACCGACAAGGACATCCAGACCGTACTCAAGAACGTCGAGACGGCGCAGTGGGCGATGGCGCTCAAAGGCGCCAATGCCGACCTCAAGCAGAAGATTTTGGGGAACATGTCGCAACGGGCCGCCGCGATGCTCTCGGAGGAAATGGAGTTTCTCGGCTCGGTGCGGCTGTCGGAGGTCGAACAGGTGCAGCAGCAGATCGTCGATTTGGTGCGCAAGCTCGAAGATGCCGGCGAAATTACGGTTCATGCGGCGGACGAGAACGAAACGCTGATCGCCTAACCGCGTCGCCGCGCGATCCTCATGCTAGTAGATTTCGCTGGCGAGTTCGCGGGATATTTTCGGGGCCGCGACAGTCTGGTTGCCTTGATCGAGCGCTCGCGTCATATCGACGTGGATTCGCCCGGCAAAGGGGAGGCCGCGAGTGACGCGAGTGATCTTGGTCGTGAACAAATAGCAGTCGTCGGTCAGTGCCGTCAGCCAATGAACGTTGTTTCGCTCGTCGGTAACGCTCGACCAATCTCCTGACCGCTGCCGCTCGTCGCTGGCCTGGCGAATCAGCAAGTGCTCCGGAGTTTCCGCCAGCTTGTCGTAGTGCCGCACCTGAAACTCGCCGGAAATCACCAAAAACGCGGAGACCACGCTCCGGTGCCCATGCGGTGGGATGCTGCGGCCCCGCTGGATGTGCGAAATTTTCGAAATGGGCACTCGACCAGGTTCGCGGCTGTTGCGGACTGGCGCTTGCCAGTTGGTGCCGATGCCAACGGTGGCGAAGCGATCGGGCCTGCCGGTGGTCGTGTCGCGAGCGAATTTGGCCGAGATGGCCGGAAAGTCAAGCTGTTGCAGCAGGTTGGCCAGATTCGCGCGGTCGTAAAGCTCACCGATTTGACGTTGCCACTGGTCCTGCGAAATCCGCCCCCGCCCCAGTTGGAGTCCGATGGCACTTAGCTGGCGCTTCCAGTGGTCGCTTTCACCACCGCTTGCCGGGACAAATTGCCGCCACAGCTGCGCGAGTCCGGCGGCAAGCAAGCGGTACATGGCGATCCTCGGGTACTTGGGCAATCGAACGAAAGGGCACCTGTCGCGCGGTCAAGCCGCTTTCGAACTCAAGTAAAGCTGCGCCACCTTGCGCACGGTGCTGGTGCGAAAATCCCACCGCAAACTGCGGGCAAAGCAGGCCCGCGCGTCGCGCTCGCGTCCTTGGCGAAAGAGCTGAACCCCCGCGTCGAACCACCGCCGAGCCAGCACCGGCGCATAAACCTCGCGCGGCAGTGCCTCGCGCCCGCCGTGGTGCGTGATGAACCGCTCGTAAATCAGTGCCCAGCGACGATTGCGGTCGCCGTGCTTACGCGACAAGTTTCCCATCTCCCCCCGCCGCGAAGCCAGACCATGCCGATAGGTGACGGGCTCGCCCGGCAAATGGAGCCACGGTCCGCGCAGGCTAAGCGGCTGAAACAGGGCCGAATCCTGGCCGGTGGACAGGCTCTCGTCGAAGCCCCCCAGCGCGCGAACTGCCGCCGTGCTCAGCACGCTGGCGGAGGCGATTCCGCCGTCATTCTCGAAGAGCCAGCGCGTCGCGTTCTCCGCCAATCCCGCCGTCGAACGAATCGAGATCGTGCTTCCATCGGCATCGACGTGGCGGCGGTCGGCGGTCGCGCCGATGACGGATTCCGCGGCATCGAGAGCGGCCGCGGCTCGTTCCAGGAAGTTGTCCGGCCAGAGGTCGTCGGAGTCGAGAAACGCGACCCAGGGAGTCGTGACCAGACCGAGCCCCCGATTGCGAGCCGCTCCGGCTCCGCGATGGGCCGACCGCACCACCGCCACCGGGCACGCTAGCGTACCAGTCGCCCGCCACCGGTCAATGGCCGCCGCGGTTCCATCGGTCGAGCCGTCATCGACGATAATCACCTCGGCCGGCGCGCGCGGTTGCCGCGCGACCGAAGCAAGCGTCTCCAGCACGGTCGTCGGCCGGTTGTACACCGGAATCACGACTGTCACATCCGCCGACATGCCAGCTCCCTGTCCATCGTCCCCGCCCGAGGGGCTTCCTACATTAGTATCGGTGCGCGTGGCCGGCGCAACTTGAATTATCGTTAAAATCGTCAAACTCGCGCCAGTTTGTCGCGGTCGCCGCCAGCAGCGACAGCACCTTCACGCTGGCAAGCCTCGCTGCTACATTCCGCCTCATGGCCGCGACTCCCATGATGCAGCAGTATCTCGACGCCAAAGCCGCGTGCGGCGACGCGCTGCTCCTGTTTCGCATGGGAGACTTTTACGAACTGTTTTACGACGACGCCAAAACCGCGGCCCGCGTGCTGGGGCTGACGCTCACCAGTCGCGACAAAGGGGAAAACCCGATCCCGATGGCGGGCTTTCCGTATCATCAACTCGAAAGCTATCTGGCCAAGCTGATTGCCTCGGGCCTGCGGGCGGCGGTTTGCGAGCAGGTCGAAGACCCCAAGCAAGCCAAGGGGCTGGTGAAGCGGGAGGTGACCCGCGTCGTCTCGCCTGGCACGCTGACCGACGATGCCCTGCTCGACCCGCGCGAGAGCAACTATCTGGCCGCCATCGCCTGGCCCGCCGGCAAGCAAGCGGATTGCGAGTTGGCCGGCCTCGCTTGGGCCGAGCTTTCGACGGGCCGCTTCTTGGCCGCGGTGTTTCCCGCGGCGCGCCTGGCCGACGAACTGGCGCGGATCGGCCCGGCCGAATGCCTTGTCGGGGAAGACGTTGAATCGCTCCCCGCGCTGCCAGCGCGGACGATGCTCACCCGCCGCCCCGCTTGGAGCTTCGGTCTCGAAACGGCCCTCGGCACCTTGACCAGGCATTTCCATACCTCCACGCTCGCCGGCTTTGGTTTTGACGAGCACGACTCTTCAGCGCTGCGTGCCGCCGGGGCCGTGCTCGACTATCTCCGCGAAACGCAAAAGACCTCGCTCGACCACATCGACCGGCTTGCTCCGTATCGGGCCGGCGAACTGCTCGAAATCGACGACGCGACCCGCCGGAGCCTCGAAATCACCCGCACGATACGGACCGGCTCGCGCGCGGGATCGTTGCTGGCGGTGATCGACCAAACGGTGACGCCACTCGGAGCGCGCCTGCTGGCCGATTGGGTCGCCAATCCGCTGACCAGCATTGCCGCCATCGACGCCCGCCTTGATGCCGTACAGCAGTTGACTCAGGACCAGGCCTTGCGCGAATCGCTGCGCGGCGAGCTGCGCGGCGTCTATGACCTGGAGCGGCTGCTCGCGCGCGTGGCCACCGGCCGGGCCAGCCCGCGCGATCTGTCGTTCGTCGCCCGCACGCTGGCGAAGCTGCCCAAAATCAAGGAATTGCTGCACGCCCCATCCCTGCCGATAGCCGGGAGCAAACTTACTCCCGGTCCCCTGCAATCGATGTCGAGCGGCGATCCACCGGGACCGGGTTTGGTCGCGGCTAATGAAAATCTCCTGGCAACTCTCGAGTCTCAGCTCGATCTGTCCCCCGAAATCCGGGCGCAGCTCGATTCGGCCCTGGTCGAGGATTGCCCCCTCTCGCCCCGCGACGGCGGCATCATCCGCCCCGGCTATAGCGGGGACCTCGACAAGCTCCGCGACCTGGCGGCTGGGGGCAAACAGTGGATCGCGAAGTATCAGGCCGAGCAGGCGGCCAGCACCGGCATCCCGAATCTCAAAGTCGCCTATAACAAGGTCTTTGGCTATTACATCGAAATCACCAATAGCCAGAAGGACAAAACCCCCGCTCATTACATCCGCAAGCAAACCACCACCGGTGCCGAGCGATACATCACTCCGGAATTGAAGGAATACGAAGAGCAGGTCGTCAGCTCCGACGAGCGGGCGAAGGAGCTCGAAGGGGAGCTGTTCCTCGCGTTGCGAACCGCTGTGCAAGCCCAAGCCCGCCGCTTGCAAGCGACAGCCGGCGTGCTGGCTCAGCTTGATGTCCTCGCCAGCCTGGCCGAGCTTGCCCGCCAGCGCGGCTATGTCCGCCCGGTGATTACCGATCAGCCCGTGCTGGCAATCCTCGATGGTCGCCATCCGGTGCTCGATATTCTCGAAGCCTCGGGGACGTTCGTCCCCAACGACGTAGTTTGCGGCGGGGACGACGGCACCGTGCTCTTGATCACCGGGCCGAATATGGCGGGCAAAAGCACCTACATCCGGCAGGTCGCGCTCATCACGCTGCTCGCGCAAGTGGGGAGCTTCGTGCCGGCCCGTTCGGCCACCGTGGGGATCGCCGATCGCATCTTTGCGCGTGTCGGAGCGAGCGATGAACTGTCGCGCGGGCAAAGCACGTTCATGGTCGAAATGACCGAAACGGCTCGCATCCTGAACACCGCCACCCCCAAGAGCCTCGTCGTGCTTGACGAAATCGGCCGCGGCACCAGCACCTACGACGGCATTTCGCTCGCCTGGGCCATCGTCGAGCACCTGCACGACGCCCTCGGCTGCCGCACGCTGTTCGCCACGCATTATCACGAGCTGACCGACCTCGCGCAGACGCTTTCGGGCGTGCGGAACCTGAACGTCGCGGTGAAGGAGTGGGAGGACCACGTCGTCTTCCTGCACAAAATCGTTCCCGGCGCGGCTGATAAGAGCTATGGCATTCATGTCGCGCGGCTGGCGGGAGTTCCCCGGTCGGTCAACGAACGGGCCAAGCAAATCCTGGCTCAACTCGAAGCCGAGCATCTGGGCGACGACGGTCGCTCCAAGCTGGCCTTGCCAGGGAAGCGCAAGCGCCGCGGCGATCTGCAGCTCACCCTCTTCGCCCCGCCCGAGCATCCGGTGGTCGATCAACTTCGCCAGCTCGACCTGAACAGCCTGACGCCCCTGGCGGCCATGCAGCGCCTGGCGGAGTTGCAAGTGGCCGTGGGAACCGGGGCACCGAGCAAGCCGCGGTGATGATTGCGGTGGTTTCCACTGGTTTTCGCGGTTTGATCGGGTTTTCTATCGCTAAACCCTTTCCGCACAAAGACTTAGGATTGGTTTCCACGATTGAGCCAGGCGTGGAAACCTGGAGGCCGCGGGGCAGGCAAAATTGCCGGGAAAATCGTTGTTTCAACCGCGTGCAGGTTTCCAAAATCGAGCAAACGGGGGTTTCTGGAAACCAAGGGCTTTTACCCTCTGAAATCGTGGTTCCACAAAAGATTTTTTGTCCGCTAAATTGTCAAAGAGCACTACGGAATGCCAGTTACTTAATGGCATGGCATTCCGTATAGATACTATACGCCTGAACCTATCGAATTGTTGCAAGAAAATTGCCAGCAGGGGAATTTTGTGCCAAATAGTTGCCGCGGGTGCGTCAATCGTAGGCCGAATCCACGTTTCGGACGAATGGAGAGCTCCCGACGAAGCACGGCTTCGTCCTACGAGCCAACCCCACGGATTCACTCGCCCGCGACGAGGTGAATCTCCGGAATCAGATCTGGCACAATGTCGATCTTCGGAAATTCCTCTTGGCTCGCCAGAATCTCGCGGCAGCAGGCTTCGAGCTGCGCGAGCAATTGCACGACATCGAGCCCTTCGTGTTGGGGGCCGAACGGCTCCAGATAGCCGCGCGAGCTGTGATACAGCTTTTTCGCCCCGCGGATGTTGCCGTTGCCGAAATGATGCAGGCACACCGCGACTTGAATCAGCCCCTGATAAAACTTGCGGCCTGGCCCCTCCAGGTCTTTCCAGAGGTCTTCCCAAATCTCGTGCGCCTCGAAGAAATCGCACTTATTGAAGTGCTCGATTCCAGCGAGGTAGCGTGGATCGTAGGCAGGCATGTCGCGTTCCAACTTAGCGCCGGTTCAGCGACATCACCAATTGCAGGATGTACCAGAACAAGAGCGCGACCGAGGCAAACAGCGCCAGCGACGCCGCGACGTATTGCTCGGTCCGATAGCGGTGCAGCACGTTCGAGGTGTCATACAAGATGTAAGCCGAAGCCAGGCCGACCATCGCCCCGGCAAACCAGACGCCGAGCGTGAAGCCGAAGAGCGTAGCGCCCAGGGCGACACCAAGCACGGCCAGCCCCGCGCACCACAGATACTTGCCCCACGAAGTCAGGTCCGAGCCGGTGACGAACACCAGGGCCGTCAGCCCACCGAACATGACGAGCGTCAACAGCCCCGACGCGACAATCGCCCCCGGAGCAAACCGATTGGCGATGTAGAGTAGCGGGATGAACAGCACTCCTTGGGCGACCACATAGAGCAGCAGCCCAATGTATTGCATCCCGCGGGAAGCATCCGAATTGGCCCAAGTTTGAGCCAGCCAGCTTACCGCCATGAATCCGAGCATCACCACGAGCCAGCTCCACCGGCCGCCGAGCATCATCCCCATCAGGCTTTCGAGCGCTGCGGCGGGTACCAGCAGGAAAATGGCCGCCTCGAAGGCGACAAACAGGGCAATCGCCCCGGCGAGGTGGATGTAGGTTCGCTGGATGAAGGTTGCCCGTTCGTTTTCGGCAGCCAAAATGGCGGGCCGGGCGTATTCGGGCGATTGATACGGATTTTCCTGCATGTAACTCATAACGGGGCCTCCCTCGATATATACAATTCGTATTCTTGAACTCTATGCCCCCCGGCAAGGGGCGTCAAGTTGCGGGTCCGGGGCGCGGCCGTTCTTCACCCATTCTTGACCCGCGCCACCCGCCCGGCCAGAATTTCGCCCCTATGGCTACCTCTGCCGCCACCCCCCGAAAGCACGCCCCCCAGATCGTGCGCAAGCTCAAGCAGGAATATCCCGAGGTTGAGTGTGCCTTGGTTCACGAAAGTCCGTTTCAATTGCTCATCGCGACGATCTTGTCGGCCCAATGCACCGACGAGCGGGTGAACATCGTCACCAAGGATCTATTCGCGAAATTTTCGACTCCCGCCGCGATGGCCGCCGCGCCGCTACCGCAACTTGAAAAGCTGATCCAAAGCACCGGCTTTTTTCGGAACAAGGCGAAGAACATTCACGAGTGCTGCGTCGCCCTGGTCGAGCGGCATGGGGGGCAAGTGCCGGCGGATCTCGAAAGCCTGGTGCAGCTGGCCGGCGTCGGCCGCAAAACGGCCAACGTGGTGCTGGGCACCGCCTTTCGCATCGCCAGCGGCGTGGTGGTCGATACGCACGTCACCCGCCTCAGCCAACGCCTCGGCTTGACGGAGCACGACGACGCGGTGAAGATCGAGCGAGACTTGATCGCGGTGCTTCCCAAGAAGGAGTGGATCGACTTCTCGCACCGGCTCATTTGGCATGGCCGCCGCGTCTGCAAGGCCCGCAAGCCGCTGTGCGACCGATGCGTGCTCAGCCAGATTTGCCCCCAGATTGGCGTCGAGTAGGAAGTTCAAGGTTTCAAGTTCAAGGCTCCCCAAGGTCCATTCTCGCGGTAGGGAACCTTCAACTTTGAACCTTGAACATGGAACCCTAAATCAGGTGACGCCATGATCCTTTCCGGCGACGAAATCAGGAATAACCTGGGGACGAACATCGTCATCGATCCGTTCGATCCCAGCCGGCTGAATCCGAACAGCTACAACCTGACGCTGCATGACGAGCTGTTGTGCTACGAAGAGGTCGTGCTCGACATGGCCGAATCGAACCGGACCCGGCGGATTCGCATCCCCAAAGAAGGGCTGGTCCTGACGCCGCAGCAGCTCTATCTCGGCCGCACGGTGGAGCGGACCGAAACGCACAACTTTGTCCCGATGATCGAGGGGCGGTCGAGCGTCGGCCGGCTCGGGCTATTCGTGCATGTGACCGCCGGGTTTGGCGATGTGGGCTTTTGCGGCTTCTGGACGCTCGAAATGTTCGCCATCCAGCCGATTCGCATCTATCCCGGCGTGCCGATCTGCCAGATTTTCTATCATCAAATCGCCGGGTCGATCGTCGAGTATCAAAGCGACAAGTATCAACACAACAAAGACATCCAGCCCAGTCAGTTTTTCAAGGAGCTGAACCCCGGCGGCGGCCGGCCCGACCCGCAGCGCGTGTTTGCCTTTGGGGGGAAGGAATAGCGTAGGGGTTCAGTGCGGATCGGGATTTGGATCGCGGTCGTGATGCTGCTGGTCGAAGTGAACGTGCAAATTTGGCCGGCGGCGAAAGAAATCATCAAGCGCGGCATCCGAGAACTGCGCACCGTCAATATAGAGCGATTGCAGTTCCGCAATCGCCGCCAGGTCGGCGAGGCCCGCATCTCCCACCGGCACATCGATCAGATGGAGCCGCCGCAGGGCGGGAAAACCCGCCAGCGACTTGATCCCGGTCGGAGTCACCTTTGGGCTGCCGATGCGCAGTTGCATGAGATTCGGGAGCGCGGCGAGTTGCGATAGCCCCTGATCGGTGAAATCCCCGCGCGGCACATTCAGAATCGTCAACGTGCGGATGCGGGCGATTTCCGCCAGCGCTGCATCATCGATGCCTGTCCCGCGAATCCGCAGATGCGTCAGCTTCGGCAAATCGACCAGTTTCGCGAGACTCGCCGCCGTCACGCGGCTATCCCGATGATCGATCAGCAGCTCACGCAGTTTGGCTAACCCCGCGAGCTTCGCGACGTCCGGATCGGCAAGCGGCGTTTGCTTGACCTGGATACGGTCGATGGTTCCCGCCTCCACGAGCACGATTTGCGCTTCGACCGATGATTCCGTCGGAGCCTGAGCCTCGACCAGCGGTCTCGACTCCGCGCAGCCACCCTGAGCAATTACCAACAGCAACATCCAGCCCACCGGCCAGAAAAATCGAGATTCCATCGTCGCCGTCACTTAAGCCTAGTCCGATGGATACGGAGCGGCCTCCCCTTTCAGTTCCGAGAGGGCATTGCAAGCGGCCCGCTGCTCGGCTTCCTTCTTGTTGCGCCCCCACGCGGGATGATATCGCTGGCCGCGCACCTGGGCCACCATTTTGAAGCACTTGCTATGGTCGGGCCCTTTTTCATCCAGCAGGTGATAAGTCGGCGTGTTGCCAAATTCGCGCTGGGCGAACTGCTGCAAGAGCGACTTGTAATTGCCACCCAGTTCGCCCGCCGCCGCCAATTCGACTTCGGGGCAGATATAGGCATTGATGAACTGCCGGGCTGCCGACTCTCCCCCGTCGAGATAAATCGCCGCGATCAGCGACTCGAACACGTCCGCCAGCACCGACGGCGGCACCGTGGGATTCGTCGTCATCCCCTTCCCTAGGATTAAGAACTCTTGCAAGCCCAGCGCCTCGCTCACCTTCGCGCAGGTTTGCCGGCTGACGACCACCGACTTGATTTTGGTTAAATCCCCTTCGAGATATTGCGGAAACTGCCGAAACAGCAACTCGCACACGACGTATCCCAGAATCGCGTCGCCGAGAAATTCGAGCCGCTCGTTCGAGGCGAGGCGATGTTCGGCACCGGAGGCGTGCGTGAGGGCCGCTCGCAGCAAAACGGGGTCGCGAAACTCATAGCCGAGGCGCCGCTGGCAACGGGCCATCAGGCTCTCCACCACCGGCGCATCGGCGTCCGCGGCGTCCGCCAAATCGGGGATTTCGGTCGAAATATCCGCCATGTAGCCACCGCGACCTCTTGCCGTAACCCTAGTTGGCGGAATAGTTTTTGTCAACGACGAGCTTGTCCTCGGTCCGTTGCCCGTTGTCCGTGGAAGAACAACGACGGACCACGGACAACTGACCAAGGACATCGAACCCCATGCGCATCGTTCTCTGCCATCCGATCGAGCCCCGACACCTGGCGCGAATCCGCGAGGCGGCACGGGGGCATGAGGTGATCGATGCAGGACAAGAGAAGATTGCCCAGGAATTGCTGGCGGCCGATATCTTCTGCGGTCATGCCAAGGTGCCGGTCCCCTGGCCGGAGGTGGTCCGCGGCGGCCGGCTCGCGTGGATTCAATCGTCGGCAGCGGGGCTAGACCATTGCCTGACCCCGGAAGTAATCGCCTCGCCAACGATCGTCACCAGTGCTTCGGGCCTGTTTGCCGATCAGGTGGCCGAGCAGACGCTGGCCTTGCTGTTGGGATTATTGCGCGGCTTGCCGACGTTTTTCCGGGCCCAGCTAAAGCGCGAATTCATCCGCCGCCCGACCCGCGATTTACACGGCGCGACGGTGGGGATCATCGGCCTAGGTGGCAATGGCACCCGGATCGCCGAAGTGCTGCGCCCTTGGAAAACGCGGATCATCGCTACCGACATGTTTGCCGATGAGCGCCCCGCCTGTGTCGATGAACTCTGGCCGGCCGGCGAGCTCGGTCGCTTGCTGGCAGGATCCGACATCGTCATCCTTTGTGCTCCGCTCAATGAGCAAACGCAGGGGATGATCGCCGCGCGCGAGTTCGCCCAGATGAGGCGCGGCGCGATTTTCATCAACGTCGCCCGCGGGCCAATCGTCGTCGAAGCCGATCTGATCGCCGCGCTCCAGTCGGGGCAACTGGGGGCGGCCGGCGTCGATGTCACCGAAATCGAGCCACTGCCGGCGGATAGCCCGCTGTGGGAGTCGCCCAACGTGCTGATCACGCCGCACGTCGGCGCGCAGTCGGCTCGGCGGGCGGACGACACGACCGATCTCGTTTGCGAAAACCTGCGGCGCTATTTTGCCGGCCGGCCCCTCATCAACCTCGTCGATAAGCGACTCGGCTATCCCACGCCAGCGGCCCGGCGTGGGGAAGTAGCGTCAATTCCCGGCTAGCTTGAGCGATCTGGCCTTCGATATCGGCTTCGCAAGGGGCCAGCCACCGGGCAATCGTCGCCAGCAATGCCGCTTGATCGATCGGCTTGGTGACATAGTCCGAGCAGCCAGCATTCAGGCACTTTTCCCGGTCGTCGGCCATGGCGTGGGCGGTGAGGGCGATGATCGGCAGGTCGTAGTGCTGGTCGCGCAGCTGGCGGGCGGCGGAATAGCCATCGAGCACGGGCATCTGCATGTCGAGAAGAATCACATCGAACGGCTGGCCGGCGGAAACGGCCGCACAGGCCCGCCGCACGGCCTGCTCGCCGTTTTCCACCGTCTCCACTTTGGCTCCCGCGCGCTCCAGCAAATGAACCGCCAATCTCCGGTTGTCGTCCACGTCCTCGGCGAGCAGGATTCGCCGTCCGGAAAGCACTGTCCGGGCGAGTGTGGTCGGCCTCGCTATCGTTTTGCTGTCCGCGGTGACATCGTCCGCTGGCGGTACCGCCCCCGCATCGATCCACGGCGCTCTTGAGGCAATTCCAATCGGCAACACGAGGCGAAAGACGCTCCCTTGCCCCGGCGTGCTGGTGGCGGTGATCTTGCCCTGCAGCAGCTCCGCCAGGCGCTGGCTGATCGAAAGGCCCAGCCCCGTGCCGCCGAAGCGCCGCGTGGTGCTGCCGTCCGCCTGGGTGAAGGGCTGAAACACGCGGGCCAGCTCTTCGCGCGTCATCCCGATGCCCGTGTCGTACACATCGATGGTGAGCTGCGCGCGTTCGGCCTGGCACCGCACGACGATTCGCACCTGCCCCTGCGAGGTGAATTTGACCGCGTTCCCCACCAGATTCAGCAGAATTTGCTTCAGGCGGAGAGGGTCGGTTTGGATGGCGGCGGGAATGAGCGAGACATAATCCAGCGACAGCCGCACGCCCTTATCCTGACAGCGGCCCTCCCAAAGCAGCATGATTTCGCTTAGCAATCTTGCCAGGTCGCAGGGGGCCGGATCAACGTCCAGCTTGCCCGCTTCGATTTTCGAGAGATCGAGAATGTCGTTGATGACCTGCAGCAAATGCTCGCCATTGCGGCGGATGCGGCTAACGGCGTCGCGCGCCTCCGGCGACGAGCATTCATCCTGGAGCAGCTCCGCAAAGCCCAGAACCGCCGTCAGCGGCGAGCGGATCTCGTGGCTCATATTGGCGAGGAAATCGCTTTTCGCCGCCGTGGCCGAGCGGGCAACCTCGGCCAGTCGCTGCAACTCTTCGTTGCTCGCCGACAATTCGCCCAGCGTTGTCCGCAACTCGGCTTCCATCCGCTTGCGGTCGGTGACATCGACCACCGAGCCGGCGATGCGAATGGCCCGGCCGTGCTCGTCCCAAATGGCCCGGGCGCGAGCGCGAAACCACCGCAGCTTGCTCGGCGCGGGATAGTACCGATATTCCACGTCGTAAGGAACGCGGCGGCGCAAATGGTCGGCCAGCGCTTCTTGCACGGCGGGCAAATCCCCCGGATGCACGCGCGATGACCAATCTTCAAGCCGATCGACTGGGTCCTCTTCCTGATAGCCCAGCATCACCTTGCAATAGGGGGAATGGTGAATCTTGCCCGTGACGAGGTCCGCATCCCACAAGCCTTGGGCCGATCCGCGGACAGCCGTTGCCAGGTGATCCTCGCTGATTCGCAGCGCCACCGCAGCTTCCTCAGCAAGCTGCGTTTGGCGGCGGGCCTGTCGCCAGAAGTGAACGACCAGCGTCACCAGGGCCGCGACGACCAGCCCCACCAGGAGCACTAATTCGGGTATGCGGCTACGCTCGGCGCGGACCGTGGCGAAGGTCGGCCACACTTGCAGTCGCCAGGGCAAATGCGCGGCAAGGGACTGCTCGCGGTCGCGCTTGGCGGGGCTGTCGTCATCCAGCGTGGGGCCATACACCTGCTGGTCCCCATCAAACACCGCCACGCGATAATCACGGGCCAGATCGCCCGCGGTCGCTTGTTTCATGAGCCTGTCGATCCGAAAGACGCACGCCAAGCAACCCCGAAAATCCCCGCGCTCGATGATTGGCGCAAGCCCCACCACGCCGCGGCCCCCCTGCACCAGATCAATCGTCCGGGTAATTTGCGGCCGGCCGGTGCGCTCCGCGGCCGCATACGCTTCGCGCCGCCGAGGTTCAAACAGCACGTTCAGCCCCTTCGCGGGCTCGTTCCCCTTGGTCGGCACAATCCACTGGATCTTGCCGGCGGCGTCGGTCCAGGCGAGGGCCTGAATATCGGGATAGTGGCGCATGTAGTTCTCGGTGTCGGCTTGCCAGAGGGAGTATTCGGGCTGTCCGCCGCGCGACCAGCGAGCGGCCATGCGGGCGAGGGCGTTCTGCCGGTCGGTCAGTCGTTCTTCCAGTTGCCGTGCCAGATTGGTCGCGTGCAACTCGGTGGTGCGGTCAAGCTCGACCAACTCACGCAGGACCAGCGCCTGCCAGAGGACAATCGTTCCCGTCACGACGGCAATTCCCGCGGGCAGCGGGAGCCAGGAGGGGGGCACCCGCTCTTCGAGCGCCCGGCTGATTGCCCGCGTGGTAATCACCGCGCCACCGACAAGCATGGCCACGGCCGTGTGAATTGCCATCCCCAGCGTGCCCCCCCAGCCATAAGCCGCGGTCAATCCCGATCCGTATCCGAAAGCCGCGACCGCCGCCGCGGCAAAGACCGTCGAGCCGCACAGTCCTTCAAACAGATACTGCCACCCGTGCCTTCCGGGAAACGATTGTGAGACCGTCGCCAGTCCAAGGAGCACCAAGCAAATGGCCGTGTTGAAGGCCATGCGGCCGGGGGGATTCGGGCCAAATCCGCTCCAGTCGGTAAAAAACAGGTTGTCGATCCCCAGGTTGAACGGCAGCGCGTATTGGCTGAGCGTCAGTAAAGCGAGCAGCGTCGTTGCCGCGCCGCAAACCCGCGCCATTCGCCAATTGGCCACAGCGAGGCAGCACAGCGCGCTCCCCGTCAGTCCAAAGCACAGCGCGGTGTTGAAACGCATCGGCGGCGCGGCGGGAAGCACGCGAAGCAGCGATTCGATATGCAGGACCCACCCCGTGAGCACTATCGCGGACAGTGCAACCAGCGTGGCACCAGCGGAGAGCGTGATCCAGAAGCGAAGGCGTGGAGACATGAGTCGGGGCCGTCAATTCCAGAGAGAGGGGCCTGAGCGGCGATTCGGAACGCTACGTTCGGAATCGACGCAAACTGCGGCCCGAATTGACTTTACGCCAGCCTTGACCGAAGATGCCCGACGGCTCGCCAAGATTGGCGGCTGGCCGGCGAACTACTCGCAAACGATCCTTTGTCCCACCTTCGGGGGCGCTACGATGGACGGTCTTAGCTGGTTTTTTACCTTTTGCGCGATCGTCGGCGGTACGATCCTAATCATTCAGTTCGTGATGACGCTCGTTGGCCTCGGCGGCGATCATGGCCTGGACGGCGGGCATGGCGATTTTCATACCGATGCCGGCCCTGACGCGCAGTTCGATAGTGCCCACGGTGCCGATGGTGAGGGGCACGATTCGGGGGGCCACCACGGCTCTTCGTGGCTCTTTGCGATGATTTCTTTCCGCACGCTCGTGGCGGCGGCGGCTTTTTTTGGGCTAGCGGGGCTGGCGGCCAATTCGGCCCAGCAATCGACCCCGGTGCAATTGTTGCTGGCGGGGGTGGCGGGCTTCGCCGCAATGTATGGCGTACATTGGATGGTCCGGGCGATGGGCCGGCTGGGGGAAGATGGCACGATTCGCGTCAAACACGCGCTCGGAAAGGAAGCCACGGTCTATATCCCCATTCCCGCCGCCAAATCGCAAGCGGGCAAAGTGCAACTGAAAATTCAGGACCGCCTGGTCGAATACGAGGCGATCACCGCCGGCCCCAGCAGCCTGGCCACCGGCACCAAGGTGCGCGTCGTCGGCATCACCGGCAATACGCTCGAAGTCGAGCCGCTGCCGGTGGGAAGCGCGGCGTGACCGTTTGGGGTTCAAGGTTGAAAGTGCAAATTGCTCCTGACTCCTGACTCCTGACTCCTGACTCCTAGCATCGCCACCATCACGAACAACGATCACCACATCGGGGAATATGGTCATGACACAAAACCTGCTGCTGGCGCAACTGGGGGCGGAACTGTTTCCGCTCTTTATGGCGATCCTGATTGGCCTCGCCGTGATGATGGCGGTGGGTCTGCTCATCATTTTTGTGCGGGGCTTTAAGCGCTGTCCCAGCAACCGAGTGCTGGTCATTTATGGCCGCACTGGCAAGGCAGGGGCAAGCAAAACGGTGCATGGCGGGGCCGATTTCGTCTGGCCACTGATTCAAGACTATGCCTATCTGAGCCTGGAGCCGATTCAGATCGAGGTACCTCTCCGCGGGGCGCTGTCGGCCGAGAATATCCGCGTGAACGTGCCGAGCGTGTTCACCGTCGCGATCGATACCAAGCCCGAAGTGATGCAGAACGCCGCGGTCCGCTTGCTCGGGCTCACCGTGCAAGAGATTCGCAAGCAAGCCGAGGAAATGATTTTCGGCCAGTTGCGGCAGGTGATCGCCTCGATGGGAATCGAAGAGATCAACCGCGACCGTGACAAGTTCCTGCAGCACGTGCAGCACTCGCTGGAGCCGGAATTGGCGAAGATCGGCCTGCAGCTAATCAACGTCAACATCACCGACATTACCGACGAATCCGGCTATATCGACGCCATCGGCCAAAAGGCGGCTTCGCTGGCGATTCAGCAGGCTCGCGGTGATGTGGCCGACAACGAGAAGATGGGCGAGACTCGCGTCGCCTCGGCCGAGCGCGATAAGTCGGTGCAGGTGGCCAATGCCCGTAAAGAGCAGTCGATTGGCACCCGCGAGGCGCAGCGCGAGCAAGCGGTGAGGATCGCCACGCTGGAGAAAGAACAGGCGATTGGCGAAAAGACGGCCGGTTTCGAGCGCGAAGCCCAGGTGAAAGCGGCCGAGCAGCAAATGCGCGTGCAAGTGGCCGAAGCCGATGCCGGCGCGATCGACGGCGAAAACCAGGCCGCCGCGCGGGTCGCGGCGTCGCAGGCGGAGTTGGCGATCAAGAAGGCCGAGGCCTACGAACGGGGCGAAGGTCGCCGCAAGCAGGCCGAGGCGAACGTGCTGGAAGTGCAAAACAAAGCGATGGCCAAGGCTGCCCTGGCTGAAGCCGAGAAGGTCGAGGCCGAGCAGCGGGCCAAGCTGGAAGCTCCCGCCAAGGCTCAGAAAGCCAAGCAGATCGTCGATGCCGAGGCGGCTGCCGAGAAACGCCGCATCGAAGCGAAAGCCGAGGCGGATGCGATCTTCCTCAAGCTCGATGCCGAAGCCCGCGGCAGCTACGAAATCCTGGCCAAAAAGGGGGAAGGTCTCAAGCAGATCGTCGAAGCGTGCGGCGGCTCGACGCAGGCCTTCCAGATGCTGATGCTGGAACACCTCGACAACCTGGCCGAAGCTTCGAGCCGGGCCATCTCGAATATCAAGTTCGACAAGGTCGTGGTTTGGGAAAACGGCGGCAGCAACGGCCGCAGCAGCACGGCGGATTTCCTCAGCGGCATGGCCAAGACCTTGCCGCCGATGATGCAAGTGATGCGCGACATCGGGGGCATCGAACTGCCGGAATCGCTCGTCAAACTGGGTGCCGACGGCGCGACGCCCGCCGCCACCGCCAGCAATGGCAACGCCCCCGCCGCCAAAGGCAAGGCCTAGCCCGATAGCGACCTAGCCGATTTTGTCCTTCAGATTTTCGAGCACGGCCAGGGCCTTTTCGGCCTTGGCGGTTCCGCCGGCCCGTTCGATGAAGGCACCGGCATCGTGCAGGGCCTTTTTGGCCGCATCCATGCCCCCCTGGCTCTTTACGAAGTCGGCGGCAACCAGCATCAGCTCAACAAAGCTGTCGGCAGGTTGATTCGGGGCGGGTTTCGGCTCGGCGGCGGCTTTTTTGGCCATGGCGAAATTCCAGAATGGAAGGACAAGACTCTTTGGACTGTAGTTGCCGCGGCGGACGGTTTCAATCGCCCGCGACCGCACTTCGCTCGCCACGGGGTTGATTTCGCTGGCCGGAGCCCTAGATTCCGTGTTTCCGGCAAAACCCCACCCGTCGCGAGGTATCCCTTCATGTCTGCCGACCAGCCCATCACCTTGGCCATGATGCGGGGCGTGTTTTACAGCGCCGTCGTTTGCGACGCCCTCGACGCGGTCGGCTGCCCGCGGCAATCCCCCCGCGTGCCGCTGCGACCGCTGACGGTGCCGGGAGTGTTGATTGGCCGCTGCAAAACGACACTGTGGGCCGACATGGCCCATCCCGACCCCAGTCCCTACGAACTGGAACTGAAGGCGGTCGATACCTGCCGGCCCGACGACGTGCTGATCGGCGCGGCGGGTGGAACTTTTCGCTCGGGCCTATGGGGCGAGTTGCTTTCGACTGCCGCCCGCCGCACTGGCTGCGTGGGGGCCATCATCGACGGCGCGGTCCGCGATACCGCCAAAATGACCGCGATGGGCTTTCCGGTCTGGGCACTAGGAACCTGCCTCTACGACAGCAAGGACCGCAACCGCGTGATTGACATCGACGTGCCGGTCGAGATCGACGGAGTGCTCTTTTCACCCGGAGACCTCGTAGTAGCCGACAGCGACGGGGTGGTCGTTGTTCCCCAAGCCGTCGAAGCGGAGGTCGTCCGCCGGGCCTGGGAAAAAGTCCATGCCGAGAACATCGTCCGCGACGCGATTGCGGGTGGCCTCTCGGCGACGGCGGCGTTTCAGATGTATGGAGTTTTGTAGAGCCGTTTTCGGCTGCATCCGCGTGGCAGCATGTCAAATTCGATTTCCCCAAATAGGAAGGAGAAGTACAATGTGGTAGGGGAGGTGACGTGAAATGTTCGCGCCCCGGGATTCGAGCACCGTTCCGGGAACGGACCTGACCTCCGGCTTTTGGAGCAATGCGACATGTCGATCGAGTCGCTAGCGCACTATTCCAAGGATCAACTTATTGCTGAGTTGATTAATCGCGAGACGTTCGCCGGGGTCGTCATTTACCATCGCGGCGATGTCAAAGCTGGACAATTAGAACCGGGCGAAGTGGTGATGACCAAGTCGCCTCCTCTTTCGCGCGAGGCAACCGAAGATTTGCTCAGCGTGGGCCAAAACCTGATACCGGAGATGTTTGGCCAGGTGTTAAACGAGTCAATAAAGGCCTTGGGCAGTCATGGCGAGCGCCTGCCCCTGCGAATTGATCCCGGCAATGTCATTCGGGTAGGGAGGTCGCGAGTCAGTTTGGATTTGGTGGTCGAGCAGTACGAGAACGGAATGTCGCCCGAGGATTTAGTGCGGGCTTACGAAACGCTAAAACTGGCGGAAGTTCATGCCGCCATTGCCTTCTACCTGTCGCACTACGATGAAGTCAGCGCCTACCTAGCAAAGCGCAAAGAGGAGGCAGACTCTTTCCGTCAGCAGATCGAGGAGGCGCGACCGAAGATTTCGCGCGAGGAGTTAGAATCGCGGCGAGCCAGGGAGAATGACGTTGCTCCGACTGACCACTGATGCCGACGTTCACGGCGACATCATCCGTGGCCTCCGACGGCGATTTCCCGCAATCGACTTGGTGGAGACGTGGACCGTCCTGCCCGAAGGAACGCCCGATCCCGATGTCTTGGCATGGGCTGCCAGCGAAAACCGCGTGCTGATCACCAATGATCGCAACACGATGCTCGGATTTGCAAGAGAGCGAGTGTCGCGGGGTGAGTCGATGCCCGGCATCATCGCCACCACCAACCGACAGGCGATTGGTTCGGCAATCGAAGATATTCTGCTGGTCATGGAATGCTTTACGCCTGATGAAATACAGGATCAGATCGTGGTGTTCCTGCCGCTATAGGCAGTTGCGAAACTGGTGAGTGCCCTCGCCAGGAATTGAACCTGGTCTTCGACCTTCGCAGGGTCGCGTGCGAATCCGGCACACCCCGAGGACAATCATTTCCTGTCAGTATCCCGACCTGGATTTGAACCAGGGCCTGGACCTTCGGAGGGTCCGGTGCCATCCGCTACACCATCGGGACAGACGCGAACAGCACGAGCGCGAGGAGTCGAACCCCGTGCGGCAGTTTTGGAGGCTGCTTGCCCACCCAGGAGCACACTCGTGTAAATCAGGCCCGCAGTAGCTCGACCAGGATTTGAACCCGGAACTCCTCGTTAGAACCGAGGCATGATGGTCCGTTTCACCATCGAGCCATGTCGAACAGCGGAAGGGGTGGGATTTGAACCCACATGACTAGCGTCGCGCGGTTTAGCAAACCGGCCCAGCGAACCGTATCTGACTCCCTTCCGAATTGTCGAGCGAGTGGACCCGCCGGGGAATCGAACCCCGATCTCCTGGTTGCAGGCCAGGCATCTTTCCGTTGGACGAGCGGCCCAGATTAAATTTTGCTTCGTTTATGCTGCCTCAGAGGTCCGGTCGGGAGTTGAACCCGAGCTTCCGCCTTACCACGGCGGCGTGCAGCCAGAACACCTCCAGACCAATCTCCGTCAACCAATTGCAGTGATCCCGGATGGAATCGAACCATCGCTCTCCTGGATGTCGGCCAGGTGTCGTTGCCGCTGGACCACGGGATCTTAGGACGTTTAGTCGCGGGTTCGGGAGTCGCACCCGACGGGCGGAGCTTATGAGGCTCTGCTGGGCTCTGGCCCACCCGCAAAAACGTGAAGGAACAAAGCGGAATGAATTCCGCTCTCCAGTGCGCCGGGCAGGAGTTGAACCTGCAGAGCCCGAAGGCGAGTGCTTTACAGGCACCGAGGCTTGCCAATGCCCAACCGACGCGCGAGTGTGAAAGTCAATCGCAGTAGCCAGGGTGGGAGTTGAACCCACAGACCCGAAGGTCTGAGCTTCGCCGCTTTGCCAGTTTGCGTACCGGGCTATGTTGGATGCGGCTTGCGCCGCGAGCGTCCCCGACCGGATTTGAACCGGCGACCTCTACCGTGACAGGGTAGCGAGCACTCCGGGCTGCTCCACGAGGACGAATCATTTCAGTAGTCCTGGGTGGACTCGAACCACCGCTCGTCGCCTTGTAAGGGCGCTGCCTTTGCCGCTAGGCCACAGGACCAAGTCAGCGGAAGCCGTGGGACTCGAACCCACAACGGGGATTAGCCGCGCCTGTTTTCGAGACAGGTTCCTCATCCGGGCCGGATGACTTCCAAATAGTTGTGGGGGCTGGAATCGAACCAACATCAAGACGTTCAGAGCGTCCCGTCCTACCGTTGAACGACCCCGCAGTAAATTCAAAGACATGGTTCAAAGTTCGAGGTTCAAAGTTCAAAGTTGAATTTCAATCACATTGAACTTTGAACTTTGAACCTGGAACTGCATGTAAAGCGCCCAGCGGGAATCGAACCCGCGCTTCCGCCTCGGCAAGGCAGCAGGCTCCCATTACATCATGGGCGCATGCGGTCGCACCAAATTGTCAAATAGCCAGTGGGACGAGAGGGACTCGAACCCTCACCTTCCGGGTAAGAACCGGAAATGCTGCCGCTAACACTTCCATCCCAGTTTCAATCTCGAATTCAGTGGTAGCCCCGAGAATCGAACCCGGCGCGCTCCGGTTATCAGCCGAAGTCGGGCAACCAGCCCGCGACTACCTCTTGGTCACTCGTCCAGCGACCCGCAGGGGAATCGAACCCCTCTCTTCGGCTTGAAAAACCGACGACCTCACCTGAAGTCGAGCGGGCCAGTTTTTGTATCTAAACGCGCGCACAGTGGGCCGGGAGGCGCTCGAATCCTCGTCTCCTGGTTTTCAGCCAAGCGCTAGGCCATCTCAGCTACCAGCCCAATAAAAAAGCCCGCTGTCCTTTGCTGACACCGGGCTTTTCGCACGTTCGGGTTGGAACCCGGGTGTCAGCCGCGTAGCGGATAGGCAAACAGCCACGCCGCGGCGGCAAAGCGACCGCTTTCGCTCGAAAAATCGCGCTGAATCTGCATCGGGGACATGGCTGAAATCCGGAAAAATTGCCCGCGTGGCACCAAAACCTCGCGGCTACCGCAGGATTAGACGACCGGGTGCAGCCCCAGGTTCGCCCCCCAAGGAGAAAAAAACCGGAAAAATGCCCCGCCAAACCGAGGATGCCCGGCGCGGCCGATTTATTCCCGGTTATTATGGAAAATCATTCAGGGGGGCATTCATGCGTTTTTTGGCGTCGATTCTGGCGATTTGCGGGCTAGCCTGCGCATCGCTCGCCCAGGCCGGCCCGCCGCTCGACCAGCGGAATCGGCTCTTCTCGTTGCTCACCGGGCCGGAGACGGTGCAGCTGATCGCCTATACCCCGTCGCAGCTCGATCCGCGCTTCGAGGCGAATCAAGGGAAGCTACCAACCAGTTCCATTCGGGCTGATCTGACCGCGCTGCGCTCGCACTTCAACGGCCTTGTGCTCTATGGCTATCACGAAGCCTGCACGCCGCGAATCGTCGCCATCGCCAAAGAGTTGGAGTTTCGCGCGGTGATTCTGTCGATCTGGAATCCCAAGTCGGCCAGCGAGATCGACGGCGTAGCAGCCCTCGCCCGACAGTACGAAGCGAGTTTCGCCCTCGCCGTGCTCGTCGGCAATGAGGGGATCACCTTCCAGCGCTACGAAGCCGAGGATTTGGCGATCGCCGAAAAGCGGCTGCGGGGGCAATTGCCGAAGTCGGTGCCGATCAGCACGAGCGAGCCGCTGGTCGGGTATCAGCAAGAAGTCGTCCGCAAGTTTGGCGATTTTTTGTGCCCCAATATCCACCCCGTGTTTGACCGCAAGGAATTGGCTGCCCCCGAGGCTGCTGCCTGGGCGCGCGACGAGGCGCTCAAGCTGGCCCAAGCAACCGGCAAGCCCGTGGTGCTGAAGGAAACTGGCTTTCCGCACGCGGGCAAGGACCAGTTCACCCCGCAATCGCAGCTCGATTTTTGGCAAAGCTATCTGAAGCCCGGCACGCTGGCGATGGCCGGCAAAAACTGGGCGTTTCTGGGGGTCGGCTTCGAGGCTTTCGATCTCCCGTGGAAAAGCCAGGAGTCGAAGCTGGAAATCGAGAAGTCGTGGGGGCTGTTCTCGCCGAACCGGGAGCCGCATCCCGCGCTGTCGGCGTGGCGCAAGCTGCGGTAGCTCGCCGCGGCTGGGCGTCGGCAAGTCAAACCAATTCGGAGATGCAACATGGCGAAGAAGAAACCGAAAAAGCCCGTGAAGAAGCCCGCACCCAAGCATTCGCCCGCCAAGTCGGCGGCGAAGCCCACGCCTCCGCCCCCACCCGGCAGCGAAGCGCTGGTGCTCTACGAGCTGCGCGATCAGGCCGGAATGGTGCGGTATCACAGCGATCATGCCGACCTGAACCGGGCTCGCGGCACCGCGATGATGCTGGCCAATTCGCCCGACGTGGGGCAATGCTGGATCGTGCAGAACGTGGAAGTGGTCCGCCGGCAGGTGTGAATTCGGCGCAACGTTGCCGCCAGGCCGTAGAGCGAAGCCATGCTTCGCCTCGTAAAAAGCCGTAGGGCGAAGCCTTGCTTCGCCTTGCATGGCTCGCGACGAAGCACGGCTTCGTCCCACGATGGCGAGTCCTATGCCGGCCGAATCGACTAAAACCGGTAGTCGATGCCGAAGCTGATTCCTTGCGCCCAAACATCCTCGCAGCTCCGGCGAAATTGCGGCCGCGGAATGCCGACCAGACCGCCGGTCGAGAGCTGCGTCAGGTTCAGGTTGGTGTCGATTTGCTCGCCGGGGCGGGCGACGCCGCTCCAGAAGAGAAACGTATAGCCGACCGTCGCCCGCAGGCAGGGGGTAATGTCGTAGCCGGCGGTGACGCCCAGCTCGGGAATGACCGAGAATTTGTCGTAGTCGTAGGTGCCGATGTTCGTCTCTTGAGCGAGCAGACCACCCGGCAGGTTGACCACGTTCGCGGGGCCGGCGGTGGCGGGAGTGGTGCGGGTCGATTCGCCGCTGATTTTGACCCGCGAATGGGTGTTGCCGAGGGCGACTTTAAGCGTCCCTTCGAGAAAGAACTGGCAATAGGTCCGCTGGGCGACGACGCCGACCTGCGCTCCGTAGAACTGGTTAACCGTGTCGAATTGGTCGGTTTCGGAAATCGTGGTGCCGACGGGAAGGTTCGTCAGCGTGGAAAGGACGCGGCGGTCGTCGCTGATCGTTAGTTGGTCGTGCAGCCGCTGATAGCGCAGCCCCGCGAGGCCATCGACTCGCCAACAACAATCGCTGGCCAGTTGGTGCCTCAGCAGAAAATCGAGCCCTTGCATGCTGGTGGACGAGCGGACGGCGATGCTGCCGCTGAGCAATCCCGGATAGGCGATCAGCTCCGCATCTTGCCCTTCGAGGCCGCGCTGGACGTTGTAAAACGGGCGGGCGAGAATCGGATCTTCGCTGCTGTCGGAATAGAAATTTTCGTGATCGGTGGCGAGTCCGAGCAAACCAACCTGAATGCCCGCCGTACCGCAGTCGTTCAGCCACGTTCCCCCCGTCAGCCGCAAGCCGGAGCGAATTCCTCCCGCCAGCCGCTCGTCGCCGAAGAGGACCGAGGTACCCTCGACGCCCAACACTCCCGCCTGCGCCGCCGGCGTGCCGCTGGTGCTGGTCGTGACGAGGGCGGGAGTCGAAAAACCCTGCACCCACCAGAGCAAGTATTCGGCTCGCACCCACAAGCGACTTGGCGGGCAGCAAGTGGGGTCGTAGTCGAGGCCATCGAGGCCGGCGTTCAAGGCGGGATCATCGACAATGACATAGTCTTGTCCCGGCGCGGCGGTGGCTGGACGCCGCGAATCAGGCAGTCGAGCCGGGGGCAACTGTTCGGGTTCGCTCGCCGCGGTTGCTTCGACGCCGGCAAACGACTTGCTCAAGTTGGCCGGGCGCTTGGCGAGCAAAGCCGCCCGGCGCGAGGCGAGGTCCGCCTCCTCGGCCACCGCGGAGTGAGTCGCCAGCAACGGGACGAGAAGCGCGAAAAGGAAGGCCGCCAGCGACGACCGAGTCGAGTTGTAGGCTTCGCATGTCATCGGATTTGGCCCGCCGTCTGAATGCCGCCCAGTGTTCGGTTGATGCGCGCGGAGCGCGTCCCCGGATGCTTCCCCGCCGAAGCGGGCCGGATCATACGCGAGGGGACCGGCGAGCGACAAGATCATCCCCGGCGAGCAAAAAATTGCCCATTTTGACCGGCGTTGCGAGGCATTTCCCGCCCCCGCAACTTGCCGATTTCGCCCGCTCTGAGTAAGTTTGAGACTGCGGCGGTTCGCCATAACTCGCAGTCCCCTTTGGCTTTCCATCCCAGCATTCCGCATGTCAAAAACCAAGCCCCGCGCTTTGGAGTATGTTGAACCGATTGGTGCCCGGGTGCTGGTTCGCAAGGACGAGCCCAAGCGGCAAACGAAGGGGGGAATCGCCCTGCCCGATCAATCGGAAATTCCCACGATTACCGGCCGGATCGTGGCCATTTCGGCCCAGGTCGAGCACGACGAAGACGTGCCGCTGCGGCAATACGACAAAATCTTGTTTCACCCCAAAAACGCGATTCCGGTCGATTTTGAGGCGGATAATCAGCTGTTCGTCGTGCCGGTCGAGGATGTCGTGGCCGTTTTCCGCCGCGAGCAGCGGGGGGAAGAGTAGTTCGCTCATCCAGCCAGCGCCCCGCTAATTTTGCCCCAGCGGGCCGCCGGGACGCTTCCGCAGGTGATCTTGCAGATAGTGCGCGCGCTCGACGTTTCGCTCGGCCGTATCAAGCGGAATGCCGCGCAGCTTTTGCAGATGGGCGGGCTGGGTGTGGATAAACAGCTTGTTGATGATCGGGATTTCGAGGTCCTTAATCAGCCCCAGATAAACCCCCATCCGCACGCTCGACAAAAGATGCAGCGTCTCTTCGCTGCTGATCGTTTGGGCCGTGCAGAGGATGCCATAGGCCCGGCTGACCCGGTCGTGCAGGTCCTTTTTGCTTTCCTTGACGAGAAACGCGCGGGCCTGGTTCTCGTAGTCGATGATGACCGGAATCACTTCGCCCACCTGCTTCACCAGGTCGGCTTCGCTGCGGCCGAGGGTAATCTGATTGCTGATTTGGTAAAAATCCCCCATCGCTTGCGAGCCCTCGCCATACAGGCCGCGCACCGCCAGCCCCATCTTTTGCAAGCTGCGAAAGACCTTTTCAATCTGCTGGGTAATGACCAAAGCCGGCAGATGCAGCATGACGCTCACCCGCATCCCGGTGCCGACATTCGTCGGGCATGCGGTGAGAAAGCCGAGGCGGTCGTCGAACGCGAAGCTGACTCGCTCGCCGAGCCAATCGTCCATCTGGTTGATCTGCGTCCAAGCGGCTTCGAGGTCAAGTCCGCTGTGCATCACCTGCATCCGCAGATGATCCTCCTCGTTGATCATCAGGCTGAAGGTTTCCTGCGAATCGATGAAGACGCTGCGCGCCCCGGAAGCCTCGGAAAGCTCGCGACTAATGAGCTGCCGCTCGACCAGGAATTGCCGGTCGAGCGAGGGGAGCTCGGCCACGTTCACCGGGCACAGCGACTTGAACTCGGCGATTTGGCCAATCGCCTGGCGAAACGACTTTTCGATGGCGACGCGGTCGGTCTCGGAACAGCGGCGAATGAACGGAAAATCGGCCAGATTGCGGGCCAGGCGAATGCGGCTAGAGATGACGATTTCAGACTGCGGACCGCCGCCGCGGAGCCATTCGCCGCAGCGCTGCGCGAGTTCGTCAAACTTCAGGGAGGGCATAAACGCATCCTACCATGCCGCCCGGTCCGTGGGAGGCTCGTCCGTGTTCAGGGGCGGCCTTCGTCTCCCAGGCGGCGCAACTCGTCGCGCAGTTGGCCGGCCCGCTCGTAATCTTCCTTGTCGATCGCTTGCTTCATTTCGCGGCGAAGGCGAATCCGCTCGGTCTGTTCGGCGGTGCTCGGCGCGGCCGATTGGGGCCGCTTGCCGGTGTGCTTGGTCTCGCCGTGGATGTTCATGATGAGCGGCGTCAGCTCGCGCTCGAAAAACGAGTAATCGTGCGGACAGCCAAGCCGCCCCTGGTTGCGAAACTCATAAAACGTAATGCCGCACTTCGGGCAGGCCCGCTGATCGAGCTTCGAAAGCTCCTCGGCCGCCTGACCCAGCTTGAGCTGCTTGGCCAGCACGGCCGCCAGCGTCGGAGCGGCGGGGGAAGGAGGGCCGTCCCCCTGCGTCAAATAGGTCTTCGCGCACCCCTCGCACAAATGGACCTCTTGCGGCTCCGGGCCGGTCAGCTCGGTGATGTGAAAGGTCGCCGGTTTTTCGCACTGCTGGCACTTCATAACGGCGCGCTGGGTTTGAGTATTGGCGACTGGCGGACGGCACGCGACGACCCTCGCTGCCCGCCGCTCATCCCACCGCAATGGATTCTAGGGAGGCCGGGGGGTGTGTCAAGATTGGACGGTGCGGCGGCGGGCCTGACTGATCGAATCGCTAAACAAAGTTCGACGCGAATCCAAAGGCCAGCATAAAGACGAAACATATCCCCATCGTGATCCATTGACGCAGATCGGTCTTATCCAGGTCATTCATCTTCATTGCCCGAAATAGCACCACGAGGCCAAGTAGGCTGAGGTCAATGCAAATGACGGCTCCGACTCCCGATGTCGCCTGGGGAACAACTAGGATCCACAGCAGGATGACGAGAACAAGGCAAACGGCACTGGCCCATCCGCGTGTCAAAATGAAACGGGGTTGCTTCACCTTCGAAACAATATCCCAGAAGAAGTATGCCGCAATAATGACCGTGACCCACCGAAACTCTGGAACGGCACTCGGTATGAACGAAATCGTTTTGGTCTGGGGATCGATAACGAGCTTTTCAACCGAATGTGCGAGGATGAAGTAGGCAACCACCAGCCCGACATCCATTAGCAATTTGAGAAAGTCGAGCGAGAAAATCGTCCCTAGTTCGCTGTCCTTGCGAGCAAATTTGGACGACCCCCAGCCCACCCAACTCGCGGCAATCACAACCGTAGCTAACACTAGGTGTGACGCAACGGCGAAATAGCTGGCATCCCACTGCGTGACGTCGTCAACGAACTGTCCTGCCTTGATGGCAACTTCGGCTGCGGCGAGCGCAAACAGCATCTCGATGAACCCAAAATGCAATTCTGCACCGTGCTTGGGTCCGTCATCGGCCATTGGAATTTCCTAGTAGTAATCCGTGTCAAACACATGCTCACAAGGAGGGCGATGCCTCCCCGCAGAGGGGCATTTTCCAGCGAATGGGCAGGCGTTGTCAACTACGTCCGGCGACAGCTGCCGATAGGGCTCTGGCAGCGGCGAGGGGCGTGTGCCGAAACAGTTTGGGAACTCTCGAACGCAGTTGGAGCGGAAGACGTTCCAAAACAGGTAGTGCAGCTCGCTCGGTGTCCGCCCCACCTGCCCGGCGATGGCCTGTATGGCATCAAATGTCGCCTGACGGATGGCGATGTCCTCTTCAGGATCGACCGGCTGGAACTTCTCGATCTTGTTGCGCAACGTCGAGCTATGGATTTGCACCGTGCCAAGCCGTAGGTGCCCGCGCACTTCGTGATAGTCCACCGGCGCGCCAAGGTTCTCCAAATCCACGTACTGCCAGATGCCGTGATTGCGCATCAGCGACAGGAAGTAGAAGGTCTTCTTGCGGACTGGATCGTCATAGGCCCGGAATCTGGATAGCAAGCTGACTAGGCTCGGCTCGCGGTCAAGAATGTGCCCAGCGGCTTCTTTGTGGATCATGTCGGCCGTCTCCCAGCCGTTGGCCTGCATCACTTCGCCCAGATCGCGGATCAGCCGCGCTCGCTGGTCGGGTTCAGTCAGGTCGGACGAGAACAAGCCGCGAATCCGTAGAACATCGAAGCCTCGCCAGGTTTTGACCTCAATCAGGCTCGGATCGGCAGCGACCGCGCGCAGGAATGAGTGGAGAAGAAAATCCCAGCCCTTGCGCGGAACGCCAGCGACAACGCCCTCTAGAGCCTTTCGGCCGCGCGGAGAAGTTTGGTGGCAAATGGCGACGAGAAACAAATAGAACAGGCCCACTTGGCGCGGCATGAGTGACGACAGATCAACCGTCTCCCGATCGGCTGGAATCTTCCAGTGCTTCATGAGCCCCGCGATCTCGCGACACTTCGAGAAGTCGGTTTCGGCGACTTGGGCAACAACAATTGACATGCTTGGGTGCCTCCTGGCATTGCGGTGGAGTCGGCGGATGTTACCGACCGCGGATTTTCTCTACAATCCAGCTACGAATTAGGTTGAAATCCGCCCTGACAATGATTCGGGACGCAAGTGACTAGTCTGGTCCATCAGGCCTACCTCCCCATGCAAAACGGCCCGAAATAAATACCCTAAGTGATTGTAGGCAAACGACTTAAGACAAGATAGTCTTGTCGCGATTTTTCCATGCCCCACCTTCCCGATTTCGACGCCTTCAGCCGCCTCGCTGCCGGCCAACAGTTGGTGCCGGTCTATCGCCGGCTGCTGAGCGATGCCTTGACGCCGGTCACCGCCTTCCATTTGCTGGATACTGGCGGCCACGCCTGCTTGTTCGAAAGCGTCGTCGGGGGTGAAAAGGTCGGCCGGTACACGTTTCTCGCCTTTGAGCCCTTCCTGCAACTTACCGCCCACGGCAACCGGGTGACGATTCGCGGCGAAGCGGGGGAAGAAACCTTCGACTCCCCCGATCCGCTCAACGAGCTGCGACGCCGCCTCGCCGCCTATCAATCGGTCCGCCTGCCGGAGCTGCCGCCGTTCGAGGGGGGAGCCATCGGCTACGCGGGGTACGACGTCGTCCGCTATGTCGAGAAGCTGCCGAAGGCCCCCGCCGACGACCGCGGCCTGCCCGATCTCTCGTTCGCGTTTTACGACCGGATGGTGGTCTTCGACAACGTGACCAAGGCCCTGTTCGTCATCGCGATGGCCCGGCTGGACCAATTCAACGCTCCCCTCTCCCCTGGTGGGAGAGGGGCCGGGGGTGAGGGAGTCCGCGCCGCCTACGACGACGCCTGCCGCCGCATCGACGAGCTGGTGAGCAAGCTCAGCGCTCCCACCAGCTTGCCGCCGGTCGATATCGCCACTGTCGGCGAGCCCAAGATCGTGTGGCAATCGAACCTCACCGAAGCACAGTACGAAGACGCGATCCGCCGCTGCGTCGAATACATCCGGGCCGGCGACATTTTTCAGGTCGTCATCAGCCAGCGGCTGCAGCTGGCGCTCAACTGCGATCCGTTTGAGGTGTATCGCACGCTGCGGGTGGTGAATCCCAGCCCGTTCATGTTTTTCTTGCGGACCCCCGAGGTGACGCTCGTCGGCAGCTCGCCCGAAATCATGTGCCGCGTCGTCGAGCGGCAAGTGACGGTTCGGCCGCTCGCCGGCACGCGCAAGCGCGGCGCGACCGACGACGAAGACCGCCGCCTGGCCGACGAACTGCTCGCCGATCCCAAGGAGCGGGCCGAGCACGTGATGCTCGTCGATCTGGGGCGAAACGACGTCGGCCGCGTCGCCCAGTTTGGCAGCGTGAAGCTCTCCGACGTGATGGTGATCGAGCGCTATAGTCATGTCATGCACATCACCTCGAACGTCACCGGCACCTTGCGGGAAGATTGCGACGCCTTCGACGCCCTCAAGGCCTGCCTTCCCGCCGGCACCGTCAGCGGCGCTCCCAAGGTGCGGGCCATGCAAATCATCGACGAACTGGAGCCCCATCGCCGCGGCCCCTATGCCGGCGCGGTCGGCTATCTCGACTACAGCGGCAACATGGATACCTGCATCGCCCTCCGCACGCTCGTCGTCAAGGAAAACCAGGCCTACATTCAAGCCGGCGCCGGCATCGTCGCCGACAGCGACCCGCAAAGCGAATATCAAGAGACCCTCAACAAAGCCCGCGGCCTTTTGAAGGCCATCGAAATCACGCAGCGGCGGGTGGAAGGTCGGCCCCCCACCGCGTGACCCCATCGCATGCCGTCCGGACTGGGTGGCTGGGTTTTGTACTCATAACCCAGCTGGATCGGACTGGAACACGGCGTCGCAGGGAAGGCACGGCGATAACGGCAAGTTCGGGGCCTCGCTTGGGTTTGCTCCGCAAACCACCAGCCACCCGGTCAAGCGCTGCACCGCGGGTTATCCTACCCCCGTTTCGCCAGCTTCCTTCGCAACTGCCTCTCGCGCGCGCGGCGCTGCTGGCGGGTCAGCGGAACATCGCTGGCTTCCGGCCGAACGGGCCGCGGCAGGTCGGTCGGCCCGCCAGGAAGCGGCAGGCGATCGCTTGCGGCCTCGACCGGCAGGGGCTTCGCCGGGGGCAAATCGTCCGGCTGAGCAGGGAGCGAATTCTTGCTCGCCAGCCCCGATCGAGCCCCTTTGGACGAGTCGTAAGTCATTCCGGCAAAATACCTTGCGTAATAATCGGTGGGATCGATGGGGCCCCTGCTCACCCCGTCGGCTGAGCAGTCCCCAACCGGGGGGAACAGACCATCGAACACCCGTTTCGCATCCGGATCGTGCTCGTGCAGTTCTGCGATGTACGAATTGTATTCCATTCGCGGGTCGCCGTCCGGGTCCATCTCGGCGATGTCGTACTCGTGCGGATCGGGGGCGAAGTCGGGCCACTCGTGAACGGGCACCTTGGCCAGCGTCGCCATGATCCGCGTCGCCGCCGCCAGATAGCAAGTTTTTCCGAGGCCCCCAGCACCTGCCGCCTTCTTAGAGGCTTCCCACATCGCGAGCGACTCGTGATGAAGATGCTCCAGGTGCATGCGCGCCAGTTGCTCGGCCACATAGAGCCGGCGTTCCTTCGTTTGCTCGGGGATCTTCTCCGGCACCGCCCGCATCAGGAACTCGAGCACCCGCTTCATCAGTTGCCGCACGCGCGTTTGCGACAGCCCATGCCGGCCGGCGACGTGGCGAGTCGATTGGCCGCCGAGCACGACCTCGCGATAGATTTCGAAATCGCGGTCCGTCGGCGGCATTTTCGCGTTGCCAAGCGCGGGCGAAATGGCGGCCTGTGCCGCGACCGCGCCTGGCTCTCCAACTTGCTCGCCGCTCCGCTCCTCCCCACCTGCTTCGACCCCATGTGCAATGCTCTCTGCCGTGGCAATCATGGCCCGGACCTCCCCTCGTAAGGCATGGTAGCGCAACCCCTCACCATGCCATTTGACGAACGAGCCTTGACTAGTCTGGTCACG